>JBKPCD010000194.1:0-28735 GCA_046727175.1 Acidobacteriota bacterium | reverse complement strand
GGTAATTGGGGTACGTCGGTCGCTTGTATTCCGGCTGCGGACGCTCCGCGAGGAGACGCAGGACTACTTCGACTGCCTTCTCGAGTTGTGGGTCGTGCCCCTGCCGCACCGCCGCGGGATCGAGATCGACGTCGATGTCCGGTGCGATGCCGACGTTCTCGACTTCCCATTCACCGTCGAGGCCGTAGAGCGCCCATCGCGGCGACGTGATGTTGCCGCCGTCGATCAGCTCAGGATAGCCGCCGATTCCAATCAAGCCGCCCCAGGTTCGCTTGCCAACGAGCGGCCCGATTTTCTGCTTGCGGAAATACCACGGCAGCGCGTCGCCGCCCGACCCCGCCATTTCGTTGATGATCATTACCTTCGGACCGTAGATTGATCCTGACGGGCTCGACCAGTCCGCCCCCTCGCGTGTGGCGACCTTGCTCATCAACGGGCGATGCAGCTGATCGACGATGTAGTCGGCCAGCTGGCCGCCTTCGTTGAACCGCTCGTCGATGATGGCCGCCTGTTTGCCGACCTGCGCGAAGTAGTAGCGATTGAAATTGCTGTAGCCGGCGCCGGCGGTGTTCGGCAGATACACGTACGCCACGCGGCCGCCGGTCATCTCGTCGACCTTGCGGCGATTGCCTTCGATCCACGCCAGACGGCGCAGATTCTGTTCGCTCTCGACCGGCACGACGGTCACGTCGCGCGCCCGCGTCCCGTCAGGATTCGGGCCAACCCTGACGATCACTTGTCGCCCCGCCGTCTGCTCGAAGAACGCGTAGATGTCGTCTGCCGCCGTCAACTCCCGTCCGGCGACCGCGAGGATGTACTCGCCGGCCGTCACGTTGACGCCCGGCTGCGTGAGCGGCGCCTGCAGACCCGGATTCCAGTTCTCGCCGTTGTAGACACGCGTGATGCGATAGCGGCCGTTCTCGAGCGCGTAGTCCGCGCCGAGCAGACCACCTTTGAACTTCTTCGGCTGCGGTTGTTCCCCGCCGCCGATGAACATGTGGCCGACGGTCATCTCGCCGAGCGATTCTTCGAGTAGGTAGTTGAGATCGTCGCGCGAGGCCAGGCCGTCGAGATACGGTTCGTATTTCTTCTCGACCTTCGCCAGGTCGAGTCCGTGATGCCGCGGGTCGTAGAAGAAGTCCCGCTGGATCCTCCACGCCTCGTGAAACATCTGTTTCCAGAGGGCGACGGGTTCGATGCGAAGCTCCATGCCGTCGAGTTTCAGCGGTCCTTCGCCCGGCTTCGGCTTGGCTTCGGGAACCGGAGGCTCCGCGGTGCCCGCAATCGTCCACTGGTCCTTCTTGCGATACAGGATTTTTTCGCCATCGAACGACACGGCGAAGCCGTTGACATCGTCCAGGAACTTTTCGACCTTGCGCTTGCTGAGATCGAATCTCTGGACCGTCACTTTCAGGTTCTCGAAGTCGCTCTCGCGAACGACGAGCGGCGCCTCGGCGAGGTAGAGAATGCCGGTCTTTCCTGGCAGCATGTTCACGTAGTTGCGCGCAAGTATAGGCAGGGCAAGGATTCGCTGCCCGATTCCAGCGGGATCGATTTTCACCGTGACCGGTTTCTCCTTCGCCTTGTCATCCTTTGGCTTCTCGTCCTTGGTCTTGTCATCCTTCGCCTTGTCATCCTTCGGCTTGTCGTCCTTCGCCTTGTCATCCTTCGGCTTGTCGTCCTTCTTATCCGTGTCCGTCGCCCCCTTTTCCCGGCCGATCTTTTCCTCATCGCTTTCTGGCGCCAGCGGCGACGGCAGTTCCTTGTCGAGCACCACCACGTAGGCGCTCCGCGTGATCGGGTGCTCGTTGCTCGACATATCGAAGCCGACGGCGGAGAGCCCGATATCGGTACTGGCGGTGAAGTACAGATACTTCCCGTTGCGGTCGAATATCGGATAAAGCGCGTCGCTCATCCCGTCGGTGACCTGGAACGTCTTCTTCTGCTCGATCGAATAAATGACGACCGCGTGCAGGTGGTTGGGCAGCTGTTTCGTGTACGTCAGCCATTTGCTGTCGGGCGCCCAGGCAGCGTTGAACGATGCCCCCTCGTAATAATCCGAATCCACCTTCACGGGCGTTCCTTTCGCGATGTCCACGTACCACAGATTGAGGCGCTTGTCGCTGAACGCGATCCGCGTCGAATCAGGCGACCATACCGGCGTGTAGTAGAAGGACGGCTCCAGCGCGATCTTCTTCGCCTCGCCGGTTCCAGTCTGATCGCGGATCTCGAGGCCGTATTCGCCCGAAGCGTCGGAGAAGCACGCGATCCATTTCCCGTCGGGTGACCAGGCGGGATCGCGCTCGGCCACGGCGGGGCTGTGGGTGAGGTTACGGACATCCCCCTTTTCGACCGGAACGGTGAAGATCTCTCCCCAGGCCTCCATTACCGCGCGAACGCCGGAGGGAGATACGCCGAAATTGTTGATGCGCTTGGGGTCCACTTTCATGAACTGCGTCCGGAGCTCGGGAAAATCTCCCGCGAGGTTCACGCGAACGGGCTGAATCTGGCGGGACGCGATGTCGAACAGCTTGAGCGCGCCGAACTGCTCGATGACAATGGCGTCCGGCCCCGCCGAGGCGGACTTGAAGTCGAGGCCGTCATTCTTGACCGCCTCGGTGATTTGTTTCGTGCTCAGGTCGTACGCGAAGAGGCTCACGGGACCATTCCGATCCGACAGGAAATAGATCGAGTTGCCCAGCCACATCGGGTTGAAGTCGTTCGAATTCTCCCGCGCGATTCGTTCGATCTTCGAATCGGCGACGTTCGCAATCCAGATGGGGGTCGTCTGCCCGCCGCGGTACCGCTTCCACGCTGGCTGCCAGCGCGGATGCGGAACGTAGGCGAGGCGTGAGGCGTCGGGAGAGTACGACGCCTGCTCGACGATCGGGAGCGGCACCAGCACCGCGAATCCGCCTGTCGCCGGAACCGTGAACATCTGATCGGCAAAGTGGTAGTAGCTGGAGCGCGTGGACACGAACGTAATGTTCCGGCCGTCCGGTGTCCACCCGGTGACTGTGTCAGCAGCGGGGTGATACGTCAGACGCTTCGGCACGCCTCCCGTGGTCGGGACGACGTAGACGTCCTGGTTACCGTCATACTCGCCACTGAACGCCACCTGCGTTCCGTCCGGCGAAAAGAACGGGTCGGTCTCCTTGCCGATCCCGCTCGTCAGCCGGCGAGCGTCTCCGCCGCCGCGGGCGACGATCCAGAGGTCCCCGGCAAAGCTGAAGACGATCTGCGTCCGGCTGACGGTGGGGTTCCGAAGCAGCAGGGGGCGTTCGCCTTGCGCGAGCGCCCACATTTCCAGGATCGAAACGCACGCGACGACCGAGATGACGTTACGCATGACGGGCCTCCGTTTCGCGGTGCCGCATGGTAACACCGTCTTGCAGTCGCGACATTACGAGATTGAACGCTCGTAGCGCTCAGTTCTTCGGCTGATATCCGTAGAGCACCGCCCCCAAGGCATCGCCGATGCGAAGCGGAGTGCCAGACGGTGTGGGGCTCGACGTCATGGTGGCGTGCTCGTCGCGGTGGCAATTCAGGCAGGCCGCCTCGCTCGCGCGGACCGGAAGCGCGACGAACTTCCAGCGCCCGACGACGAAATCGTGCGAGTCGGCGTGCTTGAAGGCCACCAGTGCACGCTGACTTTCATCGAGCAGCAGCGCGGGTGCGGGCGGCGGATCGCCGCCGAAGTCATCGACGGCAGTTCGTTCAGGATCAACTGACGTGACGAGCACTGGCCCCTTTATGAAGGCCCACAGTGATCCTGGCTCGGCCTTCAGCGCATCCGTCTTCACGCGAAGCACTCGTCGCCCCGATAAATACAGCACGAGGCGGAGTCGCGCGCGCTCCAGTTCGTCGACGGCGGACAGCTCGCGAACATTCTCGGGCTTGAAGCGGTGCGGAGTCTCGCCGATCGTGATTATTCGACGGATGCCAAGGCGCTCGTCCACATCGCGGAACCGTTCCTGCAGGCAATCGTTCAGGGCCGCGATGAGCCGCGCCTCCCGATCGATCGGGGCCACTGGCCGATTTTGGGCGGCCCTGAGAGGCCCGGCACCCGAAAGCTGGCCGCCAAGAACGATCGCGAGAACCAGCGCGAGCAGGAAAAGCGGACGTCTCATCCTGATTGTTTAGACGCGCCATCGGTCCAAGCAGCCTTGGGAGTAACTGGCACCTTCGTTCCCAGCCTGAAGTATCATCCGCCCGATGGTGACAAGGAAGCAGCAATGGAGATTTCTGTAACCGGGAAGAACCGAGTCCGGTCCGCGATCGCGTTGTCTGCCATGCTCCTGGGCGCCAATGCGCGCGCGCAGGTCGGTCAATTCGAAAACTGGAAAGAATCGCCGAAGGGGCGCGCCCCGTCGACAGCCTGCGTACAACTGCGGTCGCTGACAGGGTACGACTTCGCCGTCGATACGGCTTCCATCATCCCTGCGCAGGGAGACGTGCCGGAATTCTGTCTTGTGCAAGGCTTGATCATGCCGGAGGTGCGCTTCGAGGTCGCGCTGCCAAAGGACTGGAATGGGCGGCTGTACATGTTCGGCAACGGCGGGTTTGCGGGAGAGTCGCTCTCGTCAGGTGGGCGCGTGAACACGCGGAACAACGCGATCAAACGAGGGTTCGCGGTCGCGAGCACCAACACGGGTCACGAGGCGGCGCGCGAGCCACTGGCCACGTTTGCAGGCAGTCCGCAGAAGCTGGTCGATTATGCGTACCGCGCCGTACACGTGACGGCGCTGACTGCGAAGACCCTCATCCGCGCGTACTACGATTCAGCAGCTGCCAAGTCGTACTTCGTCGGGTGCTCGACAGGCGGGCGTCAGGGTCTCATCTCCGCTCAGCGCTTCCCGGACGACTTCGACGGCATCGTGGTAGGCGCGCCCGTGCTCGATTTCACCGGCACGATGGTGCACTACGTGGCGTTCAATCGCGCGCTCGCAAGCGCCGGCCTCTCGGCGGAAAAGGTCGGCATGCTGAGTGAGAAGATCTATGCGAAGTGTGATGCGGCCGACGGACTCAAGGATGGACTGATTACGGATCCTCGCCGGTGTCAGTTCGATCCCGCAACGGATGTTCCTCAGTGCACGACGTCAACCGACGGTGGGGCATGCCTGACAGACGCGCAAGTCAAGGCCTTGCGAACCGTCTACGGGGGCGTGAGCTCGAAGGGCGTCGCGATCTTCCCCGGCTTCCCAGTCGGCGGTGAAGCCGTCGTGCAGACGCCGGCGGGCCAGCGCAGCGGATGGATCCCCTGGATTATCGGCGACGGGCAGCAGCCGACGATCTCCTCGCAATTCATGGAGAGCTTCTTCAAGGAGATGGTGACGCCAGGCACACCAATCGATTGGCGCGAGTTCGATCCCGACCGCGACATCGACAAGCTCACCAGGATCGGGACGCTTCTCAACGCGAAGGACCCGGACCTGACGCGGTTTCACGCGCGCGGCGGCAAGATACTGATGTATTCCGGATGGGCGGATCCGGCGCTGAATCCAATGATGGGCGTCAACTATTACGAGCAGATGCGACAGACGATGGGAAGCCGGACCGATGAGTTCTTCCGGTTGTTCATGCTGCCCGGCGTTCTGCACTGCACCGGCGGACTCGGACCATCGCAGTTCGATTCAATCACGCCACTCGTCGATTGGGTCGAACACGGAACGGCACCCGATCGGCTGGTTTCCACACTGCGCCAGGAAGGCAAACCAGTCCGATCGCGTCCGCTCTGCGTGTACCCGATGACCGCGAAGTACAACGGCAGCGGCAGCGTGGACGACGCCGCGAACTTCACGTGCGCCGCGCCGAAATAGCTCCTCGTAGGCGAAATGCGCGGCTTACGATCCCCACAGGGTCGTGAGCTTCTCGGCATACGTTCGGCTGCACCGCAGACGCCGGCCGCTGTGGAGTAAGACGATGAATTCTCCGTGGAAGGTCGGCTGCAGTTCGCGAATCCGGTCGACGTTGACGATCATCGATCGATGAATCCGCACAAAGCGCGCAGGATCCAGGCGCGCCTCGAGATCAGTCATCGATTCCCGGATCAAGTGAGTGGCTGTCGCAGTCTGCAGCTCGAGGTAATGCCCTGCGGCGTGGATCGAATCGATCTCCTCGACGCGCACCGCGTAGACGCGTCCGGGTGTCCTTACGACGACTCGGCGCAGCGGGCGGTGTGTGAGGACGCTCTCGACCGCCGCCTGCAACCGCCGCGACGCTTCATGGCTGTCGCGGTGCTCGCCGAGGCGACCGAGCGTCTTCCGCAGGCGCTCGCGTTCGAACGGCTTCAGAAGATAGTCGACCGCGTGCACCTCGAATGCCCGGACGGCGTACCGATCGTACGCGGTCACGAACACGATCGCGGGATGTTCGGATGGCGCGAGCGCTTCGATGACGTCGAAGCCGTCGAAGCCAGGCATCTGAACATCGAGGAACACCACGTCCGGTCGCAATCTCCGGATCGCCTCGATCGCGCCCGTGCCGTCCTCGCATTCGGCGACGATCTCCACGCCCTCCTCGCGCTGCAAAAGCGTGCGCAGCCGCCGCCGCGCAACCGGCTCATCGTCGACAACGATTGCTCGCACGTCAGCTCTCTGCCACGGGATGCCGCGCCGGAAGGTCGAGCACGGCGATCGCGCCGCCGCTCGGGTGCGGATGCAACTGGAAGCTCGCGTCCTCGCCGTAGAGCGCCTGCAGGCGGGACCGGATGTTTCGGATACCGAATCCTTCGCGAATGGTCAATGGGAGCGGTAGCCCGTCATTCGTGACGTTGATGACGAGGCGATCGCCTCGACACTCGGACTGAATGCCCACGCGTCCGGGGCCTGGTCGAACAGCGATGCCGTGACGGATCGCGTTTTCAACCAGCGGCTGCAGGATCAGGGTTGGCACCAGGACGGGGCGGGTCAGCTCCTGTACTTCGATCGAAAGCTGAAGGCGCTGGCCGAAGCGGGCCTGCTGGATCGACAGATAGTCATCGAGGAACTCGAGCTCACGCGCGAGCGGCAGCTCCTGGATATCTGCTGTTTCGAACGTTCGTCGCAGGAGCTCGGCCAGCTTTGCGAGCATGCGGTCGGCCGCTTCGACATCTTCGCGCATGAGGCCTGCGATCGTGTTGAGCGTGTTGAAGAGGAAGTGGGGATGGAGCTGCATCTTCAGTGCTTCAACTTGCGCGCGGGCAAGCGATGATTCGAGCTGCAGCGCGCGGCGCTCGCGCTCTCTGGCCTCTCGATAGTGACCGGACACATGCGTGACTGCCACAATCAACCAATACGTGAGCAGCGTCAGATCGATCTTGAGGAACGAGAACGGCGTCCGGCCGTAACCGAGCACCAGCCGAGTAAGCATCGCTTCGAGCGTCAGCTTGACGGCTCCGACGACGATGCCGCTGGGGACGTGAATCGCCGTGGCAGCCGCCCACCGATCCCGGCTGAAACGGAAGCGAAGCGCCAGCCACACGACGATGGGCGAGAGGAGCGCCCACAGTTCCCAGTCGATCAGTGCGACGATCAGCGCAAGGCCCCAGGACAGTCGGCGGCCCGCGTACGCGAAATCAATCCAGACCTGGCTCGTGAAGAGCAGGGCCGCTGCAGTGAAGCTCGCTCCAGCGACGAGCCATATCCGGCCGACGCGGATCCTGTTCTCGATCACCAGTTCCTGCCGGCCGACTCACACCGGCTGTACTGGACGCGCGGGGCGGCGCATTCGTTTCAGCGGGACGGCCGAGCGCCATCGGCCCAGACCGACGATCGTCACGAGCGCAAGATACATCAACGGCGGGGTCACACGAGCCATCTCGTGATGAACGAAATGCGTCGTCGACGCCCCGATCATGATTAAGCCCAGCAGAACGGCCGCGTACGAGGTGATGCGTGGCAGGAGCAGGCACACACCGCCTAGTGCTTCGGCCGCGCCAATCACCATGTAGAACCCCGGTGGATATCCCCAACGGGCGAAGCTTCGCGCCCACGATGGATCCCCGAACTTCGCAACCCCGATCAGAATGAACGCCAGAGCCGCGAGGACCTGGATGGCCCATAAACCTGCCGTGCCGAGCATTTTGAGCGTACGCATCACCGAGCCTCCGATACGGGACTGTGCGCATGGATCAGCCGCGCGCCCAGCGTTTTGGCACGAAGCGGCCTCGAGAAGACGTGAAACGGTCTGACGCCCGAGCCGAAACCACAGCGCTCTGCGCCTTACTGAACGGAGTGGAGGTCCGAAATGCTTCGCAGGATTATCGGAGTGATGCTCGTCGCATGGATCATCGCGGAAAGTGCCGCGTTTGCGCAGACAAAGAGTTCGGCGAGCTCGCGATCGGCGACGAGACGGGTTGTGTGGACGATCGTTGGCGCCGGCGCGGGGTTTGGCGCCGGGCTGTTCCTGGGCCTGAACAAGTTCGACGATTCGGTCAACAGCGATCGCAAGGTCTGGACGAGCGCACTCGTGGGCGCCCTCGCGGGAGGCGTCGCCGGCGGCTTGCTGAGCGCCAATCGAAAGCGCGAATCATCCGCGTTCGATCGTCGAAAGCCCTTCACGACGTTGCCGACCGAATATGGTCCGAAGACTCTCGCAGACGTGGCTCGCCCCGATCCAATCTGGACGATCAATGTGATGAACGATCGGTGAGGAACGCGTCCGACCACGCCAGCGACCGTCTTGGTGAACCATCGGCATCATGGACACCATTGCATCGCACACACCTTGGTAAAATGACCGCCTCCGGATTCGGGTCAGGTGGTCATGCGACACGCCGCAGTCATTCCGTTCGTGCTCCTCACCGCGTGCAGCGATCAGACCCTGCCGGGGCAGCCTTCCACGCCGGAGCCTGCCGTGGCACAGTCCCTGTCGCTCGAGGCCGAGGCGGGGAGCGGACAGGGCGAAGTGATGCAGCGTCCCAAGGCGTCCGGCGGTGTGACGATTCACCTCGCTCCCGGCGAGCGCAGGCAGTGGACGTTCTCCGTTGCAGCCTCGCAGGCGGAGTACGCCATCGCCGTCACCTACTCGAACGACAACATCGGTGAAACCGAAACGATCCGCGTGAGCCTTGACGACGTCGCGGTCGGCGCATTCGAAGCACGGGATACCGGCGACGATGGCGAGGGCTGGAGCGTGTTCGAGACGGATCTCGTGGGCACGTCTACGCTGACGCGCGGGAATCACACCCTCGTCATCTCTTCGAGCGGTGGCGATGGTTGCATCGAAATCGACAAGGTGACGTTGACTGCACGTTAGTGAGGTCCGCCGTGCACGCGACGCTGAATCTGGGTGATGTATTTGCCGCGCGTGCGATCGTGTATCGGACGCTCCGGCCGACGCCGCTGCTGCAGCACGCCGCACTGCAGGCCGAAACCGGTCTCGACGTGTGGGTGAAACACGAGAACCACAATCCCACCGGCGCATTCAAGGTCCGCGGTGGGTTGAATCTGATCAGCAGGTTGAACGACACCGAGCGACGCGGCGTAATCACGGCGAGCACCGGCAATCACGGGCAATCGATTGCGATGGCGTGTCGGACCGAACGCGTCCCCTGCACGATTGTCGTGCCAATCGGAAACAATCCCGACAAGAACGCCGCGATGCGTGCGCTGGGCTCGACCGTCGTCGAACACGGGCGTGACTTCGACGAGGCGCGCGAGATGGTCGAGCGAACATACAAGGAGAAGGGTCTCCGGTACGTTCACTCCGCAAACGAGCCACACCTGATTACCGGCGTCGCGACGTACGCGCTGGAGATTTTCGAGGAATTGCCGGATGTCGATGTGATTCTTGTGCCAATCGGCGGAGGCAGCGGCGCATGCGGATGCGCCCTCGTCAGGACGTGGACCGGCAGCAAGGCGAAGGTCATTGGCGTGCAGGCTGCCGGCGCTGACGCGTTCGCGCGATCGTGGCGCACCGGGACCCGTGTCGAGGGGAAGAAAGCCGCCACGTTCGCCGAGGGCATGGCCACGCGCGTGACGTTCGATCTGACGTTCGGCATCCTCAAACAGTATCTCGACGACGTTGTCACGCTGACCGAAGAGGAGCTGATCGAAGGTATCCGGCTGGCACTACGAGCGACGCATAACCTCGCCGAAGGTGCAGGCGGCGCGGCGCTTGCGGCTGCGGTGAAGCTGTGCGATCGGCTCGCGAACAGGAAGGTGGTGTGCGTGATGAGCGGCGGCAACATCGATCAGGCCACGCTGGCGCGGGCGATCACACCGATCTCGGAGGAGACAGAGATCACGGACGGATCTTTCACCGCGGAGGCACGGAGCTCACGGAGATCTCCAAGAGCCTGTAACAAAGCTCCTGGCGGATAAGTAAACACAGAACGAACTTTCGAGGAGTTAACTGCGGTGGTAGATGCCGCGTCGAGAAGTTTCGCAAGACGGCTGGGCTCGGCTATGGCCGATTGGCGTGGAATGCTGCTACAGGCTGTCTCACGAAGCCCACCATCGCTGGCAGGTATGTATGCTCGCCCATCAGCTCGGATTCCCGTTGCCGAACGAGGTGGCGTCCGCGATCTGGAATTGGGAAAACCTGCGGAAAGAGTGCGGGTCGCTGGCGGCCCCGACCACTCTTCCTGAGGACTTATTGCTGCGGGGAGTCTACTTCCCGAGAACGGCCGGCCAGTTCAGGAGCACGGTCACCGCCGAATCGCCGTCGGTCGGCACGCGCGCGTTGACCAGAAAGCGGTCGCCGTTCGCGCTCGGCTGATATTGATGCCGGTTGATATTCCAGCCGACGGGGACCATCTGGAAGAGTTTGATGGGTCGTCCCATGTTGATCGGAGCCGTCGTTTCAACTGCGACGGCTATCAACGCGCGGTCCGGGCCGAGGTAGTACAGCTCACGGCCGTCCGGACGCCACTCCGGCCGGACGCCGCCGCCGACCGACACGGGCCGCTTCGTCTGCGGCTCGGGGAAGCTGTCGACGTACACTTCGGCGCGCCCGCTCTCGTCCGAGACGTACGCGATGGCGCGTCCGTCTGGCGACAGCACTGCCTGGCCCTCGGTGTAATTTGTCGCGGCGAAGGGTCGGGCGGTGGGCGGCGACCCGAGCGTGGCGACCCAGATGTCCTCCTGCGTCACGGGGTCGCCTTTCTCGAATACCAGGAACTTGCCGTCCCTGGAACGATCGTCCAACCATACCGTGCGATCCTGGGCGAGAAGGGGCACGACTTGTCCGCCTCGGACCTCCCGCGCAAAGATGCCACGCTGCGTGGAAAAGAAGACCCGCGTCTCGTCGGTCGACCAGAGCGGCGTCAGTTCCATGGACTCGACCTGGTTGCTCGCGATCCGTGCTTGAGTACCTGTAGTGAAATCGACGACCCAGGGGCCGGTGAAATTCGTCTTGGGATCATGGCGCTCGACGAGCGCCCGCATCCGATCGGGCGACAGCACGGCGCCGAGCGATTCCGCGACCTGGTCGAGGCGCTCGATCAGTCGGCCCGATCGATCGAACCAGATTAACTGCATCGGCGGTTGCCATGTACCCTGCGCGAACACGAGCCTGCCAGTCGCGGAGACCGAGAAGGCTCGGTCGATGGACGACCCGAAGCCGGAGCTGTAGCCGATCCGGTCGGATATGCGAACGGGTGCACCGGACGCCTCGAAGCGGGAAATGTCGAACGGCTGCGCGTAGAGGCCGCCGTCCTGCTCGAAGAACAGACGCCCGGCCGAGTATTCCACGCGCGAACGGACGTCGGAGACCTTGCGGATCGCGGGGTTATCCAGGCTGCACAGGAAGACGCCGCCATTCGCGGATGACATCAGGAAATGCCTGCCGTCCGGCAGAACCGAGGGATACTGCAGCGGCTGATGATCGGGATCGACGATGGGGACGACGGTGGCGGTGCCGCCGCCCGGTGGAATGGTGTAGACCGGTCCTCCTGAGACCGGCAGGAACAGCATCCGGCCCTCGCGGCTCCACGATCCGCCGCGCGGATGGGTGGCGTCCGCAAGCTGCTGTGGCGGTCCGCCGTCGAGCGCGATGCGTTTCAGTTTGCCGTCCGCGAAGAAGGCGAGCGCCCTTCCGTCGGGTGCCCAGAATGCCTGATACGGGTCTCCATTGATCTCGGTGCCGGGAAGCACTCGCGCATCCGGAACGTCGAATCGCCGGTACCACAACATGACGCGGCCCCGTTCGTCTGGCGCCCAGAACGCGACCTGGGTGCCATCGGGCGAAATGGCCGGTGCGGGGAACCCCGCAAAGCGGCCGTGTGGGGCCGCGAGCGAGACCCACGTTGCGGTTGTCGACGCCGTCGACGGCACAACGGTACGTCCACCGAACCAGCCGGCGGCAAGAAGACCGATCCCAATCGCACTGCCGGCGATCCAGGCCGACGCCAGCCGGCGCGACCGCATCGGGATGGACACCGGCGCGGGTCCCGACGACACGCCTGCGGATCCCGAGAGCGATTCAAGCGCAAACGCCACGTCGCGCGCGCTCTGGAAACGCTCGGTGGGATTCTTCTCGAGGCAGTGACGAACGATCCGATCGAGCGCTGGCGGCAGATCCGTCGCGACACCGGCCAGGTCGGGTGGATCGTGACTGAGAACCGCCGTCATCGAATCGGCGGCCGTTTCGCCCTGGAACGCGCGGCGGCCCGACAGCATTTCGTAGAGTACCGCGCCGAGGGCGAAGATGTCGGTGCGCCCGTCGACCGTCTGCCCGCGCACCTGCTCGGGCGCCATGTACCCGATCGTGCCCATCACGACGCCGGCGTCCGTGCGGGCGAAGGTCTCCGTTGTCCCTGACGCGGTCTCCGGCCCGACCTGGCGCACCAGACCGAAGTCGAGAATCTTGACCTGCCCGTCCTCGAGCAAAAAGACGTTTTCAGGTTTCAGATCACGGTGGACCAGTCCCTTCGCGTGCGCGGCGGCGAGACCGCGCGCGATCGGCGCCGAGATCTCTATCGCCTTGCGCGCCGAAAGAGCAGCGTCTGTTCCTGCGCGTGGGGTCCCATCCCCACGCGCGCGCGCTCCGGCGCTCGAAGACTCGCTCTCCTCGCGCAGGCCGCGGACGCTTGCCAGTCGATCCCGGAGCGTATGACCCTGGAGCAGTTCCGTAACCGCGAAGAGTTGCCCCTCATGAATGCCGGTATCGAAGATCGCCAGGATGTTGGGGTGCGAGAGCGCAGCGACGGCTTTCGTCTCCCGCTCGAAGCGAGCACGGCGGTCCGGGTCGGACGCAACCGTGTCGGGCAGGACTTTGATCGCCACATCGCGGCCGAGCCTTGTGTCGCGCGCCCGGTACACCTCGCCCATTCCGCCGGCGCCCAGGGCAGAAACGATCTCGTACGGGCCAAGGCGTGTGCCGGGGGTGAGGGCCAAACGCTGTTAATTATATGGGCGGGATGCGATCAGAGACGGCCGCCCTCCCTTGGCCGCCGTGATCGGATCGGCAAGAACCGTCGACAAGATCCCACAACGCATCCGGAAGCAAGGCCGCGGTCATGCCTTCGTGGCTCCGTGGTGGACGTTTTGTCCGTGAGCGCCGTCTCCTCCATGGAGGGCCGTGATGCGATATCGTTAGAAGAATCGTTCCGGATCCAACCTCATGTCTCTCCATCTCTTTCACCCCATCATCGCGCGCTGGTTTTCAGAGACGCTTGGCGAGCCCACGGTCGCGCAGCGCAAGGGCTGGGCCGCGATCCGGGAGCGGCGCCACACGTTGATTTCGGCGCCGACCGGCTCGGGCAAGACGCTCGCGGCGTTTCTCACGGCCCTCGACGACCTGGTCGTCGAGGGACTCGCCGGTCCGTTGCCTGACGAGGTGCGCGTCGTCTACGTTTCGCCGCTGAAAGCGCTGAGTACCGACATTCACAAGAACCTGGCGGAGCCCCGTCGCGGGATACGGCGAATTGCCGACGAGCTCGGCGTGGACGTGCCTCGCATCACAGCGGCCGTTCGGACCGGCGACACGACCCAGAGCGAACGCGCCGCGATGGTGCGCACCCCGCCGCACATTCTCGTGACGACGCCCGAGTCGCTCTATCTGCTGCTGACGGCGGAACGCAGCCGTGAAATCCTGAAGACGGCGCGGACGGTGATCGTCGACGAGATTCATGCGGTAATTGGAACCCGGCGCGGGGCGCACCTTGCGATCACTCTCGAACGGCTGCAGCACGTTGCGGAGTGTCCGCTTCTGAGGATCGGCCTGTCGGCAACCCAGAAGCCGATCGAGGACGTCGGCCGGTTCCTCGTCGGCGCGGGGGAGTCGCCGCTCGTCGTCGACGAAGGCCATCGCCGCGCGATCGATCTCGCGCTCGAGATACCGAGGTCGCCGCTCGATGCGGTCATGTCACACGAGGTCTGGGAGGAGTATTACGAGCGGCTGACCGCGCTGATCGCATCGCACAGAACGACGATCGTTTTCGTGAACACGAGACGCATGGCGGAGCGCCTGGCACGAGAGCTGAGCGACCGCTTCGACGAAGAGGTCGTCACCGCGCATCACGGAAGCCTCTCGAAAGAGAAGCGCCTCGATGCGGAGACGCGGCTCAAGAGCGGACGGCTCAAAGCTCTGGTTGCAACCGCGTCTCTCGAGCTCGGGATTGACATCGGCCACATCGACCTGGTCTGCCAGATCGGCTCGCCGCACCGGATCGCGACGCTGCTGCAACGTGTCGGTCGGGCCGGCCACACGGTGACGGGAACGCCGAAGGGCCGCGTCTTTCCAGCATCGCGAGACGACCTCATCGAGTGCGCGGCGATACTTCGTTCGATTCGCCACGGCGAGCTGGATGCCGTCGTCGAGCACGATGCGCCACTCGATGTGCTCGCGCAGCACATCGTCGCCGAGTCCGCGTGCTGCGAGTACTCCGAGGAGGAGCTCTTCGCGCTGGTACGTCGGGCCTGGCCCTATCGGGCGCTCACGTCTGCGGAGTTCACGTCAGTGCTCGCGATGGTCGCCGACGGATTCACGACGCGACGGGGACGGCGCGCCGCGCTGGTTCACCGCAATGAGGTGAATGCGAAGGTGCGCGGGCGTCGCGGGTCGCGGCTTCTCGCGCTGACCTCGGGAGGCGCAATTCCGGAAGTCGCCGACTACCGCGTCCTGCTCGATCCGGAAGAGACGTTCATCGGAACGGTCAACGAAGACTTCGCAATCGAGAGCATCGCGGGGGATATCTTCCAGCTCGGGAACGCGTCGTGGCAGATCCTCCAGGTCGGCGCGGGCGTGGTGCGCGTCGCCGACGCGAAGGGAGCACCGCCGACGATCCCGTTCTGGCTGGGGGAGGCGCCCGCGCGGAGCGACGAGTTGTCGCGCGCCGTGAGCGATCTGCGTGCGGCCGTCGATGCCACATTGTCGGGAGCGGCCGAAGAAGACGCCACGAGCAGGGCCATCGACTGGTTGGTTGGGGAAACGGGCATCAGCCGCGACGCAGCCGATCAGATCGCGACGTATCTCGTCGAAGGCCGGCGGGTGCTCGGCGTGCTGCCTACGCAGGAGACGCTCGTGCTCGAGCGGTTCTTCGACGAGTCGGGCGGCATGCAGCTCGTGCTGCACGCGCCGTTCGGCAGCCGCATCAACAAGGCGTGGGGGCTTGCGCTGCGGAAGCGCTTCTGCCGTCAGTTCAATTTCGAGCTGCAGGCCGCTGCGACCGAGGATGCGCTGCTGCTTTCGCTCGGGCCGCAGCACTCGTTTCCGCTGGCGGACGTATTTCGCTACCTCCATCCCGCAACGGCGAGGGACGTTCTGGTCCAGGCGTTCCTGGACGCACCAGTGTTTCAAACGCGCTGGCGGTGGAACGCGACGATCTCGCTGGCCGTTCCGCGGAACCGTGCAGGCAGGAAAGTCCCACCCCAGTTGCAGCGCATGCTGGCTGATGACCTGATGGCAGCGGTCTTTCCGGATGCGGCAGCGTGCCTCGAGAACATTCCCGGCGATCGTCAGATTCCTGATCACCCGCTCGTGAATCAGACCGTACGCGATTGCCTCCAGGAGGCGATGGACTTCGACGGCCTCGCGGCGGCGCTCGACCGCATTCACGGCGGAGGCGTCCGCTGTGTCGCCCGCGATACCACGGAACCGTCGCCGCTGGCCCACGAGATCCTGAACGCGCGCCCGTATGCATTCCTCGATGACGCGCCGCTCGAAGAGCGGCGGGCGCACGCCGTCCAGACGCGGCGCGCCGGCGACATCTCGTCAGCAGACGATCTCGGCGCGCTTGACGCGGCAGCGATCGAGCGCGTACGCGACGAGCAGCGACCCGACCCTCGCGATGCGGACGAGCTCCACGACGTCCTGCTCACGGTCGGCTTTCTCACCGCGGATGAAATACGCGAGACCGGTCCCGAACTGCTGAATGGGCTAATCGAAAGCCGGCGGGCCACTACGGTCCATAGTGAATCGACGCAGCCGCTGACCACGACCGCCGAGCGGCTTTCGGAGCTCCTTGCGATTCACGCGAACGCGTCCGTTGATCCCGCCGTCACCGTGCCGGCGTCCCGCCGGACACGGAACTGGACGCCTCAGGACGCGATTGTCGAGATGATTCGCGGACGGCTGTCGCTCGTCGGACCAACCACCGCCGGTGCGCTGGCCGAATCACTAGGCGTCAGCGAATCGGCGATCGACGACGCCCTCGTTGCGTTGGAATCCGAGGGCGTCGCGCTTCGCGGTCATTTCACGCCGCGGTCATCGATTGACGATTCGCGACCGCCGACAGTTCTCGAATGGTGCGATCGACGACTGCTGGCGAGAATTCATCGCCATACGCTCAACAGGCTTCGGGCGGAGATCGAGCCGGTCGCGCCCGCCGACTTCATGCGATTCCTGTTCGTGTGGCAACACGTTCATCCGTCGAGTCGCTTGTCAGGAATCGATGGACTCAGGGCAGTCATCGCTTCGCTCGACGGATTCGAGCTTGCATCACGTGCGTGGGAGCGCGCGGTTCTTCCGGCGCGGCTGGACCGTTACGAGCCCTCGATGCTGGACATGTTGTGCCTCACAGGCGAAGTGGGATGGGCGAGATTGTCGGTGACGCCGACGAGGCTCGCCGGGGGAACGCCGATCGCCTTGTTCCTGCGACAGCACGAGGAGGCGTGGCAGGCGCTCAGAGCTGCGGGCGATCGCAGCCGGCCTGATGCGATCGCGCTAACCTTGAATGCACAACTCGTGCTCGAGGTGTTGCGGACGCGCGGTGCGTCGTTCTTTCACGAGCTGACGGTCAGTTGCGCGCTCACCGACGACGCAGTGCGTGGCGCGCTGGGCGAGCTCGTTGCGGCGGGACTCGTGGCATCAGACGGCTTCGCGGGATTGAGAGACATCCGTGTGGCCGCAGCCCTCGGCCGACGTCCCCATCCGGCCTCGTCGAGCACACGCGGACAGGTCAGGCCGCGGCTCACATCCGGTCGTTGGTCGATCCTCCGTGGCCTTCGATCGGAGGCGGCCGTCGAAGCGGCAGCCGACGTGCAGGCGTGGGCGCTTCTCCGGCGGTACGGCGTCATGTTCCGGCGTCTGCTCTCGCGTGAGCCGAACGCGCTGCCGTGGCGCACGCTCGCGCGAATTTACCGCCGCCTCGAGGCTCGCGGAGAGATCCGCGGTGGGCGTTTCGTCTCGGGGATGTCAGGAGAGCAATTTGCGCTGCCTGACGCGATCGAGCGCCTCCGGGAGGTCCGCCGCACGCAACCTGACGGCTCGCTCATTACCATCAGCGCTGCCGATCCGCTGAATCTGACTGGTATCGTGACCAGCGGCGACCGAATCAGGGCCATCAGCCGCACGCGGATCACGTACCGGAATGGCGTCCCGATCGCGGTGATGGAGGGAGATTACGTTCGTCAGTTGGCCGACGTGCCGTCTTCGATCGCTGCTGACGTGACGAGCGCCCTCGCAGGGCGGCGGTTGCCTGCTGTCTTGAGTGGATTCGTGGGAAGATTGAATCCCTGATCACTAATCACTGATCGTGAATCCCTAGAATCCTCGAATCCGTGAATCCTTGAATCCGTGGATCCTTGAATCTTGTCGCACCTAATCGAGGGATTGCCGCATCTGCTGTGTCTACTTACAGCGTGCCCGCGAGTTGAGAGCTCAATCGATTCGGACTCGCGATTCGGTGACTCATCGATCCGTCGATCAGGGATTAGCGATCAGTTGGCTCACTCGGTGCGCTCGTTCGCTCTGTCGCCCAAGCTATCGCAGCTCGCGTATGCGGTCGATCAACGCTGGATCGTTGGGAAACAAACCGGCCGCGGGCAGCTTCGGCAAAAGATCGGCCCAGATCGGCTCCTTTGCGAACACCGCTTTGAAAATCGGGACAGCCTCGCTCTCCCGGCCGATGGACGCCAACGTGACCGCGTGCCAGAACGGGAGCTCGAGTATCTCGGGCGCGAGCTTCGATGCGGCCTTGTATTCCTCGAGCGCCTCGTCGACTTTCTTCTCGGTCATCAACTCGTCACCGTGATTGGCGTGTGAGTACGCGCGCTGCAGGCGCACGAGTCGGCGCAGTTCGGCGATCGGCTCCGGATGATCGTCCACTCGAAGATCGAAGACGCGATCCGCGCCGACCCAAGGACGTCCGGTTCCCTTCCCTTTCACGATGAGAATCGCTGCCGACTGGCGTCCGCGGATGTCGCCACCGGCGGCTTGAGCCGCATCGAGCGCGGCGAGCAATCGGTCCGCGAGGTCGCCCTTCGTCGATTCGTACGCCGCAGCCATGGCGGGCCACACGCGATCGTTGGCCATCAGGTTCGCCTGGACCGAGTAGCCGTCCCCGATCTTGTGGCCCGCTGACGCGATCGCGGACTTGCCTGTGTACGCCGAGACGCGCCCGGATACGTCGATCATCGCGACTTGCCGCCCGTCGCGCTGGTTGTCGGCCTTGACGAGTTGATCGAGCGCCGCGGATGCAGCCACTCCCTTCCGCATACGCTCGAGCCCACGTGGACCGTAGCCGGGGTCGACGAACGACTGCGTCGCGACCGCGCCGACTCCGGCTTCAGCCCACGTGACGACCGAGCCGACTGAAAACCAGTGAGACTGAACGGCGACGCCCATCTCACCTGTGGCCGGGTCGCGAGCCACGATGGAGAACGTGTGCACCAGGGGATCGGCATGAGCGGGAATGGCAAGAATTGCGACGAGCGCGAGCGTCAGATCTCTCATCCTGGAGCATTGTACGCGCTCGTATCGACACTCTGCGTCCCCTGAATCCCACGCCTTCGCAGGATTGGCCTCATCGCGCGAGGACGTCCTGGTGAACATGTAAGAGATCTTCGCCGCCTGCGACGGTCACACCGTTCGTCACATGTTCCGGGAAACGGAGGATGGCCGCAGCATAATGGCGATTCATCTCTGTGGTGGAGGCATCGATGTCCGAAACGAAATCTCGCGGCCGATTCGTCTGGCACGACCTGATGACGAGCGATCCGGCACAGGCAATCGAGTTCTACACGAAGGTGGTCGGTTGGGGAACGACGGAATGGCAGGGGCCCGTACCGTACACGATGTGGACGAACAGCAGCGTTCCGATCGGCGGCATCATGCAGCTGCCGAAGGACGCGGACGCGCCGCCGCACTGGCTCGCCTACATTTCCTCGCCCGATGTCGACGCCACGGTCAAACAGGGCGTGAACCTCGGAGCGAGGACGCTCGTGGCGCCCCAGGACATTCCCGGCGTCGGACGGTTCGCCGTGTTGAACGATCCGCAGGGTGCAACGTTCGCCGTGTTCACGCCCGCCCCGAGGTCTCAGGGACCCGAAGCTCCTCCGGCGCCTGGCGAATTCTCCTGGCACGAACTGGCGACGCACGATCAGCCGGCAGCCTTTCGCTTCTACGAAGCGCTCTTTGGCTGGCACAAGACATCCGCGATGGACATGGGGGAGATGGGCGTCTACCAGATGTACGGGCGCCATGACACGCCGCTTGGTGGGATGTACAACAGGCCTGCCCAGATGCCCAGTCCCCCCGCATGGTTGCACTACGTCATGGTCGACGACGTGCCGCGGGCCGTCGAGGCGACGAAAGCGAATGGCGGGCAAATCGTAAACGGACCGCTGGAGGTCCCCGGCGGCGACTGGATTGCAACGGGAACAGATCCCCAGGGCGCCATGTTCGCCGTGCACGCGAAAAAGAAAGGGTCGGAGTAAGAGCGCATAACAAAACGTTCCGTACACGCTCGCGAACAAGAGCATCGATCCACCTGCGGCACGGTAACGTGGACGGTCATGCAGTCTCTGCAAAGAGCTGGATGACGCGTTGAACGGCGGCGCCTTGCCTCTTTGCCGTGAGGGGCTCCATCGCTAGAAAGCCTCAACACATGCCCCTGTCCGCTGGTGCGCGTCTCGGCCCGTACGAGGTCCTGTCCGCCCTCGGCGCGGGCGGGATGGGCGAGGTCTACCGCGCCCGCGATACGAAGCTCGGGCGCGAGGTGGCGATCAAAGTCCTGCCCGACGGGTTCGCGCAGGATGCGGACCGCCTGGCGCGCTTCAAGCGCGAAGCACAAGTCCTTGCGTCGCTCAACCATCCGCACATCGCGCAGATTTACGGCATCGAGGAATCAGGTCGCATACCCGCCATCGTCATGGAGCTCGTCAGCGGTGCGACGCTGGCGGAGCTCATCGCGGGCGCGAAGGGAACAGCCGCGACGACAGACCGCCCGCTGGGGCTTTCGGATGCGCTGGCGATCGCGCGCCAGATCGCCGAGGCCCTTGCCGCCGCGCACGAGCTCGGGATCATCCATCGCGACCTGAAGCCGGCCAACGTCAAAATCACCGACGACGGGACCGTAAAGGTCCTGGATTTCGGTCTGGCAAAGCCGACAGGCGATGACGCAAGCCGAAGCGGTGCGAACATCGCCGATTCCCCAACGCTGACCTCGCCGGCAGCCACCGCGCTCGGCCTGATTCTCGGCACGGCCGCCTACATGGCGCCCGAGCAGGCCAAAGGTCAGCGTGTCGACAAACGCGCGGACGTCTGGGCCTTTGGCTGCGTGCTGTACGAGATGCTGAGTGGTCGCCGCGCCTTTGGGGGCGACGACGTGAGTGACACGCTCGCATCAGTCCTCAAGGGTGACCCCGACTGGCGCGCGCTTCCGGGCGATCTGCCTGGGCCCATTCGGTTGCTCATCGAGCGCGCGCTCGTGAAGGATCGCCGGCGGCGCGTGGGTGACATCTCGACGGCCCTCTTTCTCTTGAACGAGGCGTCCGTGCTGGCGCCGGCGTCCTCATCCACCCCGGCCGCTCCCCGCCGCGCGATCGGTTGGCTCGTCGCGGGCGCCGCGGTGTGTCTCGTCGCGGGCGCCACGCTGGCGACCCTCGCGTGGCAGACGTTCGGTCGCCCGGCACCGCCTGCAGTGGAGCGCGTCTCGTTGGCCCTGCCGGCCGATCGCGCCGTCGACTTCTTTTGGTTTCCGAATCAGTCGCTCGCGATTTCGCCCGATGGCACGCAGGTCGCCTACGTCAGTGCGAACCCAGGTGCTCCGGCCGAGCGGAGCACTCAGCTTCGAGTTCGTTCACTCGCCAGCCTCGCGATCCGCGATCTGCCCGGGACGTTTCTCGCTCACCAGCCGTTCTTTTCGCCAGACGGACAATCGGTCGCGTTTTTCACGACGAGCGGGGAACTCAAGAAGATTGCGCTCTCCGGCGGCAACCCCGTGACGCTCGTCGAAAAGATCGCTGGCAGCCTATGGACATTCGGCGTGTGGGTCGCGTCAGGCACAATCGTGTTCGGTGGGCCCGGAACGGCCGGCTTGAAACAGGTGCCGGCCGACGGCGGCTCGCCGACAGCGCTCACCTCCGTCGACGTCGCGCAAGGAGAGACGGGACACTACCCCGGGTCCTATGCGCCCCAGGCGGGCGCTGTGGTTTTCACGACGTCGTTCGGTCAGTTCCGCAATGCGCGGCTCGAGGCCGTGATCGTGCAGTCGGGCGAGCGTCGCGTGATCACCGAAAACGCCTCTAATGGCCGGTATCTTTCGACAGGGCACCTCGCCTTCAGGCGCGGCGACGCGGTGCTCGTCGCGCCGATCGACGCGAAACGCCTGGCGCTCGTCGGACCTGCGGCGGCGGTCTCCGACGACGTCCGACGGGACGGTGCGAACTCGGAAGGGACCATCCTGCAGCTGGCGGTGTCGTCGAATGGCACGCTCGCGTATGTCCCGAGAGCCGACGCCACAGCGCGCGTGATGGGACGTGTCGGCCGCGCCGGGGTATTCACGCCCTTCGGACTGGCCGCCGGTCCGAACCGGCGGCCACGCGTCTCGCCCGACGGTCAGCGTGTGGCGTTCGAATCGCCCCGGTCTGGCGGTGACGCGGCATTCGAAACCGCCGTGCACGTGCACGATCTCCTTCGCGGCACCGTGACCAGGCTGACGGAGGCCGGGTCCGAGTCGCATTCCGTCTGGCGGCCAGATGGCAAGGCCATTGCCGTCTACGCGAGACGCCCGGAGGCGTCAGGCATCTACCTCAACGACCTCGGCGGGCAGGAGCACCTCGTCTTTCGAAACGATGATGGTGGGGCCGCCCCCTGGCCTGAATCATTTTCGCCCGACGGCGCGGTGCTCGCCTTCTCGCGCGCACAGGGCGGTCAGTTCAGTATCTGGCTGCTGACACTCGGCGAGAAACCGGTGGCACGGCGGCTCACGAGCGCCACGGCCTCCGAATACAGTCCGAAGTTCTCGCCTGACGGCCGGTGGCTGGCCTACGTCGTCGACCAGCTCGGGCGATCGGAGGTGTACGTCCGCGGCTACCCCAGCGGCGAGCCGATCCCCGTGTCCTCCTCCGGCGGAGTGGGCCCGGTCTGGAGCCGCGACGGGAGGACCCTTTTCTATGAGAGTGCGCAGTCGGGCGAGCGCACGTTGATGTCGGCTCTGGTGTCGGTGGACGGCAGCACGCTGAAACTGGGCGCGCCCTCACGCGTGTTGAGTCTCGCACCGGCGGGTGGGGAAGAGTATGGTCGGAGCGCCTATTGGGGTCCGGAATACGACGTGTTTCCGGCCGGCGACTTCGTGATGCTGCGCGGTCCCAGCCCTGGGAGTGTTCGCGAGATCGTCCTCGTGCAGCACTGGTTCGAGGAAGTCAGGCGCATGATGCTGGCACGGTGACCAGAGCGACCAGTGGAGAAGACCTGTGTGTTTTGTCTTCTCCCTTCTCCTGTTTATTGCTCGTCTCCCGTTCTCCTGTTATCTGTTCCCTTTCTCGGTTTTATCTCCAATTCTCCAGCCCGCAGAGGGGTTCGCTCCTTCTCAGCCACTCCATTGCCGGTTCGCCGATCGGCGCGCCGGGGGGCATGTCGGGGACTTCGATCCGCGGCGTCGGTGCGATCGGCCGTTCGAGAAAGCGCTTGATGTCGGCGCTCACGAGCGCCATGTGTGCGGAACGTTCCGGAGTTTCCGCGATGGGCAGAGTCGACGGAGGATTCATCAGCCCTTTCAACGCGTGAGTGGCCATCGCTCTGACTTGAGCCATCGGCGCGTTGGCGGCGAGCGTCATCAGGTTATCGACGAGCACACGTTGCGTTGCGCGTGCGATCTCCGCCTCGTACGCCGTTGCTGTCTGAGCCTTGAACGTAGCATCGATAAGGGCCGCGATCACGTCGTTCAGCCCCGGGAGTGACGGGTCGGTGGCGTGCTGCTCCACAACGCGTGCCGCGCGAGCGTTCTCAAGCAGATTCGAGATCGTCAGGTCCGCAGCAACGATCGCTGGTGTGATGGCGTCGAACATCAGCCCTGTGTAGCGCGGAAAGAGCTCACGGGTCGAATCGTAGCCCGACGGGCGCGGCGGAAGATTCTTCAGAACGGAGGGCGGTACCGCAAGCTCGGATGGCTTCAGGGTCAGCATCAGCTCGCGCAGCGCCGCCTTCTGTTCCGCAGCAGGAACGGGGATCACCGGCGGCCTGCCATCGCCGCGGAGCGCGTAGATGTAGTGCATGCCGCCGACAGCCGATGCTGCGGCCTCGACCTGATATCGATGATGCAGATAGAGCGGCACGAACACCTCTTCCATCTCCGCCATCGCGCGGTTGCGGCGAATCGCGTTCTCGCCGAATCGTGACAGCGCCGCGCGTCTGACGCCCATCATCCGTTTGAGCTCCGCCGCGGGATCTGTGCCATTCGACCACTGATCGACCTTCGGATTCGCGCTCATGTCCTGGTTTGTCATGTATCTGATGTCGCGTTTCCAGGCATCGTCGAGAATCTGCGTCAGCGCTGTTGCTTCGTCGCTACCTTCGGGGAAGGCCTGGTAGCCGTACGCGATCGCCACTTTGTCCCACTCGCCGATCCCGGCCGCATACACGTCCGAGTAGTCGAGCGAGCCATCCGGCTTGAGCGTCACGAGCGGGTGGGGGTAGTCGAGCACGGAGATGCGTCCAGCTTTGCTGTCGTAGTAATTGTGTCCGAGGCCGAGCGTGTGACCTACTTCGTGCGCCGCGAGCTGACGCATACGCGCGAGCGCCCATTTCTCGAGCTCCGGCGGCTTCTCATCGCCTGTTTTGTAGGGACTGAGGAGCCCCTCCGCGATCATGTAGTCCTGTTCTGCGCGCAGGGATCCGAGTTCGACGACACCCTTGATGATCTCTCCGGTGCGTGGGTCTGCAACGCTGCCGCCCGTGCTCCAGCCGCGCGTCGATCGATGAACCCAGTTGATCACGTTGTAACGGATGTCGAGCGGGCTGATGCCCTCGGGCATCATCTGGATCTGAAACGCATTTCGATAACCGGCGGCTTCGAATGCCTGGTTCCACCACTTCGCGCCTTCCATCAGCGCGGAGCGGATCGGCTCCGGCGCGCCAGGATCGAGGTAATAGATGATGGGTTTCACCGGATCGCTGACGCTGGCGCGTGGATCCTTCTTCTCGAGTCGATGGCGGCGGATGAACCGCTCGGTCATCGGTTCACCGAGCGGCGCTGCGAAGTTCTGGTACGACATGTCGCCGTAGCCCGATCGCGGATCGTACCGGCGTGGCTTGTAGTTGGCGTCGGGGAGCTCAACGATCGAATGATGAATGCGAATGCTGGCGGCCTCGGGCGTCGCTGCCACGCTGCCCACGCCTTCGAAGAACCCGGCGCCACCACGTCCGCCACCGCCTCCACGGCCGCCACCACCGGGACCGCCGCCTGCGGCTGGTTGGCGGACGAACGTCAGCTCCGCCTCCATCTCGGTGTTCTTCGGGAAGTTCTGCGTCATCGGCAGGTAGATCGAGCTGCGCGACGCCTCGAATCGGTACGTTCCCGGCTGAAGGCGCTGCGAGAGGTCGTTCGAGTCACGCAGCAGGAACTCGGTCAGATCGACGAGGACGCGGTCGCCCGTCACCGCGGCGATCGAGAATCCCCAGATGACCGATCGCGCGAACGCGTCGCGAACCGCCCGCACCTCTGCCGGATTCGTGCTGACGGCCCGGCATCGGTAATTCGGCTGGACCATCAGCAGCTTCGGTCCCGCGCGTTCGAACTTGACGATGCGTGAGCCGGCGAGGGCGCCGCGATCGATGCCGATGTCGTTCGAGCCAAGGCCCGCGCCGAAGCCGGTCGAGTAAAGGACTTCAGTATCGAGCTTCGGCACCTCCATCCACAGTCGTCCGGTTGCCTCGTCCCAGTACAAGGGGTAAAAGCCGTCGATCTTTTTGAGACCGTTCGTGCGGTCCTCGATCGAGGTGATCTGATCGCCAGCGCCGCGTCCGCTGCCGCGACCCTGCGCGGTCGCCGGGGTTGTATGGACCATGAACAGAGCGAGGATCGCGGTCGCACAAACCGCCACCCGTGGACTGCAGAACCTGCGCATCCGCTGCCTCCATTGAAAGGACTGCCCACACCAGAACTGGGGACATCCAACCGGGACACCCAACTGAGGCATCCGAACGGGACATCCAACAGGGACAGGCACAAGTGCCAGCCAACGGTGGCTGTCCCGTTCGGGCGTCCCGGTTGGATGTCACCGAAGTCTAACGCGGCATCCCCTTCTCCCGCTCGACATCCTGCACGACCAAGTCGTGGCCGACACGCTCGTGTTCCAGTCGATGCCGCGGGGCAGCAACGAGACCAGCCAACCGCGGTGCGACTACGACTTTCACGAGATCGAACAGTTCGCGGATCCTTCGTATCCGGTGATGTACTTCGTCGAGGACCGCTACGCGGGCGACCCGACGAACGGGTGGATTCCGAATCGCGCATGCGCGGAAGCCATGTTGCGTAGGGGGGTTCGTCATCGTCGACCATCCGGAAGACGAGGTATTCATCTGCCGCCGCAAGGAGGGCTGACTGCGTGATCGAAGCAGTTATGATCTGGGCCGACAGCCTGCGGCCTGCCCATGGTTCGACCGCCAGATGCGGGCGCTCGAGCCGTTCAACGTGACCGTCACGTTCTGCTTCACTCCCGAGTCGCATGGGATCCGGCCACACATCCGAGCCCCTCGCGACGAAAGGGCGTTTCGCAGAATTCTGCGCCGCCCAGGTCCGAAGGTATTCCTAGCGCAGAGCCAGCGTTTCGTTATAATGAGCGAACGGAGGGGTCCTGTGTTCGATACACGCCATCTCCAGGTAGCGTCCGCCGTTCAGAGGCTGACGGCGCTTCAGCGTCGAGCTGGGCAAGCGACGGAACCAACGCCGAGACTCTTCGAGGAAGTGCTCGGCGAACTCGCGCACGCGCTGGAGGAATTGCAGGTGACCCAACAGCATCTGATCGAGCAGCGCGACGAGCTGGTGGCGGCTCGTCATCAGCTCCAGATTGAGCGCGAGAAATACTGGCAGCTCTTCGATGGCGCGCCGGATGCCTACGTGATCACGACACCCGACGTCCAGATCGTCGAAGCCAATCGCGCGGCGGCTGATCTTCTCAATATCAGTCAGCGCTTTCTCGTCGGCAAGAATTTCAGCATTTTCGTTTGCAACGACCGGACGCAGCTTCTCGCGCAGGCTCTCGAGATTGCTCAGACCCGCGCGAGTGCCAACCTGTCATTCAGTGTTCGTCCCCGCGAGCGCGCACCGTTCAGCGTCAATGCCCGTGTGGTCGCGGCCGCCGAGCCGGTGGACGCGTCCCTCCGATGGATGCTGCGGCGCATCGAGCAACCCGCAAGGGTCGAAGCTTTGTCACAAACGTAGCGAGTCAGCGCAGCAGGTCGCTGCGCATTACATGGGGAATATGGCACGACGCAAGAAAACGATCGAGAAACCAGCCGAGACCACTTCTGAGATCAATCAAACCGCGACGGCTGAACCGGTTAAGACATCCGTGACAACCGTCGATCGCGAGCGCATCGCGTCGCGCGCCTACGAGCTCTACGTCGCGCGCGGGGGTACGCACGGCCGGGATATGGACGACTGGCTTGCAGCGGAGGCCGAGTTGGTAGGCCCGCCTCGAGCCAGCCACCGACTGTAAGTCGGTAGCGACTCCCACGGCACTCTCACCGTCAGAACATCCTGCCACCGAACGGAACGTCTCGTCGGTGGAGAAGGAGTACGACTGCGAACGGTCTGATCTGATGCGGTGACAAATCCACGACCGCGATTACGAGCCGACCCTCGAGCTCGTCGCGACGGGAGTGTCGCGTCAGCTCACACGCCTCCTTGCTCGTGTTGTCCTCCTCCCGTCATCGGCACAGCGCTTGCGCTTTCTCTAGAAGATGGGAACGCCGGGCCGCGTGCACGTCGGCTGTTCTGGCTGGCAGTATCGGCACTGGCGAGGTAATTTCTATCCAGCCGAGCTGGCTCAGAGCCGCTGGCTCGAGCATTACGCGTCGGTTTTCGACACCGTCGAGATCAACAACAGCTTTTACCGTCTGCCCGAGGCGGAGACGTTCGCGCGCTGGGCCGATCGTGTTCCATCGCGCTTCATCTTCGCCGTCAAGGCGAGCCGGTTCCTGACGCACATGAAGAAACTGAAGGATCCGGAGCATCCGCTGGATCTCTTGCTCAGCCGTGCCGGCGCGCTCGGCCGGCATCTCGGCCCTGTCCTCTATCAGCTCCCGCCCGGCTGGAAACTCGACCTCGGGCGTCTGGAGCACTTTCTGCAAGCGTTACCCGCGCGCACGCGTCATGCTATCGAGTTCCGCGATCCGACGTGGTACGCGGATGCGGTGCTGCGCTTGCTCGAAAAGCATAGCGTCGCGTTGTGCCTGCACGATATGCCGGGGTCTGCGACGGCGAGGGTACGAGTGGGTCCGTTCGTCTACGCCCGATTCCATGGCGCCGATGCGAAGTACGGGGGCGCCTATCCGCCGGAACGTTTGGCTCCGTGGATCGATTGGTTGCATACGCAGCGGATGATCGGCGTGAATGCGTACGTGTACTTCAACAACGACGTTGGCGGCCACGCACCGCGAGATGCGATCACGCTCCGGCGCGGCCTGGAGAACGGGGTATGAACAACCAGCAGAAGTTCCTGCTCGGCGCGGCGTTCGGCGCGACGGCCGTGCTCGCGGCGAGTCGCGCTGCTCGGCATCGACATGGAATCGAGTTCGCGGGACGAACCGTCGTGATCACCGGCGGTTCACGCGGCCTCGGCCTCGTGATCGCGAGACAGCTCGCCGCGGAAGGCGCGCGGATCTGCCTGCTTGCCCGCGATGAAACGGAGCTCGATCGCGCGCGCGCGCAGGTCGAGGAGCGCGGCGCGGCCGAAGTCATGACGATTGTGTGCGACGTCCGTCGGCTCAACGACGTGCGCACGACGGTTGCCGAGATCCTTCATCGGTGGATGGGCATCGACGTCCTCATCAACAACGCCGGCGTCATTCAGGTGGGGCCGCTCGAGCACATGACTCACGAGGACTTCGAGAATGCGATGGCCACACACTTCTGGGGTCCGCTGTA
>JBKPCD010000193.1:0-19619 GCA_046727175.1 Acidobacteriota bacterium | reverse complement strand
CTCTCAGCGCTCGCGGGGCCCCACCCCCGCTCGCTGCGGCTCCACTCGCTTCGCTCGCCTCGCCGCGGCCGCAGGCGCCTCTCAGCGCTCGCGGGGCCCCCCCCGCTCGCTGCGGCTCCACTCGCTTCGCTCGCCTCGCCGCGGCCGCAGGCGCTTTACCAGCTACTCTTCGTAACCCCGGCGATGTCCCCTTCGAGCGCCAGCCTGCGGAAGCACAAGCGGCACAGCGCAAATTTCCGCATGAACGCGCGCGGACGGCCGCAACGCTGGCACCTGTTCCGCAAGCGGATCTTGAACTTGGGCGTCTTCGTCTCTTTCGCAATCTTCGCTGTCGTAGCCATGTGTTACGCGTTCCTGAACGGCATACCAAGCAACTGGAGCAGCTTGCGCGACTCCTCATCCGTCTTGGCCGTCGTCACCATGGAGATGTTCATGCCGCGCGCCTTGTCGACCTTCATATAGTCAATCTCGGGGAACAGCAACTGGTCTTTGAGACCGAGCGTGTAGTTGCCGCGGCCGTCGAACCCGCGCGGCGAGACGCCGCGGAAGTCGCGAACGCGTGGCAGCGCGATTGAAATCAGGCGGTCGAGGAACTCCCACATGCGCTCGCCTCGCAGCGTGACCATCGCGCCGATTGGCATTCCCTTCCGCACTTTGAACTGCGCGATCGACTTCTTCGCCCGGGTCGTGATCGCCTTCTGACCGGTGATCCGGGCGACTTCCTCGGCGCCCGTGTCGACGATCTTCGCGTTCTGCGTCGCGTCACCGAGACCCATGTTGACGACGATCTTCTCGATCTTCGGGATCGCCATCACGTTGCCGTAGTGGAACTCCTGCTCGAGGGCCGAAGCGACTTCTTTCTCGTACCGTTCTCTCAGCCGGCTCATTTGTCTACCACTCCCTCGCACTTCCGGCAGATCCGCACCTTGCGGCCGTCGCCGAGGATCTTGCGACCGATCCGGGTCGGCTTACCGCACTCAGGGCAGACGAGCTGCACGTTCGACGCGTGGAGCGAGGCTTCGCGCTCCATCACCCCCCCCTTGATCTGCCGCTGGGGGTTCGGCTTGGTGTGCCGTTTGATGAAGTTCACGCCTTCCACGATGAGGCGATTCTTCTCGGGCACCACTTTGAGGACGCGGCCTCGCTTGCCGCGGTCCTTCCCGGTCGTCACGACAACGTTGTCGTTGCGGCGAATGGGAGTTGCTAGACGAGACATAGTTTGTATTCCTGGCGCCTCACAACACCTCTGGCGCGAGCGAGATGATCTTCATGAACTTGCGTTCCCGCAGCTCGCGGGCGACCGGGCCGAACACGCGGGTGCCGATCGGCTCCCCCTGATCGTTCACGAGCACGGCGGCGTTCCGATCGAACCGGATGTAGCTGCCGTCCTTCCGGCGCTGCTCCTTGCGGGTTCGCACGATCACGGCCTTGACGACCTGTCCCTTCTTCACGTTCGAGTCCGGCGTCGCTTCCTTCACCGACGCCGTGATGATGTCCCCGAGCCGCGCGTAGCGTCCCGTTGAACCGCCGATCGGGTTGATGACCGCGATCTTGCGGGCGCCCGAGTTGTCGGCCACGTCGAGGATCGATCGCATCTGAATCATTGGAGTCTCCTGAATTGCTGACTGACGGTTGCTGATTACTGCCCCAATACGGCATCAATCCACAGTCAGCAACCAGCAATCGGCAATTCGCTAGATCTCTTTTGCCTTCTCCACCACCGACGTGACGACCCACCGCTTGTGGCGGCTGAGCGGACGCGTCTCGGTAATCGCCACGCGATCGCCGACCTTCGCCTCGTTCTTCTCGTCGTGCGCGAGGAACGTCGACGTGCGCCGCTGCGTCTTGCCGTAGACATCGTGCCGGACCTGACGCTCGATCGCGACCTTGACGGTCTTGTCCATCTTGTCGCTGACGACGACCCCTGTGACGACTGCCTTCGTGGCCATTTACGCGGTCTCCTTCTCGCGCAGCACGGTCTTCACACGCGCGAGGTCGCGACGCAGCGACTTGAGCTTGTGCGCCGCTTCGATCTGCCCCATCGACTTCTGAATCCGCAGCCGGAAGAGCTGATCGTCCAGCTCCTTCTCGCGCTGACGCAGCTCGGTGACCGCGAGATCGCGGAACTCCGCCACCTTCATGACGCCTTCTCCTCCGCAAATCGGGTCGCGAACTTCGTCTTGATCGGGAGCTTTGCCGCCGCGAGCCGCATCGCCTGACGTGCCTCGGTCTCGTTCACTCCCTCCATCTCGAAGAGAACCCGCCCGGGCCGGACGACGCAAACCCACTGTTCGGGTGCGCCCTTGCCCTTGCCCATGCGCGTCTCCTGCGGCTTCTTCGTGATCGGCTTATCGGGGAACACGCGGATCCAGATCTTGCCGCCGCGCTTGATGAATCGAGTCATCGCCACGCGGGCCGCCTCGATCTGCCGATCCGTGAGCCAGCAGGGCTCCAGCGCCTTGAGGCCGTAGTCGCCGAACGACACGTCGGCCCCGCGCCACGCCTTTCCGGCCATGCGCCCGCGCTGCTGTTTCCGATACTTGACCTTCTTCGGCATCAACATGATGCAGAGTCCTCGCTCACTTCACCGACAGGGTCGGCATTTCTCAATACGCGTGGGGCCCCACCCCCACGCGCTCGGCTCGACTCGCTTCGCTCGCTCGCCGGGCCCCGGGCGCTTACGCTCTCGCGGCCCTTCGTGGCGTGCGGTAATCTTCTTCGCGCCCGATCCGTGGCGCGAGGCGCTCGCCCTTGTAGAGCCACACCTTCACGCCAATCTGGCCGTAGGTCGTGCTCGCTTCGGCGAACCCGTAATCGATGTCCGCGCGCAGTGTCTGCAGCGGCAGCTGGCCGTGCAGGTACCACTCGGAGCGCGCGATCTCCGCGCCGTTGAGGCGGCCCGAGACACGCACCTTGATCCCGCGCGCACCGAACCGGAGCGCCGACTCGACGGCCTTTCGCATCGCGCGCCGGAACGCCACGCGCTTCTCGAGCTGCATCGCAACGGACTCGGCGATCAACTGCGCATCGAGCTCCGGCTTCTGAATCTCCTGGATGTTGATGAAGACCTCGCGATTCGTCCGCTTCTGGATTTCGGTCTTCAGCTTGTCCACCTCGGTCCCCTTGCGGCCGATGATGATGCCGGGACGCGACGTGTGGATGTCGATCTTCAGCTTGTTCGCGGCGCGCTCGATCTCGATCTTCGACACCCCGGCGTGCGCGAAGCGTTCCTTCAGCGTGTCGCGCAGCTTCAGATCCTCGTGCAGCAGTTTCGAGTAGTCGCGATCGGCGAACCACCGCGAGCGCCACGTCTTGTTGAAGCCGAGTCGAAATCCGTGCGGATGAACTTTCTGACCCATAGTTTGGTCTCTACTCTTTCGTCGCTGGTTTCGAAGCCTTCGCGCGGCTGCGCTTCTGCACAGGAGCCTTGCTCTCCGTCTTCCTCTCGGTCTTGGGCTTCGCGCCGCGCGGCCGCTTCGGGGCGCCCGCTTCTGGCGCCGCCGTGATCGGGGAGGGTCGTTCGGCCACGCGCACGGTCAGGTGCGCAGTCCGCTTCACGACGCGGAACGCGCGGCCCATCGGAGCGGGACGAATCCGCTTCTGCGAAGGACCCTGATTCGCGTAGCAGACTTCGACGAACAGCCGCTCGACGTCGCCGCCGAACCCTTCCTTCTGCTGCGCGTTGGCAATTGCCGACCGTAGGACCTTCTCGACCTCCCTGGCGACGCCCTTGCGCGCGAACCGAAGCGTCGCCAGCGCGGCGTTCACGTCACGGCCGCGGATCAGGTCGAGCACGAGCCCGGCCTTCTGCGCCGACGTCCGGATGTACTTCGCTGTTGCGTGCGCCTGAACCGGCATTACCCACCTGCCTTCGCGGGCGCCGGCGCGCCGGGTGGCGCGGCCGCCACCGCCGCCGCCTTGTCGCTCTTGGTCGTGTGGCCCTTGAACTGCCGCGTCGGCGCGAACTCGCCGAGCTTGTGGCCGACCATGTTCTCGGTGATGTACACCGGGATGAACTTCCGTCCGTTGTGCACCGCGATCGTGTGCCCCACCATTTCGGGCACGACGGTCGAGCGCCGCGACCAGGTCTTGATGACCTTCTTGTCGCCGCCGCGATTCATGATCTCGACCTTCTCGAGCAGCGGCAGGTCGACAAAAGGACCCTTTTTAAGTGATCTGCCCATATCTGATCTCGATTACTTCTTTCTCCGCTGAACGATGAACCGATCGGTCGCCTTCCGGCTCCTCGTCTTGTAGCCCTTGGTCGGCATACCCCACGGCGACACCGGATGGCGGCCGCCGGACGTCTTGCCTTCGCCGCCACCGAGCGGGTGATCCACCGGGTTCATCGCGACGCCACGGACGTGCGGCCGCTTCCCGAGCCAGCGGCTGCGGCCCGCTTTACCGATCGATACATTCTCGTGATCGACGTTCCCGACCTGCCCGATCGTCGCGAGGCACTCGATGTTGATCTTCCGGATCTCGCCCGAGGGCATCTTCACCGACGCGTACTCACCCTCCTTGGCGACTACCTGCACACCCGAGCCCGCGCTGCGGGCGATCTGGCCCCCTTTGCCAGGCCGCAGCTCGACGTTGTGCACGGTCGTCCCGAGCGGAATGTTCTTGAGCGGAAGCGCGTTGCCTGGAAGGATGTCGACGTTCTCCCCGGCCACGATCGTTTCCCCCACCTTCAGCCCCAGCGGCTGCAGGATATAGCGCTTTTCGCCATCCGCATAGGTCACGAGCGCGATCCGCGCGGAGCGGTTCGGATCGTATTCGACCGTGGACACCTTCGCCGGGATGTCGCGCTTGTCGCGCTTGAAGTCGATCACGCGGTAGTTGCGCTTGTGTCCCCCGCCCCGCCACCACGACGTGAGCTCGCCGTGATTGTTGCGTCCGCCCGATTTGCGCAGGGGCTCGGTCAGCGGCTTGTACGGCTCGGAGGTCGTGATGTCGTCGAATACCTGCACCGTCTGAAAGCGGCGGCCCGACGACGTCGGTTTGTAATTGCGAATAGGCATAAGCTTCGTTCCCTGAAATTGTCGATTGAGGATCCCTGATTGATGGTTGAATTCAATCCACAATCAGCAATCCACAATCGGCATTCTCTAGGCGCCCTCGAGGAACTCCGGTGTCTTCTCGCCTTCCCTGAGCTTCACGTAGGCCTTCTTCCAGTCCGATCGACGCCCGACGAACCGTCCCTGTCGCTTCACCTTGCCGTGAGCAATTGCCGTACGCACCGCCTCGACCTTGGATCCGAGCAGCTTCTCAACCGCGTGCTTGATGTCCACCTTCGTCGCGCCTGCAGCGACCTCGAACACCAGCGTGCGTGAATCTTCGCGAAGCAGCGTCGTCTTCTCGGTGACGATCGGTCGCCTGATGACGTCTGTCATTTTCATAACGAGTTCCCCGAAAGTCAGAAGTACCAAGTTCGAAGTAAGAAGTAATTCGCCGTGATCGTGTTGCTTCGATGTCTCTGTTTCGTGTTGGGTTGTTCTTGCTTCCGCGCTTCGGAATTTGTGCTTCTTACGTCGTACTTCTTACTTCGTACTTTCCGCCTCCAGGCTCTGTTGCAGTTTCTCCAGCGCCTCGCGCGTGGCGACGACGTGTGCCGTATCCATGACATCTCGCGCAGTGACGCGCGCGCTCGCGACCAGCTTCACGCCCGCGATGTTTCGCGCGCTGAGCGCGAACCCCTCGTCCGGCTTCACATCGATCAACAGCGCCTTCCCGGTAACGCCGAGCCGTTTCAGCATCTCGACGGTTGCCTTCGTCTTGCGCTCGGCCGACTCGAGTCGATCGACGACAATTACGGCGCCTGCTGCAATCTTGTCGGCAATCGCGGCACGGAGCGCACCGCGCTGCACCTTCTTCGGCAGGTTGTAAGCGTAGCTCCGCGGCTGCGGGCCGAACACCGTCCCGCCCTTCCGCCAGAGCGGATTGCGAATCTCACCGACGCGCGCGCGCCCCGTGCCCTTCTGTCGCCACGGCTTCTTGCCGCTGCCGCTCACGAGCGCGCGGTTCTTGGTGGCGTGCGTCCCCCGCCGCTCGGACGCGTTTTGCTGCACGACCGATTCCCAGATCAGACTGGCCCTCACGCGCCCGCCGAACACGTGATCGTCCAGCTCGAGCGCGCCGATCTTTTCGTTCTGGGTGTTGAAGACATCTAATTGCATGTTCGTTTCTCCACCCCTATTTCTTGGCCTTCGCTGGCGCCTTGGCTGCCTTCGACGGTTTCTCCACCTGCGGCTTCGGCTCCCGCTTTGCCGCCACGGCCTTGCGAATCATCACGTAACCGCCCGGTGCGCCCGGCACAGCGCCTCGCAGCACGAGCAGGTTGTTCTCCCCGTCAACCTGCACAACCTTCAGGTTGCGGACGGTCACGCGATCTCCACCCATCCGGCCGGCGGCGCGCATGCCCTTGACGACCCGCGATGGAAACGACGATGCGCCAATCGATCCCGGCGCGCGGTGGAACATCGATCCGTGAGTGGCGGCGCCGCCGAAGAAGTGATGCCGTCGCACGACACCTTGAAACCCCTTGCCCCGGCTGATTCCGATCACATCCACGCGATCGCCGTTGTTGAACACGCCGTTCACGAGGATCTGATCGCCGGTTTTCGGCGCCTCGGTCCCGGCGGCGGTCCTGACCTCTTGACGCACGCGGGTCGGCGGGACGCCTGCCTTCGAGTAATGACCCGCAAGCGGCTTCCGCACTCGCGCCGGCCGATCTTCAACGAGCCCGAGCTGCACGGCCTCGTACCCGTCGGTCGTCGTCGACTTCGCTTGGACGACGACACACGGGCCAGCCTTGATGACGGTCGCCGGCGTGACCGTGCCGTCCTGGGCAAAAACCTGGGTCATTCCAACTTTCTTGCCGATGATGCCTGTCAGCATAAGAAATCCTGCCGGGGTTCGGGATTCGGGGCTCGGGATTCGTTATCTCGGGCTCTTCGAACCCCGAATCCCGATTCCCGAATCCCGGCTTATTTGTGTTCTTTCCCGAACGCTTTGATCTCGACGTCGACGCCGGCCGGCAGATCCAGCTTCATCAACGCGTCCACCGTCTGCGGCGTCGGTTCGAAGATGTCAATCAACCGCTTGTGCGTGCGCAGCTCGAACTGCTCGCGCGACTTCTTGTCGACGTGCGGCGACCGCAGCACGGTCCACTTGTTCTTCTCGGTCGGGAGCGGAATCGGCCCTGCCAGCCGCGCGCCGGTCCGTCGCGCCGTGTCGACGATCTCGGTCGTCGATTGGTCGAGCACCCGGTTGTCGTACGCCTTCAACCGAATCCGAATCTTGTCGCTGAACGCTGTCGCCATCTCAGTCCTTTGCTAACCCTAGACTTTACTTGCCTTGTACTCGCGCCACGACTTCCTCGCTGACGTTCTGCGGCGCAGGCTCGTAGCGATCGAAGTGCATCGAATACGTCGCGCGCCCCTGCGTACGCGAGCGCAGGTCGGTCGCGTAGCCGAACATCTCCGAGAGCGGCACGCGCGCCGTGATGATCTGCGTGCCGGCCCGATCTTCCTGCGACTGGATGTGGCCTCGGCGGCTCGACAGATCGCCCATGACGTCGCCCATGTGCTCCTTCGGCACCACGACCTCGACGCGCATCACCGGCTCGAGCAGCACGGCCCTGGCCTTCTTCGCCGCGTCCTGGAACGCCATCGATCCGGCGATCTTGAACGCCATTTCTGAGCTGTCGACCTCGTGATACGAACCGTCGTAGAGCTCGATCCGCACATCGTCGATTGGATATCCGGCCAGGACGCCGCGCGTCAGCGCCTCCTTGATCCCTTCATCGACGGGCTTGATGTATTCGCGCGGGATCACGCCGCCAACGATCTTGTTCTCGAACAAGTACCCGGAGCCCGGCTCGCCCGGATACAGATGAATCTTCGCGTGGCCGTACTGGCCGCGGCCGCCGGTCTGCCGGACGTAACGCCCGTCGCCATCCGCGGGACGCGTAAGCGTTTCCTTGTAGGCGACCTGCGGACGACCGACGCTCGCGTCAACGTTGAACTCGCGCTTCAGACGATCGACGATGATCTCGAGGTGCAGCTCACCCATGCCGGCGATGACTGTCTGGCCGGTCTGCTGATCCGTGCGCACCCGGAACGTCGGGTCCTCGGCCATCAGCTTCTGCAGGCCCGCGCCCAGCTTTTCCTGGTCCGCCTTCGTCTTAGGCTCGATTGCCAGCTCGATGACCGGCTCGGGAAAGTCCATGGACTCGAGCACCACGGGCTTCTTCTCATCGCAAATCGTGTCGCCGGTCGACACGGTCTTGAGGCCAACGGCGGCCGCGATGTCGCCCGAGTAGACCTCCTTGATCTCCTCGCGCTTGTTCGCGTGCATCTTGAGCAGCCGGCCGATGCGCTCGGTCCTCTGCTTCGTCGCGTTGTAGACCGTCGATCCCGACGTCAGGACGCCCGAGTAGACGCGAATGAAGGTGAGCTGACCGACGAACGGGTCGGTCATGATCTTGAACGCCAGCGCGCTGAAGGGCGCGTCGTCCGATGCTGCGCGCTCGACGATCGCGTCAGGTCCTTTGTTCGGATCGAACCCCTTGATCGGCGGGACGTCGATTGGAGATGGCAGGTAGTCGACGACGGCGTCGAGCAGGGGCTGGACGCCCTTGTTCTTGAACGCCGAGCCGCAGATGACCGGCACGAACGCCGGCTCCGCCTTCTCGCCCGTGCTGTGGACAGAGCTGATCACGCGCTTGCGCAGCGCCGCTTTGATCTCGTCTTCGGTGATGTCTTCGCCATGGAGGTACTTCTCGAGGAGCTTGTCGTCGGCTTCGCTGACCTTCTCGATCAACTGCTCGCGGTAGTGCTGCGCGTCGGCCATCATGTCGGCCGGAATCTCGCCGATGACGTAATCGGCGCCCATCGTCTCGTCTTTGTAGGTGATCGACTTCATTCTAACGAGGTCGACCACGCCGACGAACTTGTCTTCGCTGCCGATCGGCAACTGAATCGCGACGGGGTTTCCGCCAAGCTTGGTGATGATCTGATCGAACGTCCGCTTGAAATCCGCGCCGACGCGGTCCATCTTGTTGACGAAACAGATTCGCGGGACGCGGTACTTGTCGGCCTGACGCCAGACCGTCTCCGACTGCGGCTCGACGCCGGCCACCGAGTCGAACACGGCGACGGCGCCATCGAGGACGCGCAGCGAACGCTCGACTTCCGCGGTAAAGTCCACGTGGCCGGGCGTATCGATGATGTTAATCCGGTGATCGCGCCAGAAGCAGGTCGTCGCAGCCGACGTGATCGTGATGCCGCGCTCCTGTTCCTGCTCCATCCAGTCCATCACGGCCGTTCCTTCGTGAACCTCACCAATCTTGTAGGTGATGCCCGTGTAGAACAGGATCCGTTCCGTCGTGGTGGTCTTGCCGGCATCGATGTGCGCCATGATGCCGATGTTGCGCGTCCGGTTCAGTGGTACTTGTCTGGGCATTGCTTGATGGCGGGGTCTGAAGACCCCGCCCTACGATCCGAATTTCACCAACGATGATGGCGAACGCCCCAGGCCTGCCGGAGGCAGGCCGTCTTAAAAATGCCGGCTTCCGTCGCGGAGGCCAATACAGCCTTACCAGCGGTAGTGGGCGAAGGCTTTATTAGCCTCCGCCATGCGGTGTGTGTCTTCGCGTTTCTTCACCGAGCCGCCACGCAGGTTCGCGGCGTCCATCAATTCGTTCGCCAGCTTCTCCTGCATCGTCTTGCCGTCACCCCGCGCGCGTGCGTAGCCGACCAGCCAGCGGATGCTGAGCGACAGGCGCCGATTCGGGTTTACTTCCACGGGCACCTGATAGTTCGAGCCGCCAACGCGCCGCGACTTGACCTCGAGCGCCGGCTTCACGTTCTCGACTGCCTTCTTGAAGACCTTCAACGGATCGTCTCCGGTCTTCTCCTGAATGGTCGAAAGGCTCCCGTACATGATCTGCTCGGCCGTGCTGCGCTTCCCGTCGCGCATCAACGTGCTGATGAACTTCGTCACGAGCGCGCTGCTATACAGCGGATCGAGGGCTACTTCGCGCTTCGGAATCTCACGTCGTCGTGGCATAAATCAGCAATCCGCAGTTATTGTTTCGGCCTCTTCGCTCCGTACTTCGACCGGCCCTGCTTACGACCCTGCACGCCGACCGCGTCGAGAGTGCCTCGGACGACGTGATAGCGGACGCCCGGGAGATCCTTGACCCGGCCTCCGCGGATCAGCACGAGCGAGTGCTCCTGCAGGTTGTGGCCGACGCCTGGAATGTACGTCGTCACTTCGATGCCGTTCGTCAGACGGACACGCGCAACCTTGCGCAGCGCCGAATTCGGCTTCTTGGGCGTCTGCGTGAACACTCGTACGCACACGCCACGCTTCTGCGGGCTGTCCTGCAGCGCGGGACTCTTGGTCTTGCTCAGGACTTTCTCGCGTCCCTTCCGGACGAGTTGGCTGATCGTCGGCACGATTGCTCCCTGCGCAGCCGCCGGCCCGGCGCGCCCCAAAAAGGCAACAGCCGATTGCCCGCGCAGCTATCGCTCGGGATCGGCTTCCATTGCCCCAGGCCTAGGGAGCCGCACGGCGGCCCGGCACCTGGAGCTGACTTACCCTATAAGGTTGATGATGCTGCGCCCTGCCGGGCGCTTCGATGCGGGCCGCTTCCCGGAATCGTTGTTCGTCCGGTGTCTCGAGTGCGGCGCCGTTTTCTGAAGGCTGGCCCTAGATAGGGTGTCCTAGGGCCGCCCAGAACCTTGCAACTATAACAAACGGAACCTCTGGAGGCAAGTGGTCGGGGGAGGTCACTCCCCCGGACCTCGTTCGCTACCTCTTTATATTCTCTCCAATGTCCTCGATGGCTTCACCGACCTTCCGTCTCGCCTTCCCGAGCCCCTCCTGGGCGTTCCCAGCCGCTTCATCGGCGACGCCTTCGTCGCGCAGCCGTTCGTCGTCGGTCAGGTCGCCGACCGCTTGCTTGGCCTTGCCTTTGACTTTCTCCGCTTTACCCTCGAGTTCGTCGCGATTCATGGATCCTCCCTTACTCATCCGGGGAACGTCGTCCCCCGAAGCCTTCTCGTCGTCGCTTTGCGAGGCGCTCTCTGCCCCGCTTCCGCCGCGTCTAGAAGAGCAAGAACGGCGACGTGAGCCGTTAGCCTGCTGAGGTTCAAGGATCGCGATGAACGGTCGACGGAGAGAACGCCGGGAGGCAAACGGCGACGTACTCTGCGCCGCCCGGTTCCGGGCTGCTGTAACGGACCCACTCGCCAGGATGCGTGACGACCGCCTGACCGGCGTGGACATCGAGAACGCCCCGTTCGTATTCGACGCGGAGCGTGCCTTTGAGGACGACGGTGATCTCCTCGAATTCGGGACGCTGCCCTGGTTCCTCCCAGCCTGCGGGTGAGACCATCCTCGCGACGCTGACGCCGCTGTGACCCGAGTTCACCCGTCCGGCGTACTCCTCGATCCGTTTCGGTTTGTTCCCCGCGGCTTCAATCACGCTCGGGCGTTCAATCAATGTCGGCATGATTCTCAGTCAGAGTCGTCATCCTTCGATCCCCATGCATCAAGTGGCCTCTCGTGCCGAGCCGCCGGCCTACCGGGCTACTGACCTACCGAGCCACCGGCACTTTCTGAGGAGACACCGAGCCATCGATCTACGGAACGAGAGGCGTGGTGAGCTCAGGTTTGTCTTCCAGCAGCAGCGTCAGGGTCGGTGATGTCATCACCGTCGTGACAATCGCCATCAAGACCATCATCGCGAACAGCTCGCGACCGATCACGCCAATCTCCAGGCCGACGTTCAGAATCACGAGCTCCATCAGGCCACGCGTGTTCATCAGCACGCCAATGGCAAGTGCTTCCGCCCACGGCGCGCCAGTGACGCGCGCCGCGACGGCTGATCCGCCGAGCTTTCCTGCGACTGCGACGGCGAGAACGGCAACGAACACACCCCATAGACCCGCACTCGTCACGAGACCAATCTCCGTGCGCAGTCCGGTGAAAACGAAAAAGACAGGCAGCAAGACCGTCCCGACGACGTCCTCGACGCGATCGGCAATCGCGCGTGCAAGGCCGTGCTGTCGCGGTGCAATCGTACCGGCGAGGAATGCGCCAAACAACGGATGCACGCCGAGGAGCTCGGTCACGAGCGCGGAGCCGAGCGCAAACACCACCGTGAGACCCACCAGCTCCGCACCAACCGACGGCGTCCGACCTTCGCCAGAGCCGATCGCATGTTCGGACGGGATTGGTGCAATGCACAACTGCTGGCGCCGATCCGACCAGGCTCCGAGCGCACGGCGCACGACCGTTGCGCAGAACGTCGTGTAGATCGCGGCGCCAAACAGCGTGAACCCGAAACGCTCGATGGCGTTGCCGCTTCGTGCGACCGCGACCACCGCCGCCAGCAGACACCACGCCGTCACATCGTCTACAGCGGCGCACGCAGTTGCGACGGACCCGAGACGCGTTCCAACGAGCTTGCGGTCGGAGAGGATTCGTGCGAGCACGGGAAACGCCGTCACGCTCATTGCCGCGCCGCAAAACAGGATGAACGGAAGAAGCGGCACGCCGCGTCCCGCCAGTTCCGGATGGAGCCACGTGCCGAGCACAGCGCCCAGTACGAACGGGACCACGATGCTCGCATGGCTGATCGCGATCGCGGATCGAACGCGCCCTCGCAGCGCGGAGAGATCGAGCCGGAGGCCGACGACGAACATGAACAGGATGACACCGAGCTGGCTGAGCGTCGCGAGCGGCATCATGCCGTCGTCAGGGAAAAGCGCTCGCATGGTCCGCGGCGCCACAGCGCCGAAGAGCGACGGCCCCAGCGCAAGCCCCGCGATCATCTCGCCGATGACACGCGGCTGACCGGCCCATCGAACGATGCGGCCGGTCACCCGGGCGCTCGCGAGGATGACCAGCAACTGCGTCAGGAGCAGCGCGAGGTCAGGCACGAGAATGAAGAGAAGGCACGATTAAGTCGCATCGGCTGTGTCAGCGCGCCCACTTTATCTCGCGCGTTTCCGCGGCTTCCTCAATGAATCGCAGCAGCGCCTCCCCTTCGGTCTCCAGCTCCCCGATCGTCTTCTTCGACAGCTTGTCGAAGGGCTCGAGCAGCAGCGTCGCGCTCTTCTTCTTGCGCTCGGTCCTCCAGGCGCCGGAGACGATGCCGTTCACGAGAAAGGTCGCGCGAACCTGGAGATTCTTCGAGAGGACGCGCGAACGGTGCTCGTCCGGCAGGACGCGCGTGCGATCCTCGTGCGACAGCACGAGATTGTCGAACTCGGGCAGAAATCGGATTGGAACCGGCGTGTCGGCGGGCGGCCGCGGGGCATCGGGCAGATCGAACAGCTCGCGCCTGCCGCAGCGAAACGTCACCAGGTTCGGGCGAAGAGACTCGAACACGTCCGCGAGATTGGGGACACCGCACCAGACCTGCGCGTCGCGCACCGTGGCCGGACCAAACGCGGCAAGATATCGCTTGACGAGGGTGTGGGCCGGCGCGTGGAGCGTCGAAATCTTCTTTCCGAGCCACGTCTCAGCGAGCGTGAAATCAGCCGATGAGGGGAACGCCCACGGATCGTCGGTCGGGACCTGGATGAGCGGCAGATGCGTGCGGATGGTGTAGGCCATCGCGCGCTCGTCGCCGTTCGGGTATTTCTTCTTCAAGTGATCCCGCAGCGCGTCGAACGTCGCCGGCATCTCGAAGAACCTGCGGCCGTCCGCATCGAGCGCGGCGAGGTCGAGCGCCTCGAAGCGATCCTTCAGGATTCCCTGTACCGCAAGCGTCAAGGCCGGCTGAATCGCTCCACGCAGGCCGATGAAATCCGCGGCCGTCATCATGTGGATCGTCCCGCGCAGCGAGGTCCCTCGCACGATCTGCTTCTGGCGAAGGGCCGTCAGCAGATCCTCGCGACGGAAGCCCTCGGCGCGCGTCCACAGGCCGACGAACGGCGGCCGCGCGACCTGCGCCTGCATGGCGACAAGGCGCTCGACCGCCTTGACGACCGTCGTCTTCTCGCGCGACAGCAGCATCTGTCTCGCGAGCGTCGCGCGATTGATTTGAGCTGCCGTGAGCGTCGCGGGTGTCACTTGGGGCGGGATTCTAATCCGAACGTCACTTGAAACGGTGAACGATTCATCCGCGCGCTCCGCTTCCTCCGACCGAGGCGCGCCGCTCAGAAGCCCGGTCGCAGATTGAACCCGAACGACCACCCAGTGCGCCGCAGATCGAGCGGTCGCGCCATCGCGAGCTCGAGCACGAGGCCCATGGCGTTCAGGCGCGCGCCTGCGCCGACGCTGCGGATGACGGCTCGTCCGCCGTCCAGCGGCCCGAAGAGATGCTGATTCCCGCCCCAGGTTGTGCCCGCATCCGCGAAGACGAACGCGTCCATCGGCAGCGTGCCGTAATGAATCCGCGAGGAGAACGCGCTCAGGACAGGTACGCGCAGCTCGATCTTCGCAACGAGCAGCCCGGTGCCGAGCAACGCGTTGAGCGCGGGACAATCCCCCGATCCGTCGCGACACTCCGATCGCGCGACGGTGTTCACGCCGTATCCGCGAACGAGGCTCGACGATCCGAGAAACGCTTCGCGGAGACGTTCGCTATCCGCATCCCGACCGTATCGTGCCGAATGCAGAAGGCGCAGCGCGACGGTGTACGGGCGGACCGGCATGATGTATTGCCGGTAATCCGCGAGGACGCTCGTGTACCGTAGACCGCCGAATGCGGGCGTAACCTGAAAACGATAACGGCTCCCCAGGAGCGGACCGGTCGCGCCAAACAGAGTCCGGTCACCGATGAGCGCAACGCCAACCTCCCCGTGCGCGAGAAACGGATCGCCAGGGAGAGGCTGCGTGTGTTCTTCGAGCAGCTTTCCGGTTTTCGTCGAGAAAACTTCGGTCCGTGCTTCGCGGTCGAACGAAATCTCACGTACGCCGGCGCTCAACTCGATGCGCTGCGTGCGGCTCACCGGGTACGCCACGAACCCCGCTGCGTGGCGATGCGTCCAAACATGCCGCTCGCGATCCCGGGTCAATGTCGACTCGCCGTCCGAGCCGATGCGGAGCGTGCTCGCCGTGACCCTGACTTCCGGCGTCTGCTCGCCGGTCAAGCCCCACGTCCACCGCGACGTGCGATCGACGTACAACACCGCGAACGCCGACTCCTCGAGCCGGCTGTTCACGTGAAGGGCGGTGAGCATTTGCTTGTCGCCGAGCAGGTCGCCGAACAGGAACGAGGCACCTCCCTGCACGTAGCTTCCGAACGAACCGCCTCCCGCTGAAAAGTACGGCGACCCCACCGCTTCGAGCGAAAGCTTCGGCCGGTAGCGTCTGCGCTCGAACGGCGGCGTGTCTCCATCTGCTGTCGTCGGCAGCGGAGAAACGGGATCGATTCCGTCGTCTGCAGAAGCCACTGCAGCCGGCGCCGGCGCGCTGACGGTCGGAATTGGAGTTCCGGCGAGGGCAGACTCGGACGAGAGGGTGTGGATGTCGTAGCCGTTGCCGCGAAAGACACTGAACGCCATCGCGCCCGCTCGGGACGCGATCGAAAGCGCCGGGCTGAGCCGGGTAACGCCGCTGACGCCCGTGTCGACGTGCGTGACCTGATACATCCGGCCGTCGGCGCGCGTCATCCGAAAGACGTTCGCGACGCCGTCCGGATCGGCCACGAGGTACAAGCTCGATCCATCCGGCGACCACGCCGGGTCGAGTTGATTGGCGCCATGAACGGCCGGGACCATCTCGACTGCGCGCGACTCGAGATCCATCAGCGCAAGCCGGTACCCGCCCCAGCGCAGCATCGTCAGATCGGTGGAAAAGCGATCCGTGGCGAACGCAATGGTTTTCCCGTCCGGCGACCACGAAGGCTGGAGATCGGCGTACTCGTCGTCGGTGAGCTGCTGGAGCGCGCCGCTTGCCGCGTCGATGAGAAACAGATCCGTGAAGCCCCCCTTCATTCCCGCGATCGCGATCGCATGTCCATCCGGCGACCACGTGGGACTGTACGCTTCATCGAGCTGCGGCAGGGCGAGCTCGCGAGTCCGGCCTCGACGCTCGACGTCGAGGATCGTGACTGCCGGCCGTCCGCCTCGGATTGTCGCAAGCGCGAACCTTGTGCCGGAGGGGTCCCACGCGCCCGCGGAGTTCAGGTACTGCAGGCTCTCGAATTCGCCATTGGCCGCAGTCGTGATCAATTTGCGGATGACCGCCCCCGTCGAGGCATCGGCGAGGAACAGATCGATCGAGAACTGATCGCGTTCGGAGAGAAAGATGAGGCGCCGTCCGTCGGGGCTCAGTGAAGCTGCAAGATTGAGCCGGCCGACACCGTGAACGCTCGAGATGAGCGGCCGCACGTCACTGGCGGACGGAGTCTTCGAGTCGGCGAAGTCACGTCGCAGCGCGTCGTGCCAGGCGCTCGACAGGTTCGTGAGGGACTCGCCGGTCGTCTCGAGAAGACGTCGCGCGACATCTCGACGGGCGCGGAGCGCCTTCGCGGGAAGATCGGGACCGAAGCGGTCCACGAGGTACGTCCAGAGCGCCGCACCCCACCGATACGGAAAATACCGGGCCGATGTGAGCTCCTTGATCGAAGGGAGCTTCTCCGCCTGCACGGCAGCCCTCATCCACATCGCCGTGAGCGGATCGTCGGGGCCGAGCGTCAGGTACTCGGCCAATCCCTCGATGAACCACAACGGCAGCTCGAGTCCGGTTCGGTATTGCGACGCCATGTCGTACTGGAACGCGTGGACGATCTCGTGGCCCAGGACATGGTCGGTATCCGCGAGGCTTGCCGCGAACGGCACGACGATCCGGCGCTTGCGCGACTCGGTGAAACCGCCAGTGTTCTCGTCGATCAAGCCGCCGTGAACGTTCGTCTGCTCGAACGTCCGATGGCTCGTGTAGAGAATGATCGGCTGGCGTCCGCTCAGCGAGTGGTCGAGCGTCTTCGACAGCCGGCTGTACCACCGCTCTGCGAGACGACCCGCGGTCAGTGCCGCGCTCGCCGAGTCCCCCGGGTAGTAGATGTCGAAGTGCTCGGTCGCGAGGACCCGCACGTCGTCGCGATCGTATTGAACCTTGTTACGTCCGAAGTATTGTGCGCGTGCGTCGGAGGCAATGCAGCAAAGCACGCACAGCGAACTGAGCCAGACGGATCGTCCCATGGAGGCACCTTGTCCAGGCTCGGCAGACGGTTAGGAAGCGAGGATATACCACGGCGCCGAGCAGTGAACAAGAAGCCGGGTCGAACTGAGGAGAACGTGGGACCTGGGGAGTACGAGATCTCAACGATAAGAAGACCCGGAGGCATTCGCCAGCTGGCTGGCGAAATCGTAGCGAACGTTTCAGTCGCCCTCTTCGACCGGACCTCCGCCCGCGCGCACGACCTCTTCCTGCCGGACCTTGTCGATGTTGAACTTCGCCGCGTTCTTCTGCATGCGCCCGAGCACGTCGTCGAAGTCAAATTCCGTCGAAGTCGAGAATCGAATCGGGTTGATGCGAGCGACGACGAACGGACGCAGGTACGGGCTCGTGAGGCCGCGCGTCTTCAGCTTCTGCACGATCCTTCCCACCTCGTCGTCGATCGCGAGGAGTTTCTTCGCGCGTCGTTCGCGCTCCGGAACTGCGCGCGAGAGGCGCTCGTCGAGAAAGTCCTCGATGCGGCGCAGCAGGGAGTGGTACGCCCCGCCGCTCAGGCGCGGACGTTCTTCGTAGGCTGCGCCCAGTGTGAGAAACGCCGGCTGGTCGAACTCGAACGCGAACGTCCGTTCGACGCGCGTGCCATCGGAGTCGGCCAGCGCGCGGGCCATGCGGATGGTCTCGAGCGATTTTTCCTTGAGGTTGTGTGCCTTCTCGGTGTTGAGCGCCAGGATCTTGAACGCGACATCGGGATCCGGCACGAGCAGCGCGACGACCGTTTGCGCGCCGAGCTTGCGGAGGGCCTGGAGGCGGTGATTGCCATTCGGCGTCCAGTATTTGTCGTCGTGTCGAATCGCGATGATGGGATCAAGGAACCGCCGCAGCGTCTCGATGACGTTCATCAGCCGCTTGACGTGCGGCTCCGAGGGGTCGCGCTGGAATGGCGTCGGCTCGACGCGATCGATCGGCAGCGCGGCCAGAATCACCGGCGTGCTGCCGAACGGCTCGCGGTAGCTCGTGAGGACGACCCCGCCGTCGTTCTCGACGTCACGGGCCAGCTGAACCGTCGCTGGGTCGTCGACGAGCTTCGTGTCGGTCGGCGCCAGCCCGACGGACTTCGCTGCAACCTTCTTCCGCCGCCTGACGGTGCGCTTCTTGGCCATACAGTCACTACCGTATGCGAGCGTCCGCACGCCCGGAACCCGATCGTTCACCCGGACCCACCTAGCTTACGGTGTGACGACGTTCAGCGAAAAGGGTCGGTCTGATCACAGAATTGTGATGAAGCTGTTCAACTCTGCAACACTTCAGGACCCAACGCGCCGGACCGGATCGTAACGGCCAACCGAACAGTCCATTATTCCTGCGCATTTTTGCAGATTCTGGCCAGGGCCAGATTCGGCCCTGCGATTGCGTAGCCGCGGGTTTTTGATACCCGACGGTTTCCAGAGGAGGCACCTGATGAATGTGACGCGGCATGGTGCGCTCGAATCGCGACGGTCACGCGCGATTGCGAATCATATCCTCGCCATCGCACTCATGGCTTGCGGGTGGGTGCAGACCACGGCCGCCGACGAATCGCATCCGAAGCTCGATCCGGCGGTTCGCTTCGCGCTGGAGCAGGCGACGGACGCCACCACCGTGCCCGTGATCGTCATAGCTCAGACCGGCAAATACGCCCAGATGCGGTCTCGCGTGCTCGCGACAGGGAATGTCGTCAGTGCCGAGCATCTGTTCATCGGTGCGCTGAGCGCAAAATTACGCAAAACGGACGTTCAAGCGCTCGAACTGAATTCGGCGATTTCCCACATCTCGCTCGATCACTTGGTTCGCTCGACGGCGGCCGGTCCCGGCGGTGGCGGACTTCCATCGCAGCCTGGTGCCGGCAATAAACCAGTCGACGAGGTGTTGCTGTCCACACTTGGAATCCTCAATTCGTCCATCACCGGAAAAGGCGTCGGCGTTGCGGTGCTCGACTCGGGCCTTCAGCCCAGTACCGAGCTGCCCGCTTTCGCGTTCAAGGACTTCGTTACGAATACCGCCGGGGCCGCCTACGATGACTACGGGCATGGAACTCACATTTCAGGACTGATCCGCGCATCGGCGACGAGCGGGAATCCTCGCTCCGGCAACAGCATGGTCGGCGTTGCCCCCGGCGTACGACTCGTCAGCATGAAGGTGCTCGACGGGTCGGGTCAGGGATACACGAGCACGGTGCTGACTGCGCTGGAAAATGCGCTCAACAACCGCGGCAGCTACGGGATCGACGTCGTCAACCTCTCACTGGGGCATCCGATCACCGAGTCCGCTGCGACCGATCCGCTCGTTGCAGCGGTTGAGGCCCTCAGCCGCAAGGGCATCATCGTGGTTGCCGCCGCTGGCAACTGGGGCCGGAATCCCACGACAGGTCTTGCTGCATACACAGGCATCACTTCACCCGGAAACGCGCCTTCCGCGATCACAGTCGGTGCCCTTGACAC
>JBKPCD010000192.1:0-23681 GCA_046727175.1 Acidobacteriota bacterium | reverse complement strand
GCGGTGGTGACGGCGGCGGCCGTCAGCGTTCGAGCGGTGGTCAGCCGTCGGGCGGCCAGGCAGTCCCTCGTGGCGGCGGCCGAGGGCGCTAATTGCAGATTGCAGATTGCGGATTGACGGAGTGCCGATTTGAGATTGACGAAGTGCGGATTCTAGATTGATATTGCGTTGGCGGCTCCGCAATTCCCGATCGACAATCTACAATCCGTCAATCCGTCAATCCGTCAATCCGTCAATCCGTCAATCCGTCAATCCGCAATCGTCAATAGTCATGGCTCGCACCGTCGTCAAAGTCGCTCGCCGGGTCATCATCGCGGCGTTGTTCCTTGTTGCCGCGGTCCTTGGAATCGCGACCGGCGTGATTTTCGCGTACGCCGGCGATCTGCCACAGATTTCTGCCCTCGACGACTACACGCCCAGCACGATTACGCGGATCTACGGATCCAAGGGTGAAGTTATCGGCGAGTTCGCGATTCAGCGGCGCGAGGTCATCTCCTACGATGCGATCTCGCCCAAGCTGAAGCAGGCCATTCTCGCCGCCGAGGACTCTGAGTTCGAGCAGCACTTCGGGCTGAGCATGCCGCACATCATCATGGCGGCCACGCGGGACGTGCTCGGCAAGGTTCGCGACATCATCACGGGCCGACGATCGCGACCCAAGGGGGCGAGCACGATCACGCAGCAGCTCGCTCGTGGTCTGTTTCCCGAAGCGGTCGGGTACGAAATCGGAGACGTGAGCCTCGAGCGAAAGATCAAGGAAGCCATCGTCGCCGTGCAGATCGAGAAGCGCTTCACCAAGCGCGAGATCTTCACTTTCTACGCGAATCAGATGTATCTGGGGGAGGGCGCGTACGGCGTCGAGGCCGCGTCACGGACCTACTTCGGCAAGTCCGCGAAGGATCTGACGCTCGACGAGGCGGCGATGATCGCGGGGATCTTCCAGACGTGGCGCAACTCCCCGACCGCGAACATGGATCGCGCGAAACGTCGACGCGCTTACGTCCTCGATCGCATGGCGGAGGACCACTACATCACCCAGCAGGAAGCCGACGCCGCGAAAGCGCGGCTGATCGTGCTCGCCGCCGCGACCGAGCCGAGCAACTCACTGACCGCCTACTTCGTCGAGGAGGTCCGCAAGGATCTCGAGAGCCGCTACGGCGCGAAAAGGCTTTATGAAAACGGGCTTCTCGTTCAAACGCCACTCGACATGCATCTGCAGGAGGCCGCTGTCAAAGCGCTGAACGAGGGGCTGCGGCGGATCGACAAACGCCGCGGCCTGCGAAAGCCCCGCCGCAACGTCATCGCCGAAGGGCACAAGATCGACACGTTCCGCGACCCTCGCTGGGATCGGCCGATGAGCGTCAACGACATCGTGCCGGCAATCGTGACCGGCATCGAACCGACGGGAATTCAGCTGCGCGTCGGGAAACTGCGCGTCACCGTCGATCGCAAGGGATACGCCTGGATTGGCAAGACACCTCCGGCGCATGTGTTGAGCCGTGGTGATTTGACAGAGACTCGCCTGCTGACGATCTCGGCGACATCGGACACGGCCACGGGAACGCTCGAGCAGCCACCGGCCGTCGAAGGCGCCGTGCTCGCCATCGACAATCGCACCGGTCAGGTCAAAGCGATGATTGGCGGCTACAGCTTTGAGCGCAGCAAGTTCAATCGCGCGACTCAAGCGTATCGACAGGTCGGCTCCGCCTTCAAGCCAATCGTGTACACGACGGCCATCGATCGCGGGTACACCCCGGTCACGCAATTGATGGACACGCCCGCGAGTTTCCCCGGTGGCGCAGGTCAGCCTCCGTATGCGCCGCAGAACTACGATCACAAATTCGAGGGCCCCATCACGCTGCGTCACGCGCTCGAGCAGTCGCGAAACGTGCCGGCAGTCCGCGTCATGGATCAACTCGGGCCCAAGCAGGTCATCTCGTACGCCCGTCGTCTCGGCCTCGAATCACCGCTGCCGCCGTATCTCTCCGTCGCGATTGGCGCGGCGGAAGCGACGCTCGTCGAGATGACCAGCGCCTATTCGGTGTTCCCCAATCAAGGAGTTCGTTTGCGGCCGTATGCGGTGCTGAAGGTCACCGACCGCGACGGGAACGTGCTCGAGGAGAACCGGCCGGAGCCGAAGGACGCCATCCGCGCCGACACCGCATACGTGATGACGAGCTTGCTCAGGGGCGTCGTTCAGCGCGGCACTGCCGCGAAGGCCGCGTCGCTCAACTGGCCGATCGGTGGAAAGACCGGAACCACCGACGACTACACGGACGCGTGGTTCATCGGCTTCGATCCCGACATCACGATCGGCTTGTGGGTTGGCTACGACCAGAAGCGGAGCATGGGCCAGCTGGGGACGGGTTCCGAATCGGCGCTGCCGATCTGGATCGAGATCATGAAGGCATGGATCGGCGCCCGCAAGGACCCGCCGCAGTTCGAGCCCCCGGGTAACATCGTGTTCGTCTCCGTCGACCGGGGGTCCGGCGAGGAGGTTACCGACGGAACGCCGGGCGCGATCTCCGAAGCGTTCATCGCCGGCACGCAGCCAGGCGGTTTCAGGCAGTAGATCGATTGCAGATTGCGGGACTGCGGATTGCGGATTGACGGAGTGCGGATTGCGGATTGGTTGCAGATTGCAGATTTTGCGACCGTCGAATTTGGGCCGGCGGGCAGTTTGTGTGGCTTCTGCTACCCGCGCTCGTTGCGATCGGCAAGCACCCGAATGAATCCGGCGTCCTGGTCACCGGCGCGGATGTTGCTGTTTGGCGCCGGCATGAATCCCAAGGCCACCGCACTACAGGAACGCACTCTCCCCTTCTTCATCAACGTCGTCAGACTCTGTGAATCCCTGCCGACGGCCGACGCCGCCAGGAGTATTGCGCGACAATTAATAGACACTGCTGGCGCCACGGACAGCAACTACCGTGGTGCCTGCCGCGGCCGCTCGCGTAGAGAGTTCATTGCAAAAGTAACAGTAGCAGCAGAGGAATCCGACGAGTCGCATGGCTGGCTCCTAGCGCTCGTGGACGCGGGCATCTGTTCTCGGGACGTTGCCGGCCCCCTAATCGTCGAGGCGAACCAACTGACCGCGATCTTCGTGTCATCGCAGAAGACCGCACGAAGGCACGAAGAACATGCGGAGGCTGAGAAACGCCGCAAACGGAGCTGATTCTGCCGTCTGCAATCCGTCAATCCACAATCTGCAATCCGTCAATCCGCAATCTGCAATCGTCATTCTTCAATTGTCATGACGGCCCCCGACGCCTTTTTCATCAGGTATGTCTTGATGAATCCGTCGATATCGCCGTCGAGGACGCGGTTCACGTCGCCCATTTCTTCCTTCGTCCGGTGATCCTTGATCAGTTGATACGGATGAAGGACGTAGCTGCGGATCTGGCTGCCAAACGCGATGTCCTTCTTCTCCCCGCCGAGTTGATCGAGCTTCGCCTGCTGCTCCTTCATTCTCAGGTCGTATAGCCGCGCCTTCAGGACCTTCATCGCGGAGTCTTTGTTGCGGTGCTGCGACCGCTCGTTCTGCGACGACACGACAATGCCGGTGGGCAGGTGCGTGATACGGACAGCGGAATCGGTGACGTTCACGTGCTGGCCACCGGCGCCGCTCGATCGGTAGGTGTCGATTCGGATGTCCTTGTCCTCGATTTCAAGCTCCACGTCCTCGGGGAGCTCAGGCCAGACGAAAACAGACGCGAACGACGTGTGCCGCCGCGAGGCCTGGTCGAATGGAGAGATGCGAACGAGGCGGTGCACGCCGGCCTCGGCGAGCAACAACCCGTAGGCGTAATCACCGCTGACGGTGAACGTCGCGCTCTTGATCCCGGCTTCGTCGCCCGGTTGCAGATCGAGCACCTCGCGCTTGAAACCGCGGCGCTCGGCCCAGCGCAGATACATGCGAAGCAGCATCTCCGCCCAGTCCTGCGACTCGGTCCCGCCTGCGCCCGGGTGGATCGTGACGATCGCGTTCTTGCGGTCGTGCTCCCCACCGAGCATCTTCTTGGTCTCACCGGCATCGACTTCGGCGGCGAGATCGTCGAGAGCGCGGCCGAGATCGTCGGCCACGGGCTCCCCCGCCTCGGCCCATTCGACGAGGACGGAGAGATCGTCGACTCGTCGACGCAACGCCTCGCTCAAATTGCGGTCCTCCTCCAGCCGGCGGCGACGCTGAAGGAGCTTCTGTGCCGCCGCCTGGTCCTTCCAGAAGGCAGGCGCCGCTACGCGCTGTTCGATTCTCGAGAGTTCGTCGGAGGGGCGGGCTGCGTCAAAGATAGCTTCGCAGGTCGCTGGCGCGGCGCGCCAAATCCGCATACCTGCGAAGCTGGTCATCAAGCTGTAGTGACACTACGTGATCCTCGAATGTTGTGCGGTCTTCGCATGAAGGGGCGGTTCGCGAACCGCGCCTACGTCGTGTTCATTGTACCTCGCCACGCCGCGAACAACGCCGCAGCAGTCGCAGCAAGCGACAGCCACGCGACGAGATCGCCGATGCGGGTGTAGAGTGTGCGATGCGTCAGGAAGCGCAAGTCGCCGACGAGGGTCGACTCCTCGAACAGGCCGGACTTGCTCAGCACGCGACCGTACGGATCGACGAAGCCGCTGATCCCTGTGTTGGCGGACCGCGCCAGGTAGCGGCCGTTCTCGATCGCGCGCATCGACGCCTGTTCCCAGTGTTGGTACGCGGCCGACGAGCGGCCGTACCACGAATCGTTCGTGATCGTCGTCAGCAGCTCGCTCCCGTTCAGCACGAAGCGGCGCATCAGGCTGGCGTAGATGACCTCGTAGCAGATGGCCGTGCTCGCCTTGTGCGCGCCAACGGGCAGCAGCACCGGGACCGTCCCTGGCACGAAGTCCGAAACCGCTTCGACAATCGGTTGAACGAAGAACAGGAGGCGCTTCAGCGGAACGTATTCCCCGAACGGGACAAGGTGCATCTTCCGGTAGACCGGTCCGATTGTACCGTCCGGCTTGACCAGAAACGCGGCGTTGTACCAGAGCTCTTCGGGGGGCTGCGCCTGCGGAACGGTCTTGACCGGCTCGACCTGATCGCTGCCGACAATCAGCGTTGCGCCCGCTTCCCGAGCCAGCCGCCGAATCGCTTCGCCGCGTACGAGATCCTGCTCGAGCAGGAATGGCGTCGATGATTCGGGCCAGATGGTCAACGTCGCGCCTTGCGAGAGCGCCCGCCGGGTCATCCGAATGTAGCGTTCGGTAATGACATCACGGAGCGAGGGCTCCCCCTTGTCTTGCTGAGGGACGTTGCCTTGCAGCACGGCGACGCGCACTGGTTCGCCGGCCGCTGTCAGCTGTGACGAGCGCAGGCGACGGCCGCCCCAACCGCCGGTACACGCCACGAGTGCCACAACTCCGATTGCGACGATCCAGCGCTGGCGCCGACGGTCGATCACGACAAGCGCCGCCGCGGCCGACACGAGCGCGATGAGCAGTGAAAGGCCGTATACGCCGAGGAGGCTTGCCAGCTGCGCAACCGGCAACACAGTGACTTGGCTGTACCCAAGCAACACCCAGGGAAAGCCATCCCAGACGTACTGCCTTCCAAGCTCCGTCGTCACCCAAACCGGCGCCGCCAAAAGGACGGCGGTGGAACTCGAACCGCGCAGCATTCGAGCCAGCATCACCGCGAACGCTGCAGGAAAGAGCGAGAGATAGGCGACCAGCAGTGCCGCGACGATCACCGCAACCGGCGTTATCAGCCCACCGAAGGTCGTCATCGTCTCGACGAGCCAATACAACGTCCCTGCGAAATACGCCGCGCCGGCGAGCAATCCGAGCGCGAAGGCGCGACGATACGGCCGTTCGCCGCGCGCCGCCTGCGCGACCGCCACGATCAGCGGCGTCAACGCGAGCCACGCGCACGCCGGATGTCCGAACTTGGGGAAGCTGAGCGCGAGCAGGACGCCCGACAGGAGCGCTAAGGCGAAATCCAGGGCTTGAATTTTTCTTCTTTCTCGAGCCGGCGCTTGACCTGTTCCGCCTCGCGCCGGTCCTCAAATCGGCCGACCTGAACCTTGTAGACCGGCGCAGGCGCGCCCGCGGCAGGATTGACCAGAAACGCCGGATAGCCCTTTGCCGTCAGCCGCTGGACCAGCGACGAAGCGGACGATCGATCCTTGAGCGCGACGATCTGAACGACGAACTTGCCTGGGCGCGCCGCGGAGGTCGTAGCGGTGGCCGAACCCGTCGTCTCGGCCGGAGCCGCTTTGGGTGTTGCGCGCGGGTTCGCCGATTTCTGTGACGCGCCGCTCTTCAGACGATCTTCGGCAACGGTTCCTTCGCTCTCAAGGCGTTTCTTGTACGTCAGCTCGCCTTCAGGGGGTGTCGGCGGCGGTTCCGCGGGTGCCGACGCTCCGGGCTGCGGCGCCGGCGGTTGCGCTCCCGGTGGTTGCGTTGCGGGTGGCTGCGTCGACGGCTGGCCCGGGGACGCGGGCGGCGTTGCGGACCGTGAAGCCGCGCTCACCTGCATCGGATCGCTCGATGGCGGGTGAACGCCGCGACCGACGAGAACGCCGCAGAGAAAGATGACCACAGAGACGACGGTCGTCGCCATGAACAGGAAGACCAGCTGCTTCCCGCTCAACTGAATCTCGTGAAAACCGTCGTCAGCCGTGTCGTGTGAAAGTTCGGCCACGTTTTATCCCTTGCGGGTTATCAGGCTGCTGATGAACTCAATCGGCAGCGGGAAGATAATCGTTGAATTCTTTTCGGAGGCGATTTCGGTGAGCGTCTGCAGGTATCGCAGAGTGATGGTGGCTGGTTCCCTCGCGATGATCGTTGCCGCCTGACTCAGTTTTTCGGATGCCTCGAGCTCACCGGCCGCGTGGATGATTTTAGCACGCTTCTCGCGCTCGGCTTCCGCCTGCTTGGCCATCGCACGCTGCATGTCGGGAGGAAGATCGACGTGTTTCACTTCGACGGCCGACACTTTGATCCCCCACGGATCGGTGCGCTGATCGAGGATGTGCTGCAGATCCTGATTGAGCTTCTCGCGTTGCGACAGCAGATCGTCGAGCTCCACCTGACCCAAGACGCTGCGCAACGTCGTCTGCGCGAGCTGAGAAGTTGCGTAGTGATAGCTCTCGACCTCGACGATCGCCCTGCGCGGATCCATCACGCGGAAGTAGACGACCGCGTTCACCTTCACCGAGACGTTGTCGCGCGTGATGACGTCCTGAGGCGGAACGTCCAGGACGATGGTCCGCAGGCTGACGCGAACCATCCGATCGATCGGCGCGAACACGAGAATGATGCCAGGCCCCTTCGGCTCCGGGAGCAGTTTGCCGAGCCGAAAGATGACGCCTCGCTCGTACTCGCTTAGGATCTTGATCGAACTGAGCAAGTAGAAGCCGACGATGACGACGACGATCAGCAGCGGCGGAAACACCACGGTTCCTCCTAGATCCGGCTAGATCCGGGGGCTTCGCCCCCGGACCGCCATCGCCGTCGCTCGCGGGGCCCCGTTGCCCCGCTCCGCTCCGGCGGGGCGCGACCTTGGCGCGCCTAACATTCTTACTTCGTACTCCCTACCTCGTAATTGACACCGATTCGCTTTACGCCCTGCCCAGCCGCGCCGCCGGATCGCGCCTGACCGTCAGCAGCAGGCCCTTGACTGCCACGACGCGCACCGGCTCTCCTGCATTTATCGGCTCGACGGCGGTCGCAGTCCAGATCTCGCCGTGGGTCTGGATTCGCCCGACGCTGCCCGGCGTGATGGAAGTCAGGGCTCGACCTAGCTCGTCGAGCATTCCGGAGTCGCCTGTAACTGCCCGGCTGCGTTGGGCCTTGACAGCCAGTTGGACCAGGAACAGAACAATCCCAGAAAGCGAGAGCGTGACTGGAACGATCAGCCGCCAGCCAACCTGCAACTCCGGCAGCGGCGAGTCGACCAGCATCATCGATCCGAGGAACAGGCTGATGATGCCGCCGACCGCGAGCAGCCCGAAGCTCGTAACCTTCACTTCCAGAATCAGCAGGACGATGCCGAACAGGATGAGGAGAATACCGGCGGAGCTGACCGGCAGGACCTGAAACGCGAAAAAGGCGAGCAGCAGGCAGATCCCGCCCGCGACGCCGGGCAGAATCGCCCCTGGCGACCAGAGCTCCACGGTGAGTCCCAGGGTGCCGAGCATGAGCAGCAGATAGGCAATCTGCGGATGTGCGAGGGCGCTCAGCGTCCGCTGGGACCATGACATGTCGACGCGGCGTGTCGTTGCTCCTCCGGTATGCAGCGTCACCGTGCTGCCGTCGAATCGTGTGATGGCGCGGCCATCGAGTTTGTGCAGGAGGTCTTGAACGTCCGTCGCGACGAGATCGATGAGGGGAGGCTTTGCCGCGAGAGCTTCCTCTTCCGTGTAGGTTCGACTCTCGGTGACCGCCTGCTCCACGAGAGCCACGTTCCGATGCCGGTGCGTCGCCAGTGTACGGGCGTAGCCGGCGACGTCGGACGTCATCTTCTTGGCCATGACCTCGTCGACCTTCTGGCCGTCGCCCGAGACGGGATGTGCGGCGCCGATGTGAGTGCCCGGCGCCATCGACGAAACGTCCGCGGCCATCGTGATCAGAAAGCCCGCCGACGCGGCGCGGCTCCCAGACGGCCCCACGAAGACGGCTACCGGCGTCTTCGCCGCGATGATCGCGGAGTTGATATCTCGAGTCGAATCGACCAGACCGCCCGGCGTTCTGAGCGTGATGACCAGGATCGCGGCGCCCGCGCTGTCCGCCCGCTGAATGGCGCCACGCACGTACTCCGCCGCGACCGGGTGAATGATCCCGTCGATCTCGGCCAGGTACGCAATGGGGACTGACTCCTGGCGTGCGTCGAGACCCGTCGCCAGGCTCGCAGCCATCAGCGCCACCGATGAAATGACCAAGGCGATGGATGCGCGCATGATGAAAATGCTCCTGGTTACTTCGCTTCTGCGAGCTGCCGTTTGGCATTGACGTACGACACAATCGATCGTCAGGGCGCGCTCCGCCTTTCGACGGGGATGCGCGTCTCCTTCACGGCAGCGCCCTGGAGCTCGACGCGGAGGACGCAGGCCTTCCGGCCGCCCGCGGCGCGGCATTCGTTGACGCGCGCCTCGGCCCTCAACGCGAAGAGATGCAGCACGCGGGCGATGGCGGACGCGTAAAAACCGCACAGCGGCAAGAACGACGCCTCGCGCACTTCGCAGAACAAAGACCCGCGGAGATCGATGGACGCCGATCCGCGTTTGTGCCGGATGATCGCCCGCGAGCCTGGATACGTCGTGCGAACGAGGCCGCCGGCAGTTCGCAGCGCTGCACGCGCGCGCCAGGAAAGCGGCAGCGCTCGGATGATCCGCCGCTCGAGCGCCGGCATGCTGCTGACGGTCCATTCCGCAGCGTACTCTCCAGCCCGCGCTGTAATCAGATTGTACGCCTCCCCCTCGGTTCGCAGAAAGCTGAGGACGGCCGACAGCGGCGCCAGGCCAATCGTTCCCTCGCGGAGGCCGGAAACGCTGAGCCAGTTCTCGTAGAACTCGATTCGATTCGGCAGCAGGTCGGCGATGGCCTGATGCAGGCTCGCAATGAGCACCCGTCCGATTCTCGGCTCACTCATCGCGCCATCCAGATGAATGCAGAGCAGAATCGAGGGGCACCCTCGGCGATACCGACACGTTCTGATATCGTGTGCTCTGATGGGTCAATACGCCGCATGAATACGAGCACGCGCAAGGCTTGTGGGAATCGATGCAGGAACCGCCCGCGAATCGTATCACGGATAAACGTTCGCCTTCATGATTCTACAGATTCAACGCACCGTCCGAGACAGCATGGCAGCCGCCGTCAGTCGACTGTACGGCATTCCGTCTGACGATTCAGTACTCACAGCGGTCCCCGTCGAGATTCCACCGCGCAGAGCGCTCGGCGATCTCGCTGTCCCGCTGGCGTTCGAGCTGGCGCGTCGGCTTCGCAAAGCGCCGCGCGTGATCGCTCGGGAGATCGTCGAGGCGCTGGGTCCGATCGAAGGCTTCACGCGAATTGAACCGACCCCGAACGGATATGTGAACTTCTTCCTCGATCGGCCGGCCGCATTGACACGCTGGCTCGAGAAAGACGGCGTTCAGCCACCAAGGGGGCCCACCGGTCCCAAGACAATCGTGGAACACACGGCGATCAATCCGAACAAAGCGGCGCACATCGGACATCTTCGCAATGCGGCGCTCGGCGATGCGTTCGGACGTTTGTTGAAGTTTCTCGGACGATCGGTCGAGATTCAGAACTACATCGACGACACCGGTGTGCAGGTCGCAGACGTTGCCGTCGGGTTTCGCGAGCTCGAACAGCGCGGTCTCGACGACGTGCGCACCCTCGCCGAAACCTCACGATTCGACTACTACTGTTGGGACCTGTACGCGCGCGTGACGGAGTGGTACGAGGAAGACAAGGACCGGCTGAAGATTCGCGCGGCCGCGCTCCACGACATCGAGCGCGGTGGAAACCCTGTCGCCGACATCGCCCACCTCGTGGCCGACCGCATCGTCCGCTGTCACCTCGCGACGATGCGGCGAATGAATATCGCGTACGACCTCCTCACCTGGGAGGGTGACATCCTGCGCCTGCACTTCTGGGCGCACGCGTTCGAATTCCTCAAGCGAACAGGCGCTGTATTCCTGCAGACGGAAGGGCGGCTGAAGGGCTGCTGGGTCATGCGGATCGAAGACGAATCGGGAGACGAGAAGCCGCAGACCGATGCAATCGCCGATGGCCCAACAGAGGAGGATGAGGCCGATGTCGAGCGGCGGGAAAAGGTGATCGTCCGCTCCGATGGTACCGTGACCTACGTCGGAAAGGACATGGCGTACCAGCTCTGGAAGTTCGGACTCCTCGGCAAGGACTTCTACTATCGTGTCTTCGATCGCCAGGCGGGAGGCGATCCGCTCTGGTCGACAACGTCCGATCCGGCCGCTGCTGATCCAGCAGCACCGGAGTTCGGACACGCCTCTGCGGTCTGCAATGTCATTGATACACGCCAGTCATATCTGCAGAAGCTCGTGAAACAGGCGCTCGACGTGCTCGGGTATGACGAACAAGCTGCGCAGTCCGTCCATTACGCCTACGAGATGGTGGCCCTGTCGCACGCGACAGCACGCGAGCTCGGATACGACACGAGCGAAGAAGCCGATCGACCGTTCGTGGAAGTATCCGGCCGCAAGGGTCTGGGCGTGAAGGCAGACGATCTGCTCGATCGGCTCACCGAGAAGGCGGCAAGCGAGGTCGCGAAACGCAATCCTGAATTGCCTGCAGACGAAGCAACGCACATTGCCGGGGCGATCGCCGTGGCGGCCGTCCGCTATTTCATGGTCAAGTTCTCGCGCGGCAAGATCATCGTGTTCGACATCGACGAGGCGCTCAGCTTCGAAGGGGAGAGCGGTCCGTACCTGCAATACGCCGTCGTGCGTGCGAACAACATCTTCGTGAAGCTGAAGGAACGCGAGGGATTGGGCGCCGCCGGGGTTGTCGAGGCCATCAAAGACACTCCCGCCGACGCGCTGAACGCGGGGACGGACGAAGCCAACGATCTCTGGGCGCTGATCCTCGAAGCGGCACGACTGGACGATGTGGTGGACCAGGCGGTCCGCACGCTAGAACTGTCCGTCCTCGCAAAATACGCGTTCGGCCTCGCCCAGGCGTTCAACGCGTTCTATCATCGCTATTCGATCATCAACGAAGAGCGGCCCGGCGTGCGCCGCTGGCGCGCGGCTGGCGTTGCGTACTACAAGGCGCAACTGACGAGAGCGTTGGAACTGATGGGATGTGTCGTGCCTTCGAAGATGTAGACGGGGCGCGGGATTCGGGGTTCGGTAGCTCGGTAGTTCAGTAGTTTGGTAGCTCGCGTGGGGCGTTCCGAGCGTCGGCAGTTCACGGTCAGATCGAACTACGAATCCCGAATCCCGAACCCCGGCAAGCGAAGCTGACATGAGCAAGCCAATCATCGGCATCACACGTTGCAGCCGACTCGATGACTACGTCGCCTCGATCGAGCAGGCGGGCGGCGTCGCGCGCGTCCTGGAGGTCAGCGAGAGCCCGCGGAAGCTCGTAGGCGAACTCCAGGGTGTGCTGCTGACCGGCGGAGGCGACGTCGACCCCGTTCTGTACGGAGAGGAGCGGCATTCGACGGTTGAGGATGCGGAGCCGGGCCGCGACGAGTTCGAGATCGATCTCGCACGACGAGCGATGGGAGCGGATTTGCCTCTCTTGGCGATCTGTCGAGGCGCGCAGGTCCTCAACGTCGCTGCCGGTGGCACGCTCGTGCAGGACATCCCGTCGACGCTTCAGACCAACCTTACGCATACGCTCGAGCAGCCGAAGGATGCTATCGCCCACCAGATCCAAATCGTGGCCGGCTCGAAACTCCGCGAGGCGCTTGGTCCTGTTGTGAATGCCGCCGGTTCGTGCCGAGTGAACAGCCGGCATCATCAATCTGTGGGCCGCGTCGGGTCGGGCCTCGTGACTACTGCCACCGCACCCGACGGCGTGATCGAGGCGATCGAAGCGCCCGACAAGCCGTTTTGTGTCGGCGTCCAGTGGCATCCTGAAAACTTCTGGCGGACCGGCGGGTTCGGATCCCTCTTCGAGTCGTTCGTGGGCGCCGCGCGCGAAAAACTCGCGGCTGTGGAGGACGGAGAGTTCAACTAACAGGAGAACGGGAGAAGACAAACTTCTCCCGTTCTCCTGTTATTCCCTCCCGCGCTCGAAGACGCCCACGCTCTCGACGTGCGGGGTGTTGGGGAACAGATCGAACGACTGCAGGGAGCGTAACCTGCAGCCCGCATCGACGAGCCGACGCGCGTCACGCGCCATCGTCGGCGGATCGCACGAGACGTAGATCACCATGCTCGCACGCTGCGCCAGCACCGCGCGCAGCGCCTCCCTGGACACCCCCGTGCGAGGCGGATCGACGATGATCGCGGCGGGCCGACGTCGGTGACCGGAAAGGAAGGATTCGACCGAGCCAATTGCAACCCGGATCGCAGTCCCGAACTGCGCGGCGTTGCTCTTCAAATCAGCTCCGCTCGATCGATCTCCTTCGACGGCTGTGATGCCGTGACGTCCCGCGCCGGCGAGGGCCGCCGAGAAGATTCCGACGCCGGCGTAGAGATCCAGGACGTCTCCATCACGTGGAACCTCGGCGATCACCGCCTCCACGAGCGATGGCAGCAGGAATCGATTCGCCTGAAAGAACGACGTCGCATGCCGGTTCAGTACGCCGCGCGATTTCCCCGCCGTCAACGCCTCCAGCCGATCGGTCACGACCGGGCTCCCCGCCGACCCCAGCGCAGCGCCAGTCCCTCCCGCAGTGCAGCCGGTGATGAGCGGTCCTAGGACCCTTTCGATCACCGATGCGTCCGCGCCCCTGCCAGGAGCCAACTCGAGGTGAACGATTCTCTGGTTGCCCGAGAGATTCTCGGTAAGCTCGATCCCCGTGGGAGAGATGCCCGCCGTCCGAACCGTTGCGACGGTCTCGTCGACGGCGGTCACCGACGCATCGAGCAGCTGCCTCGTCTGTGAGACGTCGCACAGATCGTGCGTGCCTTCCCTGTAGAATCCGGCGCGCCCGTCTCGTACATGGAATCGCGCCCGCAACCGGTATCCTTCTTCTGGTGACGCGGCGACCGACACGGCGTCGTCCAGGTGAATGCGCCCGATGCGCGCAAACGAATCGACGACGACGTCTGATTTGATTGCGAGTTGACGCGGATACGTGATGTGCGAATAGAGGCAGCCGCCGCACAACAGATCGACTGAGTTACCGCGGCGATCGGCCGACGGATCCAGGACATCGGTCGTCGTGGCAAATGCGAGTTTCTGCTCCACCCGCTCGATCCGTGCGCGCACTCTCTCGCCCGGAATCGCACCCATCACGAGAAGGACCTGTCCCTCGTGTCTGGCGATCATCCTGCCGCCGACAGCGGGCTTCTCGATGGCAAGGTCGATCTGCTGTCCCGGTGTGAGCATGTGTGGTGTCTGGCTTTGAACCAGACCTGTAGCGTCTGGCTTCAGCCAGACCCTCTACTCGAACGCAATCGTCGGCAGACCGACGCTCTCGCGCACGAGGCGCCGGAACGCGCTCTCGATCGCGCTCGCACGTGTATCGGCGGGCATTCTCGCGAGGAACGCGGCCAGCTCTTCTTCGGCCTCCCGATACAGATTGGCCGTGGCCACGGAATCGAGGCTCGCCACAGATTTGTCGACAAGATCTCGATCGAGATGTGCCAGTCGTTCAACGATGGCATCGCGCCTGGAGCCGCGCGCTCTTCTTGCGTCGGCAGCGAGCCCGTCGAGCTCGCGGACGGCGGCATCGATCGTCGCCGCTGCTGGTGCGAGTCCGCCTTCGACAGGCGGGAGTGCGATTAGACGCGCGATCACTCGCTCGATGTGCGAAGAGAGGCTCGGCTTCCGCAATGCGGCCGCCGAACCCGGCACCCCCACGCCCACTGCCCGCCGCCACTCGTCGAACAGCTCGAGGATATCGGCCTCGCAAAATTCGATACGCGCCGGCCGGCGCCGCGGCTTCGCGTAGTGCCGCTCGCAGTAGCGATCGATCCCGCGAAACGCGATCTTCAGCGGCACGCCGCGCTCAGCCCAGTCACGCACACGCTCGAACGCGGGGCCGACGATACGAATCAGATGACCGCCGTTCTTCTGACACAGATAGCTTTCCAGCTGACGACAGTAAGCGGAAACGCCGATCGACTCGGAGCTCGGGGCTCGGGGTTCAGGTCTCGCCATTCGCAGTTCGCGATTTCGGAGTCCGATCGCGGATTCGGGTTCAACGATTCATGGATTAGGAATTAGGGATTGTTTCGTTCCCAAATGAGCCGGAGTCCCTGGAGGGTCAGGTCGGGTTCAACAAACTGAATCGAGGTCGTCTCGCGCGCAAGTACATCGGCCATCCCTCCGGTCGCGACACACTGAGCGGCTTCGCCGTGCTCGAGCTCGCGTCGCATGCGTTGCACGATACCGTCGACCATCGCGACGTACCCGAAGAACAGACCGGCCTGCATCGACGTGACCGTCGTCTGTCCGATGATCGTCTCCGGTTTTCGGACCTCTACGCGCGGGAGCCGCGCCGCGCGCTGAAAGAGCGCGTCGGCCGAAATGCCGATGCCGGGGCAGATCACACCGCCAATGTACTCGCCCGCAGTGGAGATCGCGTCGAAGGTTGTCGCCGTCCCGAAATCAACGACGATCACGGGCACCTGTGTCGGCCGACCGTAGCGATCGTACGCCGCCACCGCGTTGACGACGCGATCCGCACCCACATCGGACGCCGGTTTGTACAACACCGGCATTCCGGCGTCCGTGCCGGGATCCACAGTCAGCGCACGATGCCCGAAGTATCGCGCCGCCATCTCCTGCATTGTCCCGGTCAGCGGCGGCACGACCGAGCTGATGATGATGCCATCCACCTTGGTTCGATCGATTGCACTTTCCGCGAAGAGCAGCGCGATAAGGATGCCGAGCTCGTCCGCCGTGCGCTCGCGCAGCGTCACGAGTCGCCAGCTGTGAATCAGCGCCGCTCCGTCGAACACGCCGAGAACGATGTTCGTGTTGCCGATGTCAATGGCCAGCAGCATGACTCAGTTTTGGCAGGATGCTGAAAAAAGCATCCTGAATGGGAAACGGGAGATGGAAGATGGGAAATGGGAAAACCGCATAAGTTTGCCATTTCCCATTTGCTATTTCCCAGCAGGCCGTTCCTTTCACCGGCCTGTTAGTCACCTCCACGTGATCTCGCCAGAAATGATGCGCTGAATTCGATTGCCGACTCGCACGAGGAGCGCGCCGTCGTCGGCGATTCCCGCCGATGTGCCGGCGACTCGCCCCGATGCTGTCTCGCATTCGATCAGGCTGCCGACAACCGACGGTGCGAACGTTCGCCACCGCGCGAGGAGCTCGGTGCGATCGCCGCGCTCCAGATGTCCGATGTGACGTGCCAGCGCTACGAGCGTCTCGACGAGTATCGGACCCGCTTCGACTTCGCGCCCGAGCTCTGACGCGATCGATGTCGCGCGGTCGCTCAGTTCGATCGGATAAGCCGCCGGTCGAAGATTGATGCCGAATCCGAGGATCACGTATTGAATTCCTCCGGCGGTCGACGCGCCTTCGGCGAGCACGCCGGCAAGTTTCCTTCCGGGCGGCCCGGAGCTCGCTCCCAGTCGTGCCCTGTTCGATGGAACGACGACGTCGTTGGGCCACTTGATCTCAACCGGCAATCCTGTCGCGCTCGTCACCCCTTCCGCAACAGCAACTCCGCCCGCAAGCGTGAGATACGGCGCCGCCGTCGGACTGCGGCAGATCACCGATACGTACAACCCGGCGGCGGGCGGCGAGTACCAGGACCGCCCCAGCCGGCCGCGCCCCGCAGTCTGGGACGAAGCGAGGACGACGGTGCCCTGCGGCGCGCCGCGTTCGGCGAGCGAGGCCGCCACATCGTTCGTCGATCTGGTTTCGAGGAAGTAGTGGACTCGATCGCCGAATCCGCCACGACGATCCGACGATCGGCCGAAAGCCTGGGCAAGATCCGGTGGCAGCGGATCAGACATCGGACTGGAGCTCGAGGCTCAGGTCCACCGCTGGTGCCGAGTGCGTAAGCGCACCGATCGACACGTAATCCGCGCCAGTCCTGGCGAGCTCGGGAATCCGCTCCAACGTTACGCCCCCGGAGATCTCGATCTTGGCGCGTCCGGCAATCCTCCGAACGGCCTCGTGGATGTCCGCGGTAGATAGATTGTCGAGCAGAACGACGTGCGCACCGGCTGCAATTGCGGCATCGACGTCGTCGAGGCTCTGGGCTTCGACCTCGACCGACATCTCCTCACCCGCAGCCTTCATCCGCCGCACAGCTTCCTTGACACTGCCAGCCAGCCGGATGTGGTTGTCCTTGATCAGAATCCCATCGTCCAGACCGCTGCGATGATTGAGACCTCCGCCCGCGCGTACCGCGTACTTTTCCAGAACGCGTAACGTTGGCGTCGTTTTGCGTGTGTCCAGAATCGCAACCTTGCCGGCTGCCGCATCGACGAATCGCCGGGTGAAGGTCGCGACGCCCGACATCCGCTGCAGAAAGTTCAACGCGGTGCGCTCAGCGGTCAGCATCGGCGCGGCCAACCCGTGGAGCTCGGCCAGAATCGACCCCGCCGGGCAGTGCTCTGCGTCCGCCCACTTTCGCTCGATGACGACTGCGGGATCGAGTTGCCGGAACGTCTCCGCGGCAACATCGAGTCCGGCAACGACGCAAGGGACCTTTGCGACGATCAGACCACGCGCACGCTGTTCACCACCGATGGTGGCTTCGGTCGTCACGTCACCCCAGCCGAGATCTTCTGCAAGCGCGCGGCGGACTGTCTCACGGTACGTGCCGGGGTCGAGCGGCCCAAACGGCACCATCTTCATTCCGGCCGCCCGTGCGCGACGATGTCGACCTTGTACTCGGGTGCGCTCTGAAACTGGAGCGCCTGCGCACGCGATGCCGCCTGAAGGTCCTGGGCGGCCAGGCCGATTGCCTTGTCGAGCTCTTCGTTGTTGAAGATGACGACCTGCTGCAAGGGCGCGCCCGGTGACAGCTGAAGCTCGGTCTTGCGCTTGCGGATGTCGCCGAGCACTTCCGTGGTTCGAAGGTAGACGGCGTAATCGCGATCCTGCGACGCGTCGAAGATTTCATCGATCTCCGCAGTCGACGGCCATCGCGACGTGTGGACGCTTCCGGCGTGCCACCACGACCACGTTTCCTCGGCCACGAACGGAAGGAACGGCGCGAAAAGCCGGGTGAGAATCGACAGCGCAAGCAGCATCGTCGTATTCGCCGAGGCCGCTTCCTCCTCACCCCGATCGCCGTACTTGCGGGCTTTCGCCAGCTCGAGGTAGTTGTCGCAAAAGTCCCAGAAGAACGCTTCGGTGTGCTGAAGAACCCACGCGTAATCGTAATCGTCGAGACGCTCGGTTGCCTCGTCGACGAGCTTCCTCAAGTTCTCCAACAGACCGCGATCGATGACGTGAGTCACAGGACCCCGAGGCTCGGACCGGGAGAGGACGAACTTCGACGCGTTGAGCAGCTTGATCGCCAACCGCCGGCCGACCTTCATCTGACCCGTATCGAAGGCTGTATCCGCACCCGGTGCGCCGCGTGCGGCCCAGTAGCGCACGCCGTCTGACCCGTGCTCCTCGAGCAGCGCCATCGGCGTGATGACGTTCCCCTTGGACTTCGACATCTTTTTGCGATCCGGGTCGAGAATCCAGCCGGAGATTGCCGCGTTCTTCCACGGCAGGGTGCCGTGTTCGAGGTACGAGCGGAGCACTGTCGAGAACAACCAGGTTCGAATGATGTCGTGCGCCTGGGGGCGAACGTCCATCGGAAACACACGCTGAAAGAGATCGGGGTCCTCCGCCCACCCGCCGGCAATCTGCGGTGTCAACGACGACGTCGCCCACGTGTCCATTACGTCCGGATCGCCGGTGAAGCCGCCGGGAACGTCGCGCTGATCGGCGCGATAACCGGTCGGCACATCGGTCGACGGGTCGATCGGCAGCGTCTCATCCTCCGGCAACAGCCGCGCCGAGTAGTCCGTCGTGCCGTCCTGGCGCACCTGAAACCAGACGGGAAACGGCACACCGAAAAACCGCTGTCTACTGACACACCAATCGCCGGCGAGACCGTTAATCCAGTTTTCAAAGCGCGTCTGCATGTACGTCGGGTGCCACTGCAATTCCTGGCCGAGCGCCAGCAGCGCGTCGCGGAACTCCATCGTCTTGATGAACCACTGCCGGCTGGTGATGATCTCGAGCGGCCTGTCGCCCTTCTCGTAGAACTTCACCGGGTGCGTAATCGACCGAGGATCGCCGATCAAATCTCCGCTCGCCCTCAGGAGCTCGACGATGCGGGCACGCGCCTTCACGGCGGAGAGGCCGGCGAGCTGATCGTAGTGCTGCTGCGCGCGTGGCGGATCGACGCTCTCCCAGCCTGCTTCTCCCCACGTCACCGGACGGAGTGTCCCGTTCGGCTGAATCACCGCGCGGACCGGAAGCCCGAGCTCGCGCCACCAGACGACGTCGGTAACATCGCCGAACGTGCAGATCATCGCGACGCCGGTCCCCTTCTCGGGATCCGCCAGCGGATGCGCGCGCAACGGCACGCGCGCGCAGAACAAAGGCGTCACGACGTCGGTGCCGAAGAGCGGTCGATACCGCTCATCATCCGGATGCGCAACGAGCGCGACACATGCCGGGATCAGCTCCGGGCGCGTCGTGTCGATTTCGATGGGGCGACCCTCAACGTGCGCGAATCGAATGCGGTGATAAGCTCCGGGCTGTTCGCGATCTTCGAGCTCCGCCTGCGCGACTGCCGTACGAAAGTCCACGTCCCAGAGCGTCGGGGCCTCGAGCTGATAAGCGAGGTCGCGGCGAAGGAGTTTCAGAAACGAGAGCTGTGAGACGCGCTGCGCGCGGCGGTTGATCGTTGCGTAAGTCATCGACCAATCGATCGACAACCCAAGCGTTTTCCACAGTTGTTCGAAGGCCTTCTCGTCCTCAGCCGTAAGTCGCGTGCACAGCTCGATGAAATTCGGTCGCGAGACCGGAATCGGCTGCTTTCCGGGTTTGTCCAGCGGTACGAATGTGGGGTCGTACGGCAGCGACGGATCGCAGCGCACGCCGAAGTAGTGCTGCACACGCCGCTCCGTCGGCAGGCCGTTGTCATCCCACCCCATTGGATAGAACACGGCCCGTCCACGCATCCGCCGAAAACGCGCGATGACGTCGGTATGCGTGTAGGAAAAAACGTGGCCGACGTGCAGCGACCCGCTGACGGTCGGCGGTGGCGTATCGAACGAGTAGACGCGCTGGCGTGGCTGGCTGCGATCGAACCGATACGTGCCATCAGCTTCCCACCGCGCCATCCATTTCTGCTCGAGTCCCTCGAGCGCCGGCCTATCGGGAACTGCAATGGGATGGTCGGAGTCCTGACCCACGGGCATGACCGATAATCGTATCACTTCAATCCGATACGTCGCTTCGCCTGCCGGTCGCTCGGTAGCTTGGTGGTTCGGTCGCCCGGTACGTCGCTGGCTTGGAGTCCTTGCTGGATTTGTTCGATCGTCGCGTCTCGCCGTTGGGCGCGCCTGCTGGAACAGAGCGAACGTAATTCTCGTCAGCCGGGATTCGCCGGTCCCGACCAACGAGCTAGCGGGCTACCGCACACCGAGCTACCGAACTACCGGGCTATCGGCGGTTGACAGGGCTGTTGCGCTTGATCCGTTCGATCTCCTCGCGCACGAGACGCTCGGCCACGTCGAGCACCGCGCGGCGCATCGACTCGTTGCCCATTCGAACGATGACGCGCCGGGCGATGTCGTCAATCGCCGCGTCCGACAACGCAGGCGGGGTTGCGGCTGCCGGGGCGATGGGCCGCCCTTGTTCGGCCGCGAGCAGCGCGGCGAAGGCTTCCGGTAGCGGACGGAGATCAGGCTCGGTCGTGGCGGCCATCTGCGGTCCTGACTTCCGCGCTTCGAACGCGGCCTCGAGTCGGTCGAGGTAGTCTGCTGGGCGATCCGGGACGATGGTTGGTTGGGCGGGCGGAGATGCGTTGTTCGTGACATGCGCCGCGGTGGTTTCGTCGCTGCGCGGGGCCGTTGAAGAGCGAGTTCGCAAGAGCTCTCGAACTCGATTCACGACCATCTGCGGCTCGAAGGGTTTCACCAGCACCCCGTCGCAGCCGATCGCGCGCGCACGGCCTTCGTCGATCGGCTCGAATGCGGCGGCCAGCAGCAGGACCGGGATGCTGACCAGGCTCGGATCGCCCTTGACGAACGCGGCGACCTCGTAGCCGTTCCGCTCGGGCATCTCCACGTCGGCTAAAACGATATCGGGCCGATCAGTTTTGATCCGCTCGATCGCCTGCAGGCCATCGCTCACCGACACAACCTGCACGTTCTCGTCTGCGAACGTCAGCTCGATGACGCGCTGGACCGTCTCGCTGTCATCGGCTAGAAGGAGCTTGGGAGGCATCGTTCAAGGCGCAGATTGACACGGGTTTTCGCGGATCAACGAGATTGCGCGGTAGACATCTCTACTACACCTGTTCGACGCGAGGGCGAACATTGTTCGTGATGAAGCTGACGATCTCCTGCATCGGGCTCCCGGGCAGGAAGATGCCCTTGATGCCGATCTCGCGCAGCCTGGGAATGTCCACGTCCGGGATGATACCGCCAACGACGACGAGCACGTCCTGAAGGCCCTTCAAGGCGAGAAGCTCCATCACCCGAGGACAAATGTGCATGTGCGCGCCCGAAAGGATAGACAAGCCGATTGCGTCGGCATCCTCCTGGAGCGCCGCGGCCACGATCTGCTCCGGGGTCTGACGCAGGCCCATGTAGATGACCTCCATCCCTGCGTCACGCAATGCACGCGCGATCACCTTGGCCCCGCGGTCGTGCCCGTCGAGCCCAGGCTTCGCGATGACGACCCGAATCTTGCGCATGCTGGAACCCGTCTCTGGGCTTTGGGCTTTGGGCCACTCGCGCCGAAGTCACCAAACCCAAAAGCCCTGAGGCCGAAGCCGGGGTCAAATCAGCGGAACTTCCTCGTATTCGCCCCACACTTCCCGCAGTGCGTCGCACATCTCGCCGACAGTGGCGTAGGCCCTCACACAGTCGAGCAACGGATACATCGTATTCGCAGAACCGCGCGCGGCCTCGCGCAGGGCGTCGAGCGATCGACGGACCGCGTCGTTGTCGCGCGTTGTGCGGAGCGCCTCGAGCCTCGCCAGCTGTCGCGCCGCTGTCGTGTCGTCGATGTAGAGAATCGGCACCGGCGGCTCGTCTTCCTGCACGAAGTCGTTGACCCCGACGATGATCTTCTCGCGCGCCTCGACTGCCTGGTGGAAACGGTACGACGCCTCCGCGATCTCCCTCTGCGGATATCCGTCCTCGATCGCTTCGACCATCCCGCCGAGGCGATCGATGGCGTCGAAGTACTTCCGGGCTCCTGCCTCCATGTCGAGCGTCAGCCGCTCGAGGAAGTACGATCCGCCGAGCGGATCCACCACGTTCGCCACGCCGCTCTCGTAGGCGATGACCTGCTGGGTGCGAAGCGCGAGCGTCGCTGCTTCGGCGGTCGGCAGCGCAAGCGCCTCGTCGAGCGAGTTCGTGTGGAGCGACTGGGTCCCGCCGAGCACGGCCGCAAGCGCCTGGAGCGCCGTGCGGACCACATTGTTGTACGGCTGCTGTGCGGTGAGCGAAACGCCGGCCGTCTGGGAGTGAAAGCGCAGCCTCCACGACCGCTCGTCCTGTGCGCCGAAGCGATCCCGCATGACGTCCGCCCACAGGCGCCGTGCGGCCCGAAACTTTGCGATTTCTTCGAAGAAATCGCTGTGCGAATTGAAGAAGAACGACATGCGCGGCGCGAACACATCCACGTCGAGGCCTGCGTCCACGCCGTATTGCACGTACTCGATGCCGTCGCGCAGCGTGAAGGCGAGTTCCTGCAACGCCGTCGAGCCCGCCTCGCGAATGTGGTAGCCGCTCACCGACACCGTGTTCCAGCGTGGCACTTCCTTCGCGCAGAAAGCGAAGACGTCGGTCACGAGCCGCATCGACTGCCGCGGAGGATAAATGTATTCCTTCTGCGCGATGAATTCCTTCAGGATATCGTTCTGGATGGTCCCCGACAGGCGCTTCCAGTCGGCGCCCTGCTTCTCTGCGACCGCAAGATACATCGCAAAGATCATGGGCGCCGGGGAGTTGATCGTCATCGACGTGGTGATGTCGCTGAGCGCGATTCCGTCGAAGAGACGTTCCATGTCCGCCAGCGACACGATGCTGACGCCGCACTTCCCGACCTCGCCCAGTGACAGCTCGTGATCGGGATCGCGTCCCATCAAGGTCGGCAGATCGAACGCGACGCTCAAGCCAGTGCCACCCGCGCGCAGCAGCGTCTTGTACCTTTCGTTCGTTTCTTCGGGCGTCCCGTACCCGGCGAACTGCCTCATCGTCCACAACCTGCCGCGATAGCCGGTCGGGTGGATGCCGCGGGTGTACGGAAACTCCCCTGGGTTGTTCAGGTCGCGTTGGTGCTCGAGATCCTGCAGGTCGTCCGCAGTGTAGAGACGATCGACGGGCCAACCGGAGATTGTCGTAAACGGGATCTTGCGCTCGGGAGATCTCTCGAGCGCCGGTCGCAGGACTTCACGCTCCCAGCGCTGCTTGGCCGTGTCCGCTGCGGCACTTTTCATACGAGAGCATTATATCGTTCCGAGAAGTGCTGACTCACAGAGAACGGAGGAAACACAGGAGAATGGGAGAAGATCGGAAAAGAGGAGAAAGGGAGAAAGGGAGAAGACATCAAATGGTTTTCTCCCCTCCTCCCTTCCTCCTGTTGTTCCCCGCCCATCCTCCTGTATTGCCTCTCCCGTTCCGTTATCACTCTCGCTTCACCTCACCGCATGACGGCGCACGTCACGAACAACCGAACCTGTACGTTGAGCAGATCCGAACCGGTGTTGTTGCGGACGATCACGCGCCACCCGCTCTTGGCGCCGGTCAACGGCTGAGAACTCAACACCGTCAAGGAGGTGGTCGATCCGAAGAGCTCGTAACCACCGCCGAGCGGTACCAGTCCAGGAGTGC
>JBKPCD010000191.1:0-8972 GCA_046727175.1 Acidobacteriota bacterium | reverse complement strand
CGAGTATCTGACCATGACCAACGAATCACCGAAGCCGTTTGTCTGGACCAAAACCGCCGACGAGATTCTTGCCAGTGTCGCGCGATATTGTGAGCGAATCTCTGACTCAGGACACTAGCTCCGTCTTGCAAATACTTGAAGCTGTGGACGTTGTCGATCGTTGACTCGACCCGAACAAACGTGGCCTTTCGAACGACGATAGCGTTTCGTGCGTCAGTCGGTAAGTTCTTAGATGTGAGGGATTTCGTGGCTGGGAGGCAGGGATTCGACCTCGGAGCAAGGTCTGTTTCTAACGTGGTGGCGCGCGACTTCTGGTTCCAAGCGCTTGAGGCACAGGTGGTTACGTCGCTCCGTTTGGTTCACTGCCGTCCACCCGCGTTCCCTCGATTCTCCGCCCGTCGTGGAGACATCATTCTGGAGACGGTGAAGAATCCACGGCATTAGTTCCTCTGAGAACGTCGGCGAAACGTTGGCGGCTCCAAGCAGAGTCGCGACGATGCTGCGTGCCGCGTCGCTGATCATCGCCCCTCCTCGTGAGCCCTCCCCCGGTCTGGTTGAAATGAGCGATACGGCGTGCACCGACTCCGCTCGGCGAACGTATCGCGCCACGGGTTTGGTGCGTCGTTCAACAACGGGCGCCAAGGGCGTGGATGTCGTTCCATTGCTGCCGCCGTGTGTTTACGACAGTTGCGAGTATCCCTGGCGGAGTGCTAAATGTTGATCCAGTCCGAGGACCGTTATCGTCGAGAAGCACATGAATTACTACGTTGTGCTCGGTATCGCCGAGGATGCTGACGAGGAGACGATCCGGAGCGCCTTTCGAGCGTTGGCGCGGCGCTACCACCCGGATGTTGGCGCTGGCTCCTCGCCTGTTGAATTCCAGCGCGTTTGCGAAGCATATGAGGCGCTGGCCGATCCCGAACGCCGTCGGCGGTACGACCAGCAACTGCGAGACTCTCGTGCCAGACCAGTCGTCGTTCGACACGTGATCGTCTCGCGGCCGTTTGCCGAATCGCTTTTGAGTTCGCGGCGCTCTTCGTCCGGTGTTCCCAGCATCTGGGTGACGGTCACGCGGTCGTCATTCTTCGACGAGTTTGTCGAAGAGCTCTTCGCGTCTTTCGATGACCGCTCGTTCAGCCCACCACGTCGCTGGTAGATACCCGATAGCCAATCGTTGGCCACCACAAAGCCATAGCGGGTGTCGCCAAGCGACACACCTAAAGCCTGTAACTTAAAGATGCACTGAAGTTTATACCTACGATCCTTCCGCCTTTCTGAACATTGATAATGATACACTCAGCATACTTGACAGTTAAACAAGCATGTCGTATATAACCTGTCGGAGGTCTTGTTAAAGCAAGGAGGTTCGCGATGTTTGGTCTCACCCGTTGGAATTCGTTCGATGACGTCTTCAATTTCCAGCGTGAGGTGGATCGTCTCTTCAACCAGTTCTGGAGCGATCTGCCCACCCGCACTGCTACGGCTACGGGTCCGTCGCCGTCGTTCCACGTGAACCAGACGGATGACGGCTGGCGCGTTGACGTGCCGCTGCCCGGCATCGATCCGAAGGACGTGTCCCTCGAGGTCGCGGGCAACAACCTCACCATTCGCGCCGAGGTTCCGAGCGAAGGAGACAAGAACATCTCGCGTTACGAGCAGACGTTGATGATCCCGCAGTTTCTCGACCTCGAGAAACTGACCGCCTCGCATCGGCACGGGATGCTGCGCCTGACTTTGCCGCTGAAGGAAAGCGTCAAGCCGCGCCGCGTCCAGATCGAGACCCAGGTGGAAGACCAGAAGCAACTGGCGGGGGTGCGGTAATCAAGCGGCAGCGGCGGGCTTCGAGCTCGCAGAATCGTAGGCTCTGACACGTCGTTAGTCGCCGACGTCTTCGTGGCCACCTCCTCACGGCACACTCGACGGGCTCAGCACCCTGAGCCTGTCGAGGCGTCGGCAGTCGCGACGCTATCAGCCGCCACGTTCAGCCGCATCCCGCCGCTCCGCAATCAGAGACCCACTGTCGCGGCCAGCATCAACAAAGATCACTGAGTAGGACGACACGCGATGACGATCGCTGCGCTCAAGGCCTTGTGCTCGCGGATTCCGTGGTGCGAGCCCGCGGTTCTCGAGTCGGTCCTGGAGCCCCCGCGCTGGCGTTTTGCATCCACGGCTTCGTCGCGGAAATGGCGATACAGAAACTCGCGCCTGAGCGCCATCATCACCTGACCAAGATCGACGGGATAGCGAATTTGCTTCGTCTTCGGATCGACGAATGCGGCGAAGAAGCTGTGGGAGGTAAGAACGCAAGCGATGAGCTCTTCTGCCAATTCCGGGGCTGCTGCCTCGTTCAATCGGCCCTTCTTGATCATCTCCTCGAGCTGGTTTGTCACCTCGCTCGACCGAATGCGATCCGCGGCGATTACGGCACGAAAGTCGTCGACGAAACCGTAATAGTGAGGCGCATCGACTCCGGCGACGAAAAGCCGTACTGACCGCTCGTCATTGGCGTCGACCGGAATCAGCAAGACCTCCTCTTCGCGGTCGTCTATGGCCCGAAACCCATACATCCCTATGCGCGGCGGAAAGCGCAGTTCGCCCACGAACTGATCCTGCCGCGCGTCTGCGGTGCAAACGAATCTCGGAGCGCGGGAAACTCATCGATCAGAGCGACGTACTTATTCAGGTAATCGAGCGCGTGCATGCGAACAGGGGAATCCACAACGCGCTTTTGGGCGTCAGGGGCGAACGGGTAGTAGAAGTTCAACAGTTCGGCACGAAGGCTGGAGGTCGCAGCGCCAAGGAACTCCTTGGCAAAGTCATCAGCCGGCATTCCCGGCCACCGCCGGACGTGAAACGCGATGATGTAGTTGCGCAATAGCCGAACCCGAATCCGATGCGCCGCAGGCCCGGCTCGCCCGCACCGATCAGGAGGCGCTGTTCGAAGAGGATGCTCGGTAACTGCTCCGTGATCCGCAGGCCCAATGCGGCAGGTAGCGCGTGCTCTTCCACCCACTCCTGATCGTTCTCGAAGAGCACTTTCGCGGTCGCGATTAGTGTGCTGACAGCAACTTCTTCTTGTCCCGTCCGCCGAGCCAGAGGCGCAAGTACTTCTCGAAAAAGCTCGGTGAATCGAAAGCGATTCTGCCAGCACCGCCGCCGAATCGAGGCGCCGCTTCAGCCTGGGATTCGGCGGCTTTAACCTGGAACATCAGGCGAAGCACAAAGGGGCTGCGTTGCGCCTCGCGCATGGCGGCCGGATCGAAACCGCCGTTCTCAATCCTGTACGACTTTCGATGCTTGTCCACGGCCCGGAAGAATTCTCGGGGCGAGAATGGCCCGGCTTGCGCCGAGAATTCGCGTACTTCGGCGGCGCCGTGGATTCGGGTTTCTATGCCGGTGCGGCTGCCGAAGGCGTGAGTGAACAGTTCCCAACTAGCCGTCTTGCAGCTGACGATCAGACGGACGTTCAAGGCGCCGACGTGAGCGGCGAGCGATACGAGATTCTGCACCTTGGTCGGAAACGGCCAGTCCTCGACGCCGTCAATCATGACGACGAGCGGCTTGTCGCCGGTGTTCTCCGCAAGACGGCGCAACGTATCTATCGAGCCGCGCTGAGCGCCAAAGGCCCATTCGACCTCCCCGGAAATCTCGTCGAGGATGTTGCCTTGGACAAGGGCGCCCCGGAAGAAGAGGACCGCGTGGCCCACGTCTGCGATTGCGCGCGCGAGGTCGATCATGATGCAGCTCTTGCCCATTCCCGATTCGCCGGCAAGCACGAAAAGCGGTCGCGAGCCGCCCAGGAATGCCTTCGCCGCTGCTATCAATTCTTCGCGTTCAACGTGTGTCTCGGGGATGTAGACGGCCGCGTAGTCGTCTGGCCCACCCAAGAGCGGCTCGATCAACCGGTCGGCCTGCGCACGCGCGAAAAGGGCCAGGTTCTCTGGCGACAATCCGAAGAACAACCGCAGGGCCTCAAGACGCGCCTCAGTGGGCAGCGCGAGCGTGGCGCCATCGGGGAAATGGATGTTCTCGGGTGTAATGGGTTCTTTCGTGATCGCGTCGTAAAGCTGGAAATCCTTCCCATTCGTGACCAGCGCCAACGGTGCCCCGGGGTGCAGGAGCCTGGCGTACGAAATGGCCTGATCCGGTCATCGTTAGATAACGCTTTCGTACCCTCTTTGACCTCGACTACCAGCAGGTTTACCCCACGGCGTCGGACGAGAATATCCAGTCGGGCGTGCTGGCGTGCCTTGTTGCGTCGCCCACCGATCACAACGTCGTTCGTGCCGATGCGCAGGCTGAACGAGGTCTCGAACTGGAGTTCCTCAGGCGCGAGGCCCCGGTCAAGAAGCCACGGGAGCACAACACGCGCTTTGACCTCTTCTTCGTTCATAGGCTGTTGAAGCGAACCTGCGTCATCTCCCGAATTCGTTGAATTGCGGCGAACGTCTCGCCCGAAAACCGCGCCGGTCCTGCCAGCGTCTCTCGTCGGTCATCGTGCCGAGAAAGCAAAACGATCTCCTGAAGAGATCCGACAACTCGGTCAATGGGCCGGCGAGCCCCTGCCCGGGGATGACTCCGGCAGCATCTCTAACGTTGCTCCGGATCGACCGAGAATCCGGACAGAGCTCGGCACCGCGATCGCACCGGGGAAGATTGCCACGTTCCACCCCTTCGTCCTTGCGCGCCGGCAGGCATCGGACGGGAATCGAATCGCACTCACGCGGCGTTGTTTGCTGATGGCGTGGCCGAGCCGTTGAAACCGTGTCGGCAATGATGCACTCCGCCACGGAGCAAACAAGTCCTCCGTCGACAGGCCAAACACCTTGAGGGTGGATGGTTTTGAGAGATCGACGACGTGCTTGAGATCGACCTGGGCGGGAAACGTAATTGGCTCGGTAGTGCGCCGACGCCGGCAAACCGGCTACGATACTCGAGATCCGCCACGCGCTCGGTCTCCGAGAAGTACAAACAGTCCACACCTTGCGGGTTACAGCGGCCCGGTCGCCCCGAGGTGAACAGGAATCGCGGTGGGATACCTTCGAGGAAGTCGAGCGCGGCGACGGACCGGACAAGTCGCCGCCGCATCGGCCGGGTCGGAACGTCCTCAAGGAGCTTGACGAAGTCGCTCCCCGCGGCGTCCGTCAACTCGGGCTCCCTGTCAGCATGTCCTCCACGAGCTCGGCGACTACTGCGACCTTCCCCAGCCGGATCAGCTCAAGCGGTGTCCGCCCCTCGAGGTCGTCGTTCGCCAAGTGGAGCCACTGTCGAAATTCTTCCTTGCTGAGGACGGCGCGCAGCCGAGCCACTCGTTCGAATGGTTGAAGTAGCGGGTGGAGCGAGTTTGCGTCTGGTGTCTTCGACAGCGCCTGGCGCGTCCGTCCGATCAAGGCGGCTAGTTCTGCCACCGACAAGCCAAAGACAGACGCCACGTTGTTCGCAGACAGCTTTCCTGAGTTCTGTCGGAGGTCTTCGGTGGCTTCGATGACGCGTTTCAGCTTGCCGAGATGATCAGGCCGCTCCGTCGTTTGTACCGCCCGCTCCCGGCTTGCGACGATCTTGGCGACCGCTTCTCTGAACGTGTCCGCGCCCGCCTCGATACCCTGCGCCACCTCGAGATCGAACGGCCGCGTAAAGTACTTGAACAGTCGTACAAGTTCCTGCGCTCGCTCGCGATCGTCCGTCTTCCGGCCCTTCGTCTGGAAGAGAAATACGATCTTCGAGGGCTCTGGTGTGTCGTTGAGGCGGTCTGCCAGGATTCGCAGGAACGTGCGATGGGACAGCAGCGCGTCAATCCCCTTCGTCCAGACCACCGTCAGTTCAGGCAGGCGCCTGAGGTTCTTGACGTCGGATGGGCGCGCCACGGTCGGCCTGTAAGGCCGCAACGGAGCCGGAACCGTGGTGTCCCCTGTAGGACTTGTGAGCATCGTCGATGGGTACTCGATCGCTACGGTCTCCATGCCACCAAGTGTAGCTATAATGTCAACCATACGTCAACCGCGAGCGAGACGTCAGTGGACTTGTTTGCCCCGAGCCTCAGCAGACGCCGAATCGGGGACCGGCGGAACCGGTCTCCCAACTTTCGGCTCGCTGCTCGGATCGAACACTCCACCGCTCTCCAACACGGCCGCGGCCTTCGACAGCTCGGCGAGTGTGTGATGGATGTACCGCTCGGTCGTCACGACCGAGGCGTGCCCCAGCAGGTACTGAATCTTCGTGATCGGCACGCCCCGCTCGGCCAGCCGGCAGGCATACTCATGCCGGACGTCATGCCAATGCAGGTCGATCGCGTTGAACGCCTTACGTGCCTCAGGCGTCAGGCTGTTCGTCTTGGAATCCCTTAGAGGGCGGCCTTTCGTCGGCGTCTAGCCGTAAGCTCTGAGCACCGCGGTTTCCCAGGATGTCCTGAACCCGCCGATGGACTCGCCGGCCTGGTCGACAATGAGCGGTGCCTTTCCCGGCCTGGCCTTCCCGCTGCCTTCGGTCCGGAACCATTCGATCACGGCGCGTAAGCGCTTGGTGCTGATAGGGACCTTTCGCGTTCTGCCGGATTTTGTCGTGGCTGCCCGGAGCGTGATTTCTCCGCGTTCCAGGAGCGAATGACGTCCTCTCCACGAGCGTGCATCGGCAAAACGCATGACCCCCGGTGGGTCGACCTCTGAATGATGCCGCTCGTGGTCCAACCTGAGATTGAGTGCTCAGCGAAGAGTGCTCGGATAGATGCGTGACAGACGTCAGGCGCCCAGCGCATGCGGAGGAACCGTGACGTTGGTTGACCCTGGTAACCCGTTCGCCGCGCGCGTCCGTCGCGGCTCGCCGCGCGCGCCCGGATCGGCTGATGCGCCGGGCGTGCTCACGAGCGGCCGGCCGCGCGCGCTCACTGGACGTGTGTCTTGACTCGAGGGGCCCTTTCACATATGGCGTTTTACTCATCATAACAGCGGCTTCATGCTCCTGCCGTAGCTTGGGCGTGTTTGGTTCGGCACCCATGAACCGGGTGTCGATCAGACCCGTCACGTTCTCGAACACCGTGCCGGCGCTGCTCTTCGGTGAGAAGGCCAAAGCGGAATTCCTACAAACCGGTCTGCCGGCTCGTGGTGATGGTGGTTGCAGCGTCACCGTACACCAGCAGCCCACTCCACAGCTTCGGCGCAACGTCAGCTCCGAAGAGTTGGATCATCCGGAGCTTCGCGCGGCGGAGCGATTCGCCCACGTCGGCGCTGGCTGTCAGCGCGCTGTAGAACTCGCGCATGAGGCTGAGACTGAACTGATCGTCCACAGCCCACAAATTCGCGACAATCAATCGCGCACCCGCTGCGAGGAATGGACGAAGGCTGTCGACGACTTCTTGTTCCTGGAGCGATCCGCTGCTGGTCTCCCAGGCGGATACCCTTCGGGAACGCGCACTGACGATGATGGTTCTCTCTCTTGTGCGTTGTTCTTCTGGAATCGAGCCTTGTCGCCATTCCGTTCAGACATCTCTCCTCCAGCCTTCTGACCTCGCGCGTGCTACGACGTGAGCTGAAAGGCCAACATCCGACTGTATCGTTTCGCACATCCACGTAATAGCCGCCGCGACCGCCCGTAGAGCGGCTGTTCTGTTGTGTACACCTGCTCGGGTGCGCAAAGGGGTAGCTTGTGGGAGAGAAACCAGCACACGCCCGCGGAGCCTGAACTGGCGACGTCGCTTCGAAGATCCACCCGTTTCGTCACAGGTGGGAGTTGAATCATGAATGCCAGACCGCTGCACGATCGACTCATCGTTCAACGCCTCGAAGAGGGCGAGCAGCAAAGCGGCGGGATCATCATCCCGGACACGGCGAAAGAGAAGCCGCAACGCGGCACGGTGATCGCCGCCGGCAATGGCAAGGTGAGGGAGGACGGCCAGCTTGTTCCCCTCGATATCAAGGCAGGCGATCTGATCCTGTTTGGCAAGTACACGAATCATGAGGTCAAGCTCGATGGCGAGGAGTACCTCATCATGCGAGAAGACGAAGTACTGGCCGTCATCGATCACGGTTGACGACAAACAAGAAGTCACCAGCGGTCAATACTTCGAGCCCGAGCTCAGAGGTCGCCAAGACAAGAAGTGATCGCCGAGGCGACGGCTGAACGATAGGAGACACGGAATGGCAAAACAGATTGTGTACGGCGACGCTTCGCGGCAGGGCATTCTTCGCGGGGTCAACCGCCTGGCCGACGCGGTGAGGGTCACCCTTGGGCCGAAGGGGCGCAACGTCATCCTCGACAAGAAGTTCGGCTCGCCCACGATCACGAAAGACGGCGTCACGGTCGCGAAGGAAATCGAGCTGAAGGATGCGCTCGAGAACATGGGCGCGCAGATGGTCAAGGAAGTCGCGAGCAAGACCTCGGACATCGCCGGCGACGGCACCACGACAGCCACCGTGTTGGCGCAGGCGATCTATCGCGAAGGGGCAAAGAACGTCACCGGTGGCGGCAACCCCATGGAAATCAAGCGCGGCATCGAGAGGGCCGTCGAGGCGATCACGAGTGCCCTCGAGAAGATGTCCAAGCCCGTCACCGGCCGATGATCGCCCAGGTTGGAACGATCTCGGCGAACCATGACGAGACGATCGGGCGGATCATCGCCGAAGCCATGGAGCGAGTGGGGAAAGACGGCGTCATCACGGTCGAGGAAGCCAAGAGCATGGACACCTCTCTCGACGTCGTCGAAGGGATGCAGTTCGACCGCGGGTATCTGTCCCCGTACTTCGTCACCGATCCCGAACGGATGGAGGTCGTGCTGCAGAACCCGGTCGTGCTCATCCACGAAAAAAAGATCAGTTCGATGAAGGACCTCCTCCCTGTGTTGGAGCTGGTCGCGCGCGCCAGCCGCCCGTTGCTGATCATCGCGGAGGATGTGGAAGGCGAGGCGCTGGCGACCCTCGTCGTGAACAAGCTGCGAGGCACGCTTCAGGTGGCCGCCGTCAAGGCGCCGGGGTACGGCGATC
>JBKPCD010000190.1:0-13219 GCA_046727175.1 Acidobacteriota bacterium | reverse complement strand
TGTTCTCGAGGGCAGCCTGCGCAAAACCGACGGCCAACTGAAGATCACGTTGCAGCTTGTCGACGCGAGAAGTCAGGAACAGGTGTGGACCAGGAACTACACGGCGGCTGTCGGCGATTTCCAAGGCGTCCAGCGTGACATCGTGCTGCAGGTGGCGGAGGCTCTCCGAATGCAGGTGCAGAGTCCGGAACACCGGTTGTCCCAGATGGGCACGACCAGTGCGGATGCCTACGGGCTCTACCTGAAAGGACGCCATTTTCTGGAGAAGCGCAACGTGGACGCCGCCAAAGAAGCAAAGGACTATTTCGAGCAGGCGCTGGATCTGGACCCGGCGTTCGCGAAAGCCTGGGTAGGGTTGGGCGATACCTTCTCGGTGCTCGCGGCGCTGGCGGCAGTGCGCACTGCCGATGGCTACTCCCGGTCGAAGGCGGCAGCAGAACGTGCGCTGCAAATCGACCCCGACCTCGCCGAAGCGCACGTGTGTCTCGCGACAGCTCTCGCTTCCTACTATTGGGATTTCGAGACAGCCGGCCACCACTATCGGCGCGCTATCGAATTGAACCCGAGCTACGCAGCCGCCCACCGGTTGTACGCTGAGCACCTGCGGTTCGAAGCGCGCTTCGATGAAGCGCTTCGAGAGGCGCGACAGGCCGAAGAGCTCGACCCTCTTTCATCGGCTCCCCAGATCGTTGCCGGCACGATCCTGTACTGGGCTCGTCGGTACGACGAGGCGATCGCTGAATTCCGTCGCATTCTCGACGTGAACCCACGATTCGCCTATGCGTACTTCTTTCTCGCCCTGGCGGAGATTCAGAAGCACGACTACGACAAGGCCGCCGAAGCCTTGAGTGTGCCGGGCGCCGGAAGCACATTGCAGCAGGAAGTGCTGAGGGGCTACATCGATGCGGTCAGCGGCCGTCATGCCGCGGCGCGTGACACCCTGGAGCGGCTCTCGCGAGAACAGAACCTCTCCCCGTGGCATTTCGCGATCATCCACATCGCACTTGGTGAGCACGATCGCGCCATCGACTTGCTGGAGCAGGCGTATCAGGCGCGCGATTGGCAGGTGCGGATGCTACCGGTCGAACCGCTTCTCGATCCGCTGCGTTCGCACCCGCGATTCCGAGTGCTGGCCGACAAGGTGCGAGGCAATTCGCGCGGATGAGGCGACCTATCTTCGTCGGCACGCGCGCCAACTGCTCGAGCCAGCTACGCTAGCGGGCAGCACCTCGGACAGATGTCTCGCTTCAAGCTGACCATCGAGTACGCCGGAACGCGATACAGCGGGTGGCAGATCCAGAAGAACGCGCGAACGGTGCAGGGAGAGTTGACTCGGGCGGTCCGGACGGCGACCGGCCGTCACGAGTTCGAGCTGTACGGATCCGGGCGCACGGATGCCGGAGTTCACGCCCTGGCGCAGGTCGCACACCTCGATGTCTACACCAATCTGCCGTCGGAATCACTTCGGCGCAGGATCAACGACGAGCTGCCAGCAGACATCCACGTGCTCGAGATCCAGAAGGTGCCCCACCGGTTCCACGCACGTCATGATGCACGTGCACGCAGCTACCTGTATCAGATTTCCCGTCGTCGTACCGCTTTTGCCAAGGCGTTTGTGTGGTGGATCCGTGAACCGCTCGATCTCGCAGCGATGCGTGAGGCTGCATCCGCGTTTCGCGGGATGCAGGACTTCGCCGCCTTCACGGACGATGATCCGGAAGAGAAGTCGACGCGCGTGCTCGTCGACCGTCTGGAGATCACCGAAGCGGGGGCACTGGTTCTGATCAGGATTCAGGGCTCACATTTCTTGTGGAAGATGGTGCGCCGCATCGTCGGCATCCTTGTGGCGGTCGGCCGGCGCGAGATGCGCGTCGACGAGGCCGCTGGCTGGCTGAGTGGCGACAGAGCACCCGATGGTCGCGTGACGCCGGCGGCCCTCAGCGCCCCAGCCGCGGGGCTCTTCCTCGAACGAGTGATGTACACCGACCGGGAGGATCCTGGTCCGATCGTGCCTGTCGTGAATATCGGCTGAGATCCCAGGCGCTCATGGCTTGGGCTTTGGGCCCCGAGCAATTGCACGATCGCTCTAACTTCTAGCTTCTAACGCGTTTACAGCAACAGCGCTTCCCCCTCGCTGGCGGTGTCGGTCGCTTTGAAAATGCGGCACGCGTCCGCGCGGATGCGCACGAGCTGTTCGTCGGTGCGTCCGGGCTTGTGGTGGAACAGCCAGAGCCCACCAACGTCGCTCGCAGCCGCGAACTCGGCCGCTTGCCGCCAGTCGCTGTGGCCCCACCCGCGATGCTGCGTCAGTTCCTCCGGCGTGAAGTGCGCGTCCATCACGAGCGCAGCCGCTCCACGTACGAACTCTGCCAGCGGTTCGTCGAACTCGGGGGCGCCGAACTCGTGATCGGTGGCGTACACGAGATCGCCCGTCATCCCGCGGACGCGGTACGCAAACGCGCCGCCCGGATGATTCAGCCGGATCGCCGCGATCTCGAGGCCGCCGGCGCGCAGCTCGCCTTTTTCGATCAGCTGAATCGTCGGGCGGTTCGGCAGCCGCTCGTACGGAACCGGAAAGAATGGCGATCGAAAGATCGTGTTCACCCATTCGGGGTCGTGCGATTCGAACGCTGGCGCGAAGACGCGCAGCTTCCACCCGGGCGCGTAGAGCGGATTGAAAAAGGGCAGCCCCTGCAGATGATCCCAATGGTAGTGGGTCAGGATTATTGTGATCTCCTTCGGCTCGCCGCCAAGCGCCGCACCGAGGCCGACGATGCCCGAGCCCGCGTCGAAAACGACCGTTTCGCCGCCGATCTCATTGGAGGCTTCGAGGCAGGGCGTGTTGCACCCGTGCCCGATGGCCGCGGGTATCGCCCACGGTACGGATCCACGAACACCCCAGAAACGCACTCGCATTCCGTCTGTCGCTCCGGTCATCGCTGTTGGGTTTTGCGATCGTTCACGTGCATTCGCTCAAAGGGAATTCTGAATTATAAGCGCGCAGTGGAAAGCGGAGTCCCATTCCTCGCCACTCGCGGTATTTCAACGCTGAGAGACGCCGAGGGGCCGAGGGACGCGCTGATCCCTCCCATCGGATCCGGTCGGGGAAAAATTTCAATGCGATGGATCGTCCGCGGCCTCAGAACGCTGCGTCGTCGACCGTTTCCGTCGTCGTGAATCGAAGGAATTCCTGGCGAATCCTCATCCGCTTCCTGCTGCCAGACAGTTGCGAATGAGCGGGCGATGAAGTGGAGCGATCGGGCCGGCCGATTGCACACACCGCGCTGTGGTGAGGAGTTACAAATCTGGTTCGCAGCGCCTCGACTCCGCGTAGTGCGGCCAGAAACGCACTGACCAACGTCTGAAGTAATACGGAGGCAACGATGAAAGCGTTGGTGATCTCCATCTGCGCGACGGCGATGTGCGTACATACAGCGCGAGCACAGGACCCGCGAACGGATGGCTGGGTCGTGCTGCCGGTGGAGGAATATCGCGCGCTGCGCAGCCGCGCCTATCCGCCGCTGCCGGACCCTGCGGCACCCCCTGTCGACGCCACGATTAGCCGCGTCGACTACGACCTTCGCGTCGCGGGAGACGTGCTGACCGGGCAAGCACGGCTCGCGATCGATGTCCTCAAGGAGGGCTGGGTGAGCGTCCAGACACCGTTCGGGGTGCTCGTGCGCGACGCGCGTCTCGATGGACGTCCCACGAGGCTCGTTGCGGCAGCAGCGGCGCGCACCGACGGGCGCGAGACCCCGGCCGGCAGCGGAACGCGACTTCTCATCTCCCGCGCCGGTCGCGCCGCGCTGACGCTCGATGTCGTCGTCCCGCTGACGACCTCGGCCGGCACCGAATCGATGACGCTCCCGCCGTGCTCCTCAGCACTGTCCGCGGTCACGCTCGTCATTCCGCGCACGGGCGTCGAGCTTTCGGTCGCCAACGGCTTCGTGGCGGAACACACGGAGGCCGCCGGCGAGAGCCGCTGGATCGTCTACGGAAATCCATCACGCCCGATGGTCTTCACGTGGAAGCGCAGGGTCGACGATCGACGCGCCGGGCTTCCGCTCCGCGTGCGCGGCCGTGTCACCGAGCTCGTCGCGCTCGGCGAGGACGGCACGCTGGTCACCGCGAGCGTGCTTCTCGATGTCGTTCAGGGACTCGCGAGTCAGATCGCGCTCGCCGTGCCCGACGGCATCATCGTCAACCAGGTCTCTGGCGCGACGGTCGCGGACTGGACGCAGCAGGCGGGCGTGCTCACGGTCAGCTTCCTCGAGCCAGTCGCAGCGGACGCCTCGATCGTCGTCCATGCCGAAGCACGCGCCCCGCGGGACGGCGCCATCGCGGTTCCGCTGATTCGAGTTCCGGCGGCAGAGCGCGAGAGCGGCGGTGTGGCGGTCGATGTGGTCGGTCCTGCGGAAATCGCGGAGCGGCAGCCGCGCGGACTCGAGCCTGCGGATCCAACGGATCTTGGCGATGTCGTCGCCGGCCGTGAGTCGCCGTCGATGGTGGCGTTTCAGTACCGGCCGCTCGCCGGATCCGCGCCGCGGGCGTTGACGGTCACAGTGACCCGATATTCGCCACAGGCGGTGCTCGTCGCGAACGTCGAGGAAGCACGCTACGACGCGCTCCTCGGCGAAGATGGCAAGACGCTCGTTCGCGCGCGGTATGTCGTTCGCAACAACCAGCGAACGTTTCTCGCACTCGCCCTGCCGCCTCAGTCGGTGCTGTGGAGTGCGTCGCTCGCCGGACGGCCGGTCAGGCCGGGACTATCGCCCGCAGGCGGCTACCTGCTCCCGCTGCAGAAGGGACGTTCGGGAGAAGACGCTCCAACGTTCGTCGTCGAGGTAGTGTACCTCCAACGGGCGACCGCGTGGAACGACACGGGCGACGTACGGCTCGATCTTCCGGCCGTCGATCTGCCGGTGTCGCGAACCGGCCTGAGTCTCCATCATTCGCCGCGGTTCAGCATCGAGCCGCGACCGGGCGCGTTTCGGGTCGAAAACGATCCGGGGGCCTGGAGTGCCGTTTTGCGAACAACGCCGATCGCCAGTGAGGCCGCCGTTCCTGCACCGCCTCCTTCACCCCCGTCGGAACCCGCCAAGGATTTCAAAGCGCTCGTGGACAAGTTCCAGAGAGAGGCGGGACGAATTCGTCAGGGATCCGTACCGATTGAAGTGACCTTTCCCGATTTCGGTCCGGCAATCTTTCTCGCCGCGGAATTGACAGCGGAAGCCCGCGGACCGTCAGTCGATATCACCTACAGGAAGGGAGGTGCCCGATGATCCGCTGGAACCTCGCTGCGGCGTGGACAGCCTTCTTGATGTTCACACTGGTCTGCACGCTCGGGTCACTGTCGCTGTCCGCGCAAGAGCCGTCGACTGCTCCTCGTGGAGTGGCGGGCACCGTGACGCTCGCGCGCATCGAGTACGACCAGCTGCTCGATCTCGCGAGCCGTCGTCGTGGCGCACCCGAGCAGCCGCCACTCCCGGTGGCGGTGACGCGAACGGACGTGCGAGTCCGCGTGAGCGGTGCGATCGCGCGCGCCACGGTTCAGGTCGAAGGCGAAGTCCTCCGAAGCGGCCCAGTGAAGGTGCCCTTAATCAAAGGCGCAACACTCCTGGACGCGCGACTGGGAGAACGGCCGCTGCCGCTCGTAGTCGAAGGCGATACGCTGTTCGCCCTTCTGGCCGGACCGTCTCCGTTCTCGGCAACACTGGAGACCGGCGCGCCGCTCGTCATTGCACCTGGCCGCGGATCGTTCACGCTCCCGGTGCCGCCAGCGGGGAGCGCGATGGCCACGATCGACATTCCAGGCGATCAGATGGACGTCCGTGTCTCCCCGGGCCTCGTCTTGCGACGGTCGTCGATCAACAGCCGCACCATCGTTGAGGCGACGCTCGAACCAGGTACGCCCACGCAAGTCTCGTGGACGACGCGGGACAGTGCTCCAATGACGGCGCAGCGAGACGTGCGGATGCTGTCGAACCTCTCGACGCTCGTCACGATTGGCGACGCTGATGTCCGGCTGATGACGCTCGTCGATCTGACCGTCGTTCAGGGAGAGCCGTCGCAGATCACGATTCAGCTTCCGGCGGATTATGAGCTCACGAGCGTGACTGGAACGTCACTGGATCACACGGAAGAGCGCCCAGGACAGCTCGTCCTGTTCGTGGCGTCGCCTTCGCAGCGAAGCCACCAGTTCCTCGTCACGCTCGAACGTTCGACGACGGGCGGCTCGTTCACGCTCGCGACCTCCTTCCCAAGGCTTCTCGGGGTCCAACGCGAGACGGGCGAAGTCGCGATTGAAGGACTCGGCACGGTGGAGATTGCCTCGGGCGAGATGCCTGGCCTCAGGCGCATGGACGTCCGCGAGGTCACGCCCGCCCTGGCGTCGACAGCCCGTCAGTCGTTGCTGGCCGCCTTCCGCTACCAGCGGACGATGGAAACGCCGCCGACGCTCACGGTGGAGGTCAGGCGATTTGCGGATGCTGCGGTACTCGCCGCCGCCGCAGACCGTGCCGTCGCGACGACGCTCGTCACGAGCGAAGGACGGGCGCTGACGGAAGTCACACTGTGGGTGCGCAATCGCGCGCAGCCGTTCCTCAAAGTCTCGCTGCCGCCCGGTGCATCTATGTTGTCGGTCGAGGTCGCCGGTGGTTCGGCGAAACCGGTTGATGGAAAGGACGGCACGCGCGTTCCTTTGCTCCGGCCGGGCGTCCGACCTGACGGTCCCTACGTCGTATCGTTCGTGTATCTGCACGCGGGCACTCCCTTCGTGAAGAAGGGAGACATGCGGATGATGTTGCCCAGGATGGATCTGCCGATCAGCGTCATCGAATGGGAGCTCTTCGTCCCGGACCGATACCGCGCGGATCGATTCGCCGGCGACGTGATTCCGGCGGCGCTGGTCGAGCGTCACACGTCAATGTTCGGCGCGCTGAGCATTGCTGTTGGCGGAACGGACGAAGCGTACGCGATGCCCGGTCAGATCATCGGACGCGTCGTCGATTCATCGGGCGCAGCCCTTGCGGGTGTAACCGTAGTCGTCGAAAACTCGGGCGAGAAGCAATCCGCCGTGACGGACGGACGCGGCCTCTACGTGTTCTCGAACGTCCCATCCGGTCCGCTTCGCATCACGACGCAGCTCCAGGGATTCAAGGCAACCCAGCGCACGGTAATCTTCGACCAGCGTCCGCGACAAGTCGATTTCACCATGCAGGTCGGTTCCCTGTCGGAGACGGTTACGGTGACGTCCGAGGCGCCGGTCATCAATGAGCGGTCGTCAGAAACCGCACAGACGTTCAGAGAGGGCGGTTTTCTGACTGCGCGCAAGGAAGCAAGCCAGGATGCCGCCGCGAACGCACCGTCAGCCAACGTTCAGAGCCTCCAGCGGCGCGCCGCAGGCGTGCTGCCGGTGCACATCGAGGTTCCCAGGGCGGGAACGTCTCATCGCTTCGTCAAGCCGCTGGTGATCGACGAGGAAGTAGCCGTGAGATTCCGGTATCGACAGCGGTGATTCGTTTTCTCTAGGGCGGCGCGGTCTGAAGACCGCGCCCTACAGACGTGCTCGAGAGCATCACCTGTAGCCCTACAGCCGCGCTCGAGACGGTGAGCTGCATCTCTGTAGCGCGGGGTCTTCAGACCCCGCGGCCTTTCATTTGTCCGTCTTCTCGGGCAGCAACGTCACGACGGTGTAGCGATCCATCGGGAAGTACTTCTTGAACGTCTCCTGGAGGATCGCTGGGGTCATCGCGTCGATCCGTTCGATGCGCTGAAGGATCAGCAAGGGGTCACGGTTCAGCAGCTTCGCGGATTGCAGGCGTCCGAGCCAGAACGAATTCTGCTTCACCGCTGTCTCATGCGCGCGACGGGCGCTCTCTTTCGCGCGCGTCGTCAGGTCCGCCGATGGTCCCTCCTGCTGCAGGCGCCTGACCTCCTGGAGCACGCGTTCGACCATCTTGTCGACGTTCTCGGGCGCCGCGCCGAAGCTGACGACCATGCTGTTCCCGCCGCGGAGCGGCAATCGCTGCGACAGCGCCGCCGACACGCTGTACGTTTCGCCAAGCTCTTCGCGAAGGATGTCGCGCAACGAGATCTCCAGCACTTCCGCTGCCGCCTCGGCCCTCCCCTGTTCGTTCTCCTCGATCGGTGGATCTGCCGAGAAGCTGATCACGGTCGTGCCCTTGGGCTCCCGCCCCTTCTGCACGACGGCCTTTTCGATCGAGGACGGGAACTTGATCCCCACGTCCTTGTACGTGCTGGCCGCCTTACCGGTCGAGGGCAGCGAGCCAACATAGCGAGCCAGAAGCGGGATTGCGTCATCGAGTTTGAACGCACCAACCATGAAAAACGTGAAGTCGGCGGCGTTTGAAAAGCGATCGTGATAGAACGCAACCATCGCGTCACGATCGAGCGCGGCAATCCTGGCGAGTGTCAGCGGCCGCGAGGTGTAGTGATTCATCGTGTTCACCTCGGCGATCTTGTCGCCGAACGCCGCGTTTGGATTGCGATCGCGGTTCGCGTACGCCGCCTCGAGCTGTCGCTTGAGCAAGGTGAAGGCTTCGGCGTCGTTGCCAGGTGTCGTGAAGTTCAGATTCAGGAGCTGCAGAGCGGTTTCGAGGTCGGCAGGTGTGCTCGAGCCCGAGATGCCTTGCGACGTGAGTCCGATGAAGGGCGACGCGGACACGATCTTGCCGGCGGTGAGCTTCGTCAGCTCGATGGCGCTGTGGCCGCCAGCTCCCGAGAGGCCAATCTGCGCGGTCGCGAGCTGCGCCTCCGGGAACTTCTCCGGCGGCGCGAGTGACGTGCCGCCCGGAGACGTCAACGAAAACAGGACTTGATCGTTCTTGAAGTCGGTCGGCTTCAGCCACGCCTCAACCCCGTTCGCAAAGCGCACGATGGTTACGCCGAGCTCGGACATCTCGCGGCGCGCCGTGACCGCTGCAGGCTCGGGGATCCGCTCCATCAGCTCGCGACCGCTCCCGACATCGTTCCACGCGGTCACCGCCACGGAATCCGCGGCAGCGACGGCCGCTTTCAGCTGTGTCTCGGTCGGAACGGCGAGATCCGCCTTCTGAGGAGACACCGCGAGGATGACGCGATTCGCGTCCGCGAACAATGTCTTCACCGCCGTGGCGAGCTCCGGCGTGGTGATTGCAGGAATCACCTCTTTCGCCAGACGGTACTCGTACGCAATCCCGGGGCTGGGCTCGTCTTCCAGAAAGTGACTGACGTATTCCCGCGCGTACGATCCGCTCTCGGTTTTGTCGCGCTCGTTGTACGCGCGCTCGTACGACGCGAGGATCCATCGCTTCGCGCGATCGAATTCCGCGGCGCCAAAGCCGTGCTCCTTCACCCGTTTCGACTCGATCGCGAGGGCCGCGAGGCCCGGCTCGAGTTTCCCGTCCTGGACGCTGGCGCTGAGCGAGAACGTCGATACGGAGGGCGCGAGGCGGCTGCCGGACCCACCGGCGCTGAGGAACGGCGCATCCGGCTTGCGCGAGATTTCATCGAACCGGTCGTTGAGCATCTGGTAGACGAGCTGATACACGAGCGTCCGCCGATAATCTGCGACGCGGTCCTGCGGCTCGCTCGCGCGCTTTCGCAGGATCGACACGGACGACCGCGTCGCCTCGGGATCGGACGCGACCTTGACCATCAGCTCCGGCGGGAGCGGCACCGGGTAGCTCCGCTCCGGCGGCGCGGTTGCCGGCTTCGCCAGCGGTCCGAAGTCCGTCCGCACGAGGCCTTCGAGCTTCGCCGCATCGATGTCCCCGACCACGACGACGGCCATCCGATCGGGTCGATACCACTTGGTGTAAAACGCGCGCAGTCGATCCGGCGTGAACGATTTGAGGATCTCCGGTTTGCCAATCGGCAGCCGCTCGGCGTACTTGGACTTGTAAAAGAGAACCGGGATCTGCTGATCGCGGATCCGCGACCCCGCGCCAAGGCCTCCCCGCCATTCTTCGATCACGACACCGCGTTCTTTGTCGATTTCTTTGGGATCGAGGGACATGCCGCCGGCGAAATCGGCCAGCGCCTGCATGCCTTTTTCGACGATCCCCTCGCGATCCGTTGGCAGCTCGAACATGTAGACGGTCTCGTCGAACGACGTGTAAGCATTGAGGTGCGGCCCCAGGCGCGCGCCACTCGACTCGAGCGAGGCGATGAGCTCACCCGGCTTGAAGTGGGTCGTCCCGTTGAACGCCATGTGCTCGAGGAAATGCGCGAGCCCCTGCTGGTCGTCCGCTTCGTCAACCGATCCGGCCTTGACCGCCAGCTGCAGCATGACGCGCTTCTCGGGTCGGCCGTTGCGCCGGATGTAGTAACGCAGCCCGTTCGGGAGCGCCGCGGTCGACACGGCCGAGTCGAACGGCAGGCGATCGGACGGAGCGAGCGCTGGCGCCTGAGCCGCCGTCTGCGACGCGCCCTGAGCGATCCGTTCGGGTGCGGTCTGTGGAACAAACGCCCACAGTATGAGAAGCGCGAACGGCAGTCGCGGAGAGCTCTTGACCATGGGTCCAACTGTATCGCACAGTGGCCCTTTATCAGGATGCTGAAAAAGGCATCCTGACTGGGACCGAATATGGGAAATGGGAAAACCCTGCCCCCGGGTGATTGCTTCGATGCCGCCCGGCGGATTACCCTTTGTTCGCACGCCTGTCCCTGATGGAGAGACTCACGGCATGAATCCAATATCCGCGTTGTTGACGGTCCTCGGTGCGCTCACCGCGGTCTTCGTCGGAGCATGGGCAAAGACGGCTGTCACCGCGCGCAACACACCCGGGCGACCCGACGATGACGCCGGCGACGCAAGGTTTCCGTCGCCGCTCCAGATCGGTATCGGTGCGGTGACGAACTTCTTCGATACGCTCGGGATCGGCTCGTTCGCCACGACAACGGCGATGTTTCGATTCTGGAAGCTGCTTTCGGATCGAGTCATCCCCGGGACCCTCAACGTCGGTCACACGCTCCCCACGATCGTGCAGGCGTTCATCTACACGACCGTGATTCCGGTCGATGTGCTCACCTTGATCTCGATGATTGCTGCTGCCGTGCTGGGCGCGTGGCTCGGTGCGGGCATCGTGTGCCGCTGGTCGAAACGGAAGGTGCAAATCGGCATGGGTGCGGCGCTGCTCGCCGCGGCGCTGTTCATGCTGATGAAGCAGCTCAGTCTCAACCCGCCGGGCAGCGAGCAGATTGGCGTCCAGGGACTCAAGCTGGTGGTTGCCGTCGGCGGCAACTTCATCCTCGGCGCATTGATGACGCTTGGCATCGGCCTGTATGCGCCCTGCATGATCCTCGTCAGCCTGCTCGGGATGAGCGAGCGCACCGCGTTCCCGATCATGATGGGATCGTGCGCATTTCTCATGCCGGTGGGGAGCCTGCGATTCATCCGCGAGCGGTCGTACAGCCTGCGGAACGCACTCGGTCTCGCCCTCGGCGGCATTCCCGGCGTCCTCATCGCGGCCTACATCGTGCGGTCGCTCGAGCTCAAGACCGTCCGCTGGCTCGTCATCGTGGTCGTCCTGTACACGGCGGTCACGATGCTGCTCGCCGCAGCAAATGAGCGGGCGACGGCGACAGCAGCGGCTGTCAAGGCGTAGGCGCGCTTCGCGCGCCGTGCCGGGATTCGGGGTTCGGGATTCGCCGTTCGGGTTTCTTCGAGGCGTGGATTCGGAGGACAGAAGATCAGGAGAACCATAACGGGAAACTCCTGATTTCCTGACCTCCTGTTTACATCGTCGTTCGTACCAATCCCCAGCCGCATTCGAAGATCGCCTCGGACTCCGAGCCGCGGGCCCAAGCCTCGGAGCGCGAACCCCGCAAGGCCAGTTATCAGCTCATAACCGCTTCCAATATCTATCGCCGTCCCAACGCCTGTAGAATCCCCCCACTCGGTTTCATCGAGGAGCATTGAATGCGACGAATTGCCGTCATCTCAACGATAGCCCTCTCGACGGCGTTGCTCGTGACAGCAGAATTGGTCGCGCAGGGGACGGTCGCCGATTATCAGCGCGCGATCGGATTGCGCGAGCGCTACGAGAGCCTGACGGTGAACGTGCCGCAGCCCGCGACGTGGATCGAGAAGACTTCGCGGTTCTGGTACCGCAAGAGCGTCCCGGGCGGAACCGAGTTCGTGCTTGTCGACGCGATGACGCAGCAGAAGAAGCCTCCGTTCGATCATCAACGTCTCGCGGATGCGCTCTCAGCGGCAATCAAGCCGGAGAAGAAATACACGCCGGTCACGCTGCCCTTCACCGCATTCACGTTTGCCGAAGGCGATCAGGCAATCGAAGTGACCGTGCAGAACGAGCCCTGGCGATGCCGGCTCACCGATTACACGTGCGAGCGAAAACGATCGTGATCGACCTGGGCGCGGCGGGCGCGGCGGGCGTAGCGGGCGCGGCGGGGGAGGGCTGGCGGGACCGGTCAGGGCGGAGTTCGACATCAATGGCGTCGAGGCGAAGAAGTCACCTGACGGCAAGCTCGAAGCACTCGTGAACAACTACAACGTCGCGATTCGCGAGGCCGGCAAACGCGACGTGACGCTGCTCAGCAGCGACGGTTCCGAAGGAAGCTACTACGATCCGAATTCTCTCGTGTGGTCGCCGGATTCGAAGAAGATCGCGGTCTACAGGATCAAGCCGGGGTTCAGGCGCTACGTGCACTACGTGGAATCCTCACCCGAGGATCAGCTTCAACCAAAGAGCTCCACGCTTCAATACGCGAAACCTGGCGATGTTCTCGACGTCGAACGGCCGGTAATCTTTCACCTCGACACAAAGAAGCAGCTCGTCGTCGACAACGATCTTTTTCCGAACGCCTACGACCAGACGCCCCTCGTGTGGTGGAAAGACAGTCGAGGCGTGACGTTCGAGTACAACCAGCGGGGACATCAACTCTATCGCGTCATCGAGATCGATGCGATGACCGCGAAGGCGCGCGCAATCATCACCGAAGAGAGCAAGACGTTCTTCTGCTATTCGGGAAAGAAGTATCGCTTCGATGCTCACGACGGGAAAGAGATCGTCTGGATGTCCGAACGCGACGGGTGGAATCACCTATATCTCTACGACGGCACGACTGGCGCCGTGACGAATCAGATCACGAAAGGCAGCTGGCCGGTGCGGACCGTCATCAAAGCCGACGAGGACAAGCGGCAGATCTGGTTCAGCGCAACCGGGATGTATCCAGGCAAGGACCCGTACTTCGT
>JBKPCD010000189.1:0-5947 GCA_046727175.1 Acidobacteriota bacterium | reverse complement strand
TTCCTCACGGGCGAGGAGCCGTACCGGTTCGTCGTACACGATAGCGATGCTGTATTCTCGCCAACCCTGGACAACGTCTTGCAGTCAATGAAGCTACGCGTGCTGCAGACACCGGCCCGCGTTCCGCAGGCGAACGCGTTCTGCGAACGCCTAATCGAAACCGCGCGTCGCGAATGCCTCGACCATCTCATTCCGCTGAGTGAGCGGCATCTGCGGAAGATCCTCTCCGAGTGGGTGGCTCATTACAATTGAGGTCGCCCCCACGCGAGTCTCGGTCCTGGGATTCCAGAAACTTCAGCGCTGACAGCGGTGCGGACGACGGGCCATCAGCTTCCGGAAGGACAACGCGTGGTCGCCAAGCGCATTCTCGGCGGTCTCCATCACGAATACCGCCTTGAGCCCGCGGCGGCTTGAGTTTTTGCATTAGGCGTGAGTTCTTGCGGAGTACAGGATCCCGTCGATCACGAGCGCGACGAATCGCGCGTCGTGTCGACGTTCGTTCAGCGACTGACCCATTGTCGACTGCCCTCCCGGTACTGCAAGACGCGAACCCTCCCCGTGATACCGAGATCCGGACGGCATACTGTCGGCGCCAGCCGTGCACGTACAGCGTCCCCGCGGTTGCTGTCCCGTTCGGACTGACGGTAAGGATCCGTGCCGTTCCGATTCGCACGCCATCGGAACCCGTATTTCCATTACCGTCGACGTCCGGCACATGAGCGAGGATGACGAGCACGAACAGGAGGCGCTCCAGAATCTGGAGCTGATGTCGCAATGCGAGGATCTCGAGGTGAAGTGCCGGCCGCGAGCGGCCCCACGCGCGGAGGGCGACGACAAGCGAGATGAAGACAGACCACATCGAGCGAGAACCTCACCGAAGACCGCGATAACATCAACGAAGACAGCGAGACCCGACTTTCTGGCATGCACAGGCTTACGGAATCCTTAGATTCGAGATAGGACATCGGTATGTGGCGCTCGCCAGAAAAACTCGTGACGGGCCGAAGACGAAGCAAGCTTGAGCTTTCTTCCTCCTTCATCCTTGTTCCTTTTTGCTTCTCCCTAGCGTAGACCCGGATTCCGTTCGACGACGGACGTACGCGTCCCGAGGTCGAACATCGCACGGCGCTGCGGATTCCACCAACCGGCAAGGATTCACTGGATTTCCGCGACTTCTCGTTGGCTGTGTAATTGCGACCGCCCGACTAGCTTGGAGCCTGGCTATGAGCGTGCTGTGGTCCGATCTGCGGTTTGCTGTCCGGGGACTGATGAAGGCGCCCGGCTTTTCAGTCGCCGCTATCACCGCGCTGGCACTTGGTATCGGCCCGAATACGGCCATCTTCAGCGTGGTATACGCCACACTGTTGGCGCCCCTGCCGTTTCCCGAGCCCCACCAGCTGGTGATGGTGTGGTCGAAGACGCCACCAGGCGACCGCAGCGCTGTCTCGCCTGGGGACTATCTCGCTTGGAAGGAAACCGCGAGGTCGTTTCAGTATCTGGAGCCGTTCTCTCCACGGCCTTTCAACCTGTCGACCATCGACGAGCCGCTCCGCGTGCGGGCTCGTCGCGTCACGCCCGACGGGCATCGGATGCTTGGCGAGGCCGTCGCGCTCGGCCGGGACTTCCAGCCAGGGGACGATCAGCCCGGGAAGAACCAGATCGTGCTGCTCAGCAATCGGCTCTGGCGGCGCGGCTACGCTGCCGAGCCCGGTATCGTCGGCCGCGACATCCGCATGGATGGACGGCTCTACACCGTCGTCGGCGTGTTGCCGCCGGGGCCCTCCGACCGGTTACCTGCGGACCTCTGGATGCCGCTCACGTTCGAGCCCGCCGAGATGAATAACCACGCGGCTCGCAGGCTGTTGATCATGGGACGCCTCAAGCCGGGCGTCAGTATCGAACAGGCCCAAGACGAGATGACGAGCATCGCCACAGAGCTCGCGCAGCGCGTGCCGAAGTCGAACAAGGGCTTCAGCGTCTCGGTCGAACCGCTGCAGAACAATTTCCTGAGTGCCGACACGCGGACGACACTCTGGCTGCTATTGGCTGCGGTGGGATTCGTCGTGGCGATCGCGTGTGTGAACGTGGCCAACCTGCTGCTCGCGCGCGGCTCGGTGCGCGATCGCGAGATGGCGATTCGCGCGTCGCTGGGTGCCAGCCGCACGCGCGTCGTCCGCCAGGTGCTCACCGAAAGTCTGGTGCTCGCCGTAGCCGGCGGGACGCTGGGTATCATCTCGGCCGCATGGCTCCTTCAGGCGCTGCTCGCGGTCATCCCGCGAGGAATGCTGCCATCCGAAGCAGACCCGCGGCTGAGCGTGCCGGTCCTCCTGTTCGCGCTGGTCACCACGACGGCGTGCGGGCTGTTGTTCGGATCGGTGCCCTCGTGGCAAGCGAGCCGGGTGGATCCGAACGAGACGCTGAAGCAGAGTGTCCGCACGTCGGCTGGCAGTGGTCGACGCCGACTGCGCCAGGCGCTCGTTGTCGTCGAGCTCGCGTTGGCAGTCACCTCGCTCGCCGGCGCCGGCTTGGCCATCCACAGCTTCTGGAATCGGACGCAGGTCGATCTTGGCGTTCGGACGGATAGCACGTTGACGTTCTCGCTGCCCGTGACGCGGGAGCGGTTGAATTCACAACAGCGGATCGAAGCTTTCTATCGAGACCTGGTCGGGCGGCTGCGCACGGTCCCCCGCGTGACGCACGCGAGCGTCAGCACCGGCCTGCCGGTCCAGGGCACGCCGTTCGGCGGGCCGTTCCATCTCGTCGGGACGCCGGCGTGCGATGCGACGTCCTGCCCGACTACGGGCGTACGAATGGTGACGCCCGACTTCCTCCAGACGTTTGGCGGAACGATCGTGCGCGGCCGCGGCTTCACGGACAACGACAGGGCAGGCAGCGTTCGGGTTGCGCTCGTGAGCCAGCAATTCGCGGATCGATACCTCCGCGACGTCAATCCGCTGGACCAGCGCATCGAGCTGAACGAGGCGGGCAGCCCGCCGACGCTGGCGCCGCAGATCGAGTGGGAGATTGTCGGCGTCTACCACACCATCAACAACAGCCAGGAGCTCGGTGACGTCAGTCGACCCGAGGTCATGCTGCCGTTCTGGCAGAGTCCGTGGCTGGACGCCGCCGTGGCAGTGCGTACGGCAGGCAATCCAGACAGCGTGCGTCAGGACGTCGCCGCGGCGGTGCGCACGATCGATCCGGACTTGCCCCTCGTGAGCGTCCGCACGATGACGGAGATCGTCGGAGAGCGCCTCGCGTCGGATCGGCTGAACGCGGTGCTCTACGGCGCGCTTGCGACGGTTGCGCTGCTGCTTGCAGCGGTGGGCGTTTACGGCGTGATGGCGTTCAGCATCGTCCAGCGCACGCCGGAGATCGGGGTACGGATGGCGCTCGGCGCGGACCAGGCGCACGTACGGTGGCAGATCCTGCGCGAAGGCGCGACGTTATGCGCCGGCGGCCTGATGCTGGGCCTCGCCGGCGCCTACGGGCTGGGCCGCGCGATGCAGAGTACGCTCTTCGGAACGGGCCCGATGAACGTGCCGGTATTGCTGGCGGTCAGCGTCGTGCTCTTGACGTCGGCGCTGCTCGCGTGCTACGTGCCCGCGCGCCGCGCGAGTGCCCTGGATCCGATGATCGCGCTCCGACAGGAGTGAAAGAAAGTCACGATCTAGATGTTGCGGATGTGTTCACGACCGACGGGCTGGCTGAATGAAGCTACAGCTGGTTCCCTTGGCGAGGTCTGTTCATCCGCGCCCCCATCGGGCCGCTGTGGCCAATAAACCAGCTGAGACTATTCGCTCGCCTGGCGCTGATCGCCATCGGCCGTTCTGAGTCTCTCCTGTGATTCGCGTCATGAAGTCGTCGGAGAGCCAAAACGTCTCCCGCTCGAGGCTCGAAGTCCACGTGTCCGTGCTGGATTCTGGCGGCCGTCGGAATATTGGCGAAGCACAAGCAAAAGCACTCTACCATGCACGGTCCATACATCAACGTGCTCGAACGGGACGGCCACGCGCGAGACGTCGGCGAAGTCTGGGCACTTCGCAAGGGCGCGCACGTGGCCGTCTGCGGTTATGGACGCATCCCATCGGCGGCGAGGCGCCCGTCACCGTCAACGGTGACGTCTCGGTAGCGAAGCGAACCGGAGCGAGACGGCACCTGTGGATCTGGCGCTCAACTGGAAACAGCAGTTTCAGAAGAAGGGCTGGTGCGCATGAGCCTGAGCGCTGACGAACGACACGTCCTCGCATGCGTTCGGGCTACAATCGCGCTGAGCGGAGAAACGTATGACCGACGATCAGCCGCAGCACGAGAAAGATCGATACGACCAGCTTGCCGACGACCTCGCTTACTCCTTCGCCAAGATGATGCTAGAGGTCTTGATTGCGGTGCGCGGAGACCCTCGCAGCGCAGAACGATCGCTCGACGTGACCGAATTCCGAGACGCAATTGCGGCTGCACTGCGGGAGATAGCGAAGGAGCGTAGACATCAAACATGAACAAGAGGCCATCACCATCAGATCTCGAAATCCTCGAAGCGATTCATCGCCGCTACTACGATCGTTTCGTAGATTACTCGTAATCAGTCGAGCGTCTCAGTTCACAAGGGCCGGCCCCTGGGCAACCAGTGTGCCGGCCTTTCGTGCGTTCGGGCTGCAACGGACAGCCTTTCTCGTGTTCGATCTACAATCGGTCCCGAACTGCCGAATCGAATGGGAGGCGCGATGGACGCAATGGACGCATGGGAGTATATGGTTCTCGAGGTCGAGCACAAGCCTGGCCCCGATGCCCGAAGTGTCCCATTCCTCAGCCTACCTGTTGTGAACATCATCGCGTTCCGGCCCTGATATAAGCTCCCGTTCGTGATCGACAATTCGGCCCTGCACATGTTGCTCGTCGCCGTCACCGCCTGGTTGGATCGGCGGGAGCAGAAGTCCTGGCTTACTTGATCGAAGAGAATTGCGTTCTGCGGCGCCAGCTGGGACAGCGGCGCCTGCGCCTCACCGATGATGAGCGGCGGAAGCTCGCCGTGAAGGCCTACCGGCTCGGACGGCAGGCGCGGCGTGAAGTCGCGACGATCGTCACACCCGACACACTGCTGCGGTGGCATCGACGGTTGATCGCGCGCAAGTGGACGTCCCCAACGACTCGATCGAGCCGCCGCGGGGTGCTCGCGAACGTGCGCCGTCTGGTCGTCCGGATGGCGAAGGAGAATCCCACGTGGGGCTACACGCGGATCCAAGGCGCCCTGAAGAATCTCGGGCACCGCGTCGGGCGATCGACGATCGCGCGGATGTTGAACGCGCAAGGAATGCCACCGGTGCCGGACCGCCCGACGTCGTGGCAGACCTTCCTGCGGGCGCATTGGGGCGCGATCGCGGGCGCGGACTTTTTCACGACCGAGGTCTGGACGTGGCGGGGCTTAGTGATGTTCTACAGGGTCTTTGTGATCCAGCTGGCATCGCGTCGGGTGCAGATTCTCGGCTCGACGCCGCATCCCGACGAGGCGTTCATGCGTCAAGTGGCGCGAATCCTCACGATAGCCGACGAGGGTAGGTGTCGAGTACTGATTTGCGACCGGGACGCGAAGTGGAGCGAACCAGTTCGAAACCGGCTCAGAGACACCGGGATTCGGCTCATGCGGACGCCGTATCAAGCGCCGAATGCGAATGTCTATGCGGAGCGCTTCGTACGTTCGGTCAAACAGGAATGCCTCGACCGGATGATCCCGCTCGGCGAACGCCATTTCCGACGGGCCGTCGCGGAATTCATGGCACATTATCACGAAGAGCGCAATCACCAAGGCGTGGGCAACGAACGTATTGAAGGCGCTGCTGTGATGCAGCGTGTCGGGCGCGTTCATCGACAGCAACGACTCGGTGGGCTGCTCAATTACTACTACAGGCGCACGGCGTGAAACCCCCGCTCCCGGATTCGGCACAAGTAC
>JBKPCD010000188.1:0-9119 GCA_046727175.1 Acidobacteriota bacterium | reverse complement strand
GTGCAGAACAGGATCGCAAGTCCCCACGCCGGGTTTTGTGTCGGGACTTGCGATCCTGTTCTGCACGTCTGCCCCGACGCCGGTTTCGACCGGGGTCCGACCGGCTTTTATCCGCGTCTATCAGCGCGCATCCGCGTCTCGTGTCGATCGTGCACCGCCTGAACGGTTCAGGCGCCAGGACGTTCAGCACGAATCTGTGTTACATTTTTCCAGCCCCGCATACCGTAACGCGGAGGAGTCCCGCAGCTGACCAGAGACGACCCAACGGCATTCGCTCCGCCACCCGCCTTCGGCCCATTCCGTGTGCTGCATCAGATCGGAGTGGGCGCGCTTGGGCCCGTCTTTCGCACGTATGAGCCGACGCGCGATCGGCTGATCGCGGTCAAGGTTTTCAGGCTCGACATCACTCCCGAACAGGCGCAGGCACTGGCCGACGAGCTCGCACGGGCGGCGGATGCAGGACTGTTCCATCCGTCGATTGTCGAGCCGGTCGCGGCCGGCGTCGAAGGCACCGTCGCGTATCGAGCAGAAGAATACGTGGCCGCGGAATCGCTCGATGTCGCGATGCGGCATTACGCGCCGGCGAGCCTCGACAAGGTGCTTCCGTTCATCGCCCAGCTCGCGGCTGCGATCGACTTCGCGCGTGCGGCTGGCATCGGGCACGGCGCATTGCATCCGCGCGACATCTTCGTAACACCTGACGAAGCGCGCGCAACAGGCTTCGGCGTCGTCGATGCACTGGATCGTTTGAGTCTGCGGGCGCCTGTCCGCAGGCCGTACAGCGCGCCCGAGCGCGTTGTCTCGCAGGCGTGGAGCACGCCAGCGGACATCTTTTCGCTGGCCGCAATCGCGTTCGAGCTCCTCACAGCGCGACGGCCATCTGGTGTGGGCGATCAGATAGGACCGCTGACCGGCTCGGTGGCGACCGGACACATCGGAGAGATCCGCGGCGTGCTCGTGCGCGCGATGGACGAAGATCCCAGGAGGCGGTATTCGACTGCTCGGGAGTTTGCCGGGGCGCTCGAAGCGGCAGCCCATGGCGAGCAGATCCCCGAGACGGGGCGAAAAGCGACGGTCATTCCGATCCCGACCGAGCCGGTTCCGCTAGGCTCGGCATCGTCCGAGCCGAGGACGGCCGCACCGGAAACCAATCGAGTTGCGGCCCATGTACCGGACGACATCGCCGTCGAACGCGACGAGGACGAAGCGCACTGGGAATTGACGCGCGCAGAATCGGCGGCACCAGCCGAAGACGATGGGCGCGAAGAGCTTCTCTTCAGGGACGAGAGCTCAACGCCGCACAAGACGAAGACCGACACGACGGAGATCAAGCTGATCGAACCCCCTGTGCCGGAGTTCGCCGACGAGTTTCCGTCAACTCCGGATCCGCCTAGAACGCTCGAGATGCCCCTATCTCGTCCTTCATGGGACGAATCAGCCGCTGCTGCACCGAAACGATCCGCTGGCGCTGAAGCCGTATCAGGTCCGCGCCCCAACCGAGCGCGACCCGCTCCTGTTGTCGAGCCAGGGATTCTTCGTCTCGACGGTCGGGCAACGGCGCACGAGCCGTCGATGCGAGACACTCGGGGGCTACAGCCTGAGCGTTCGCGTGTTCTCATGCTCCCGATGGCCGCGGCGATCATCCTCAGCCTGCTCGTTGGCTTTGCCGCTGGTTATGCGGTGCGCGATCGCGAGAAGAAAGCAGAGCAGACGGCCGCGAACGTTGAGGCTCCAACGAGCCCGCCATCGCCGACGCCGAAGCCGCAGGCCACGACCTCGTCGCCGCAACCTGCCGGAAAAGAATGGAGCGAGCAGGCCGTGACGCCGTCGGCGTCGAAGCCGACGCCGGTCGCGCCGGAAGCACCTGCGGAAGGCCCGACCGCGCGAGCCGTCTCGAAGCCCGCCGTGACCACGGGAAGAATCGTTGTGCGATCGACACCACCGGGCGCGGCGGTCACGATCAACGGGAAGGGACGCGGCCGCACACCGCTTTCGGTGAATGCGGCCCCGTTCGGGAATTATCAAGTACGCGTAGTGCTGCCGGGATATGACGTCTCCCGACAGGAATTCCGGCTCTCGCCCGAGGAGGCAGATCGCACTCTTTCGTTCGATCTGCACCGACAGGGTCGGGTGCCACCCGCCAAGAGCGCAACGCGGTCGACCTCGTCGTCTGCTGAGACGCCACAGCCGGGCCGTCCGGCGTCAGCGCGATATTCCGGATCGATATTCGTCGATTCATTGCCGCGCAGCGCGCGCGTCATCCTGGATGGCAAGGCCGTCGGGACGACGCCGATGCGCATCCCGGACGTGGCGGTGGGCTCCCATGTCGTTCGACTCGAGCTCGCGAACCACCATCCGTGGACGAACAGCGCGCAGGTGACGGCGGGTCGGGAGGCACGGGTCACGGGATCGCTGGATCCGATTCGATGAAAGCTACACTCGCACTCGAGAACGGCATCTGGTACGAGGGAGAGTCCGCCGGTGCGCCAGGCGAGACCGGCGGGGAGGTCGTTTTCAACACCAGCATGACCGGATATCAGGAGGTCCTGACCGATCCGTCCTATGCGGGACAGATTGTCACGATGACCTGTCCACAGATCGGGAACTACGGCGTGTCGTCGGAAGACGAGGAGTCCCGCGGCCCCCAGGTCGCGGGCTTCGTGATTCGCGACGAGTCTCCAGTCGCGAGCAACTGGCGCGCGGACGGGACGCTGCGCGAATTCCTGGTCAACCACGGGATCGTGGCAATTTCCGACATCGACACGCGTGCGCTCACGCGCGTGCTGCGATCCGCCGGTGTCATGCGCGGCATCATTGCGACGGGCGAGGTGGACCCTCGTGCGCTCGTCGACAAGACGCGCGAGGTGACGCCAATGGAAGGCTCGGATCTCGTCCTCGGCGTCACGTGCGACTCGGCGTTCGATTGGGAGCCGCAGACGCCGTCCAGCGAGGAGTTCGCGCCACCGCCGCAACGTCGCGCCGGACGCCAGCTGCGGGTTGCCGCGTACGACTTCGGCATGAAATGGAACATCCTGCGTCGTTTCAGAGCGCACGGCTGTAACGTGCGGGTATTCCCGGCAACCGCGCCCGCGTCCGACCTGCTCGCGATGAACCCCGACGGGATCTTCCTCAGCAACGGCCCGGGTGATCCCGCGGCGCTCGGCTATGCCATTCGCAATGCGCGTGCGCTGGTCGCGTCGGATGTGCCCGTCTTCGGCATCTGCCTCGGTCATCAAATCCTGTCGCTCGCGATGGGTGGCCGCACGTTCAAACTCAAGTTCGGTCATCGTGGCGCGAATCACCCCGTCAAGGAGCTCGAGAGCGGCAAGGTCGAGATCACATCGCAGAACCACGGGTTTGCCGTCGACCCCGATTCGCTCCCGGCGGACGTGAAGGTGACTCACCTCAATCTGTACGACGGGACGGTCGAGGGGCTACGCCACGAGAAGAAGCCGGTGTTCTGCGTCCAGTATCATCCCGAGGCCTCTCCGGGACCGCACGACGCGGATTATCTGTTCAGACAATTCCTCGATGAGATGGAAAAGCGCGCATGAGCCTGTGATTCTCGAATGAGTTCCTCCGTCAGCGATAGTGTTTACCGGAGGTCACGAGTTCAGGAGAACACTACCAGGCCGTTGAAGGAAGGCGGCCTGATGGACGCGTTTTCAGCATCCTGCTAAAGTCTCCTGACCTCCTGATCTTCTGTTCCGATGCCCCGTTGCCGAAATCTGCGCCCCTATGCCTCGTCGTACCGACATCAAACGCGTTCTCGTGATCGGCTCGGGTCCGATCGTGATCGGACAGGCCTGCGAATTCGATTATTCGGGGACTCAGGCGTGCAAGGCGCTGCGCAGCGAGGGCCTCGAGGTCGTGCTCGTCAACAGCAACCCGGCGACGATCATGACCGACCCCGAGATCGCCGACCGCACCTACGTCGAACCGCTGACGGCGGACGTGCTGGCCGCGATCATCGAGCGCGAGCGCCCGGATTCGCTGCTACCGACGGTTGGCGGTCAGACGGCGCTCAACCTCGCCGTTGCGCTTGCCGAGAACGGCACGCTTCAGCGGTTCGGCGTCGAGCTGATTGGCGCCTCGGTCGAAGCGATCAAGGTTGCCGAAGATCGGCTGCAGTTCCGCGAGGCGATGCGCTCGATTGGCGCCGAGGTTCCACGGAGCCGGTACGTCGGCTCGCTCGAGGACGCGCTCGCGGCGATTGACGATATTGGTTTTCCCATCATCATCCGGCCGTCGTTCACGCTTGGCGGCGTCGGCGGCGGCATCGCGTACAACATCGAGGAGTTCCGCGAGATTGCGGGCCGCGGGCTGGACATGAGCCCTGTCCACCAGGTCCTGCTCGAAGAATCCGTGATCGGATGGAAGGAGTTCGAGCTCGAGGTCATGCGCGATCGGGCCGACAACTTCGTCGTCATCTGCTCGATCGAAAACGTCGACCCGATGGGTGTGCATACCGGCGACAGCATCACCGTCGCACCCGCGCTGACGCTGACCGACAAGGAGTATCAGCGGATGCGCGATCTCGCCCGACGGATCATCCGCCGAGTCGGCGTCGAGACAGGCGGCTCGAACATCCAGTTCGCGATTAACCCCGAGAACGGCCGGATCATCGTCATCGAGATGAACCCGCGCGTGTCGCGATCGTCTGCGCTCGCGTCCAAAGCGACCGGCTTTCCGATCGCGAAGATTGCGGCCAAGCTTGCGCTCGGCTACCACCTCGACGAGATTCCGAACGACATCACGCGGCTGACACCCGCGTCCTTCGAGCCTACGATCGACTACGTCGTGGTCAAGGTGCCGCGATGGGCCTTCGAGAAGTTCCCGCGCGCCGACCGAACCCTCACGACGCAGATGAAATCGGTCGGCGAGGTGATGGCGATCGGCCGGACTTTCAAGGAAGCCTTCATGAAGGCATTCCGATCGCTCGAGCTCGGCGAGAGCGGGTTGCTGCTGGGCCAGCGCGCTGACACGCCCGGCATGACTCAGGGGGAAGCGGAAGAGGAAGGCGCGCTCCGGCGGGAGCTGAGCATTCCGAACGATCGACGGATGTGGGCGCTGTTCAGGGCTCTCGAGCGCGGGTGGACCGTCACAGAACTCAACGAGCTCACGAAGATCGATCCGTGGTTCCTTACGCAGTTCTCGCAGATTGTGGAATTGTGCCGGTCGGCAAGTCTGGTCGGACTCCGCGGCATCTCGCCGGATCTCCTGCGCGCGTTGAAGCGGGCAGGGATTGGCGATCGGGAACTGAGCGGAGCACTTGGTGCCGACGCAGAGTCGGTGAGGAGCGCGCGGCTCGAGAACAAGTTCCGGCCTGCCTACAAGCGCATCGACACCTGCGCCGCCGAATTCGAATCGTTCACGCCATACCTCTATGGCACGTTCGAGCACGAGTGCGAGGCGGCGCCGACGACACGCCAGAAAGTCGTCATCCTCGGCAGCGGTCCCAACCGCATCGGGCAGGGCATCGAGTTCGACTACTGCTGCTGCCATGCGGCCTTCGCGCTGCGGGAAGAAGGGTTCGAGACCGTGATGGTCAACTGCAACCCCGAGACGGTCTCGACCGACTACGATACCGTCGATCGGCTGTATTTCGAGCCGCTGACGTTCGAGGACGTGATTGCAATCCTCGAACGCGAGCAGGAAGGCGGCGCGGATGTCTCGTGCGTCGTGCAGTACGGCGGCCAGACGCCGTTGAAGCTCGCGCTACCACTGCAGGCGGCGGGCATTCGGATTCTCGGCACGTCGCCGGATTCGATCGACCTCGCCGAGGATCGCGAGCGCTTTTCACAGCTCCTTTGGGAACTCGGCATCCCGCAGGCGGCGAGCGGAACCGCGACGACGCCCGAAGAGGCCCGCGAGGTGGCGGTGAAGATTGGGTTTCCGCTCGTCGTGCGGCCGTCGTACGTACTCGGCGGCCGGGCCATGGCGATCGTGTACGACATGGCCGCACTCGATCGTTATATGACGAGCGCCGTCGCTGCGTCGCCTGGGCACCCCGTGCTCATCGACAAGTTTCTCGAGGACGCCTTCGAGCTCGACGTCGATGCGGTGGCCGACGCAACCGGCGCAGTCGTGATCGGCGGGATCATGGAGCACATCGAGGAGGCCGGAATTCACTCGGGCGACAGTTCCTGCGTCGTGCCGCCGTACCTCGTCGCCGAGCGTCACGTTGCACTGATCCGCGATTACACGCGAAGGGTTGCCCGCGCGCTCAAGGTCGTCGGCCTCATGAACGCGCAGTTCGCGATCAAGGACGACACGGTGTATGCACTCGAAGTGAATCCTCGTGCGTCGCGCACGGTGCCGTATCTTTCGAAGGCGACCGGTGTTCCGCTGGCCAAGGTCGCGGCACGCGTGATGATCGGACGCACGCTCGCCCAGCTTGGCCTGCAAGAGGATCTCCACGTGGCGGGCTACTTCGTGAAGACGCCGGTGTTTCCGTTCGTGCGATTCCCCGGCGTGGACACGATTCTGGGGCCCGAGATGAAATCGACCGGCGAGGTCATGGGGGGCGCCGCGACGTTCGGCAGCGCGTTCGGCAAGGCGCAGCTCGCGGCGGGCCAGCGGCTGCCGACTGGCGGCACCGCGTTCATTTCGGTGAACAACCATGACAAGCCGGCGGTCGTCCAGATCGCCCGCGAGCTGGAGCGCCTCGGCTTCCGTCTCGTTGCGACTCGCGGCACGGCGAATTACCTGCGGGCTCATGGCCTCGACGCGCAGATCGTTTACAAGGTCAACGAAGGCCGTCCGCACGTCGGCGACGAGATTCTGAATAACCGTGTCCAACTCGTCATCAACACACCGCTCGGTCGCGAGTCGTTCTTCGACGATCGCACCGTGCGGCGCATCGCGACGCTGCACGGCGTCCCCTGCATCACGACGCTCACGGGCGCCGCCGCTACGGTCAACGCGATTCAAGCCATGCACGCCGAAGGGCTGACCGTCCGCGCGCTCCAGGAGTACCACGCAGAAATTGCGACGGGGAAAGCCTGATCGCTGCCTGATTTCTGCCTGCCTTCGTCCACGGTTTCCCTGGACATCCCGAATTCCTCCAGTTCTTCGCTAGCTCGACGCCGCTCGCGGGTTTGCAAGAGCGATCTCGATGCGGACGCCTGCCGCGGTTGCTGCAATCCCCCTGCTCGCCGGTGCGGCTCTCGGTCTGTCCCTGTCGGAGCAGCTACCGGGATCCTTCGCGTTCTGCGCGGCGGCTGCGGCGCTCATCGCGCTGCTCGCGGCGGCCGGGTCGATTGGATTCGATCTCGTCCAGGAGTCGACGCTCTCTCTGACCATCGGTCTGTTGTTTGCCGGGTCATCGCTCGGAGCGACGGCTGCCGCGCAGACCTACCATCCCCCTCTGCTCGCGTGGTTCGAATCTCGCCGTGATCCCGACCGGGTCGTCCTCGATGGTGTCCTTCGCGACGACGCATCGGTCACGCCGTTCGGATCTTCGTTGACACTCGACGTCGTCCGGATTGACGACGGCAGGCTGACGGCGAAACCTGGTGTGCTCGGCGGCGTCCGTCTCACGGTGACTGGCTCCCTCGCCGCGTCGCAATCCGTCCAGTGGCGCGCCGGCCGATTGCTTCGGCTCACGGCCACGTTGCGGAAGCCCGCTACCTATCTCGATCCCGGCGTTCGAGACGAACGGCGGGCCCTGGCACGGCGCGGCGTGATTCTCGTTGGCTCGGTGAAGAGCGCTGCGCTCGTCGAAGTGCTGGCGCTCGGATCGATGTCGAGCGAAGCCGCCGGATCGATCCGCGCCTGGACGCGCGCGACGCTGACCGCCGCGATCGGGCCATGGCGTCCGCGATCGGCAGCTATCGCAGCGGCCATTCTCATTGGCGATCGAACGGGACTCTCGGAAGAGGATTCCCGGCGGCTGCAAGAGGCGGGGACGTACCACGTGATCGCGATCTCCGGCGGGAACATCGCCATCCTGACCGTGCTCCTGCTTGCACTGACGCGGGCGGCGCGGCTCCCGCCAGCGCTCGCGGCCGCTACCGCCACCGTCGCGTTGCTGTTCTACCGCCTCATCACGACATCGGCGTCATCTGTCGATCGCGCCATCACAGCGGCGATCGTGTATCTGCTGGCGCGCCCCATGGACCTGCCTGCCGTCGCGTTGAACGTCCTCGGTGCCGCAGCAGTCCTCGGCGTAGCCGCGTCGCCGATCACACTCTTCGATCCCGGATTCATTCTCTCGTTTGGCGCCACGCTGGCCATTCTGGTGAGTATGAGTCTCATGGCGCGGCGCGCTCGTCCTCAGGCGCTCCTGCGTCGTCTGGCGCGCGGAGCGGGCGCGCTGCTCGTGACGAGCGTTGCGACCGAAGTTGCGCTTCTTCCTGCGAGCGCCCTCTTCTTCTCTCGAGTGACGTTCGCGGGGCTGCTCCTGAATTTCGTGGCGATTCCGCTCATGGCGGTGCTGCAGATCGCGGCGCTCGCCGTCCTGGTCGCGCAGCCGTTGCAATACGTGCCCGTCGTCTGTGCCTTTGCCGCGCATGTCGCGGCTGAAGGTCTTCTCGAGTCCGCGCGGTTCGTCGAGTACGCTCCCTGGCTCTCGCGCGATGTCGTGACGCCGACCTGGTGGGTGATGTCGGCATACTACGCCGCGCTGATTGCAGCGCTACCCTTGGGGCGGCGGTCGAACATCACTGCACGCCAGCGCCCGCTGACCAGCCGTCGGGCACGCCTCGCGGCAGCCACGGGTTGTTCATTCTCGGCCGTCCTGATTCTCCTCGGGCCTGGATGGGTTGCGTCCGCTCGAGCTCCGGCCGGCCATGCTCCTCTCCGCGTGGTCTTCCTGGACGTCGGGCAAGGAGACGCGACAGTGATTCTGCTCCCGGGTGGCCGGGCGCTGCTCGTCGATGCCGGTGGCATCCCTGCTGCGGCACCATCACCGGATCCGACCGCGGACAACGCGCCAGCCTTCAACATCGGCGAGCGGGTCGTCGGTCCTGCGCTGAGAACGTTTGGCGTGCGCCGGCTCGACGCGCTCGTGATCACACATGGCGATCCCGATCACATTGGTGGAGCGATGTCCGTCATGCGCGCATTCCGTCCGCGCGCAGTGTGGGAGGGTGTGCCGGTGCCCCCCCACGCCGGTC
>JBKPCD010000187.1:0-30768 GCA_046727175.1 Acidobacteriota bacterium | reverse complement strand
GGCCAGGATCAGGTTCGCGACGTTGGAGCACGCAATGACAAAAACCAACGCCGACGCAGCCAGCAGGACGAGGAGCACCGTTCGCGCCGGCGACGTGATCTGATCCCGCAGCAGTTTCGCGTCGATCCGGACGTCGGACTTCGGCGGGTACGCCTCGGGGTATTCCTTGCGGATCGCGCCGTGGATGGCGCGAAGCTCGGCGCGCGCCGCTTCGAGATCCGCGCCGGGCGCAAGCCGGCCGAACAGCTCCGTCATCCGATGGGTGCGGCCCGTCACCATCGTTGCTGACAGGTGATGTGGGCTCATGATGACGTTCGCGATGATTTCGGTTTCGGTCGGATAGGGCACCGATGGCTCGAGGATGCCGATGACCGTCGCCGAGCGCGCGCTCCTGTCCCCCGCACCCAGACGCACCGTCTTGCCGACGACCGTGGGGTCGCTCTTCAGTCCCGTGGTCCAGAAGCGATGCGTCAATACCACTACGCCCGCCGCATTCGGACCATCGTCGGTGGCGTCGATGAGGCGGCCGCGCACGGGCCGCAGGCCCACCACGTCGAAGTAGGAGCCGCCGACCACTCCCGCGCGGACGACACGAGGCTCGCCGAGACCAACCATCGTGAAGCCGATGGTCGAGAAGTCGCCAATCGCGGTCACGGTCTTCATGCGTGAGCGCAGATCGATGAGCTCTGGCACCGAGAACGTGACATTCTCGACAGGGATGCCTGGCGCGCTCTGCCGGATGTAGATCAGCCGCGATTCGTCCCGATTGACGAGCGGCCGCAGAAGCACGCCCCGGACGACGCTGAACATAGCTGCATTGGCGCCGATGCCCAGCGCGAGGGTCACGATGACAGCCAGCGCCAGCCCCTTGGCGCGAGCGAACGACCGGAACGCGAATTTCAAGTCGGCGACGAAGCTCATAGAGTTCCCCTATACACGTCGGCAACGGCTATGCCCGGCCTTAAACCCCGTGATGGAAGTGAACCCGTCGCAGCTTCCATGCCACACGGCGTTAGAGCATAACAGGTGAAGAAACAATGAATTACAGCTAGGGTCCGCCAGAACGGTTTGCGCGATCGTGGGACGCGTGCGTCCGGACGCGCGAAGGAAGGCGCTTGCAAAAGGATCGCAGCAATTTCGAATTCAAGTGTCCGTGATCCTCACGCGCTCATCGCACGCGGCATGGCCATCGCGCCGGCTGTGCCCACCGCAATCCCGATCGCCGCTCCGACAGCGCTGCCAATCCCGAGCGCCAGGCATCCGAGCGTAGCCATCAGGCCGGCGACGATGGCCGCGGCAATCCATCGCTGCCACGGAACAGCAGATGACGCGGCGAAAGTACGTCCGAGGAGCGCGCCGCTCAGCAGGCCCGCGGTCCCACACAGACCCATCGCGACGACTGGTGGAGAGGATGGCGCGAAGCGGCAGAGCGCCAGCGCGGCGGCGAGCGGGATCGCCCCGCACCTGAGACCATTCGCGACCGTGCCGAAGCCATCGCCCAAGCGCCACCGGACGACGACTGCAAGGGTCCACAGGGTCGCGCCGAGTGCGATCGTACGTGCGATCGCGCCGGTCTCCGATGCGCAGAGGATCGTGACCGGAACGATCACGATGCCGACACGCGTGGCGGCGCGCAATCGGCCTCGCTCGTATGCCCGCCTGGCCCGGTAGCGAAGCGTGCGCGTGTCAGACATGACGCGCTCTCCAGGCGGCGCGCAGGCGATCGAGCGCGCGTTGACGGCGCTTTCGCGACGCCGCTGGCGACACGTCGATCACGTGCATGTCCAGCAGGATGTTGCGATCGGCCTCCGCCAACGCTCCCAGCGTCTCCATGAGGGCGCCGCGCAGATCGCGATCGATCGCGGCATCTTCCGGCGTTGGCGCATTCGTGATCCGGCCCGCCGCCTGGTCAGCAGGCACTTCACGGCGGCGGAGCATCTGCCGGCGCAGCGTCTTGACTTCATATCCGGCGATACCGAAGCTCCACGCCACACCATCACGCCCCGTGTCGAAATCCGAGATGCGCGAGAACACCTTGAGCAGCGTCTGCTGCGCCACGTCCTCGGCATCGGGATGTCCCGGCATCGCGCGCGCGACGAACCACAGGACGTGCGGCCACAATCCGTCGAAGACGACGTCGAAGGCGTCGCGCTGCCCCTGTGCGAGGCGAACCATGGCCTCGTGAATCTGTCTCCGTTGATCGTGGGTCATGCGGGAGCGGCTGGCGCGCTCGAAGATCTGGAGCCGTCTCCGCCGATCCGCCCCTCATTATTGATAGGCGGATCCTGGCGCCTCGTGACCAAACTGTGCTGGGTCACAGATTCGCTCGTTCCGCCTATTGTAGGCAGGCGCGCCGCGATGAGCGGACCACGAGGTCCCGGTTGGACAGGCGTGCGAAGGGTGATCGGATGACGAGGCGAGCGGTGCTGCTGGCATGGCTGGTCGGTATTTCCTGGTGGATTCCTCAAGGCGCGTCAGCTCAGTCTCCCGTCTCCGCTGAGGCGCAGTCGCCATCGGCCGTCGTACTGGAGATGGTGGACAGGATCGAGAAGGCCCTCACGCGCGTGGCCGAGGAGATGCCCGAGGACAAGTACGAGTTCGTGCCGACGTCGGGAGCGTTCAGAGGGGTGAGGACGTTCTCTCGCCAGATCAAGCACGCGGCAGCGGTACAGCATCTCGTCGCGGCAAGAATTCTGGACGAGAGAATGACTCCCGACATGGCCGACGAGCGCGGTCCCGACAACGTCCGCACCAAGACCGAAGTCCTCCAGTATCTGAAGGAGTCCTTCGGCGCGCTGAAGCGCGCGGCGGCGGCGATCGATTGGGACAACGCCTTCGCTCCGTTCAAGGGTCCTTTCGGGAGCGCCGCGACAACCCGGCTGGGACTGATCGCCCAGGCGGTTTCGCATTCGTGGAACCACTACGGCCAGCTGGTCCCGTATCTCCGGATGAATGGCTTGATCCCGCCGGGCAGTCAATGACGCGAATCGTCCTCACCCTGCTCGTGTGTTTCGTAGCCGAGCCGCAGTCGTACAACTCGTGCTCGACCGTGCTGACCGGGAAAGGGCGGACGGCTGCGTGGAATCACTCCACGGAATAACCGAGCGCCGTTGCGTTTTCGCGGACTCGGTTGTCTCGCGTCACAATTGTGATCAGCTGCGGCGGTTCGCCGAGTGATTCCGCTGTCGCGATGTGCACCGCATCGAGTGTACGAACGGGCTCGACGGGAAATAGTCGCCTGACGCGTGCCAGCACGTCGTCGGTGACCGCAACGACGTAACATCGGCGCTCAAATCGCCGCAGCGCACGAACCGCTGCGCGTTCCTCGTCAGATGTCAGCCGTTCGCCAACACACGCACGAACAATAGTGCGCGCGGCTTCCGCAAACGTCAGCGCGGATGTGATCCGCCGAGTCTTCGCTCGTAACGATTTCAGGGCTTTCGCGTCACGTTCGAGAAGCGCGGCGACGAGGGCACTCGACTCGATATAGCGGACGCCTACGTCTGCACTCTCGGCCGGTACAGCCGATACTGTCGCCGTGCGACCAGGACGCGGGGGCCGGCTGCTACGCTTCGTCACGATCCGCGTTAATCAGCTCCGCAGCGGTGCCGGCCGGAAGCCGGATGTCTGGCCAATCCTCCGTCGGATCGCCCGTCTCGAGCGGTGGACGGATCGCGCCCGCTGCGACAAGCTCGTCGAATCGGCTTGGAGCGGGCCTTCTGGTGGCCGCCCCAGGCGGAACAAGCTCGGCGACGACGCGGCCGTGAACCGTGATCGCGATCCGCTCCCCCGCTTCAACGCGGCGGATATAGCGACTGAGATTGTCTTTCAGCTCGCGAATGCCCGTTGAAGCCATGCCTCAAATATAGCCACATGTGGCCACAACTTCCAGAGCACCGACAAATCTTGTCGCTCGGGGAACCTGTCGCCTTCGGCCGATCTGCCCGACTTCGTTCCGACCGCTGGGATGCGGAGATGCTCAGAGTGTGACGGAGGGGCCCAATCGAGACTGGATCGTCGGACCGGCGCTGAAGATGGTCACTTCTTCAGGGTCGCCGTCCAGTTCAGCACCACGTTGAACACCGACGCGCTCGGCCCGGCCGGCGTCACGAACAGAAATCGCTTGCCGTCCGCAGTCACGTCACCAACGATCGTGCCGGCGGGCGTCTGGAATAACGCCGTCGGTGTTCCTGCGTGGAATTGCGGGTCGGCGGTCACATCGACCGCCATCATTTTGCCGGTTGGTGCGAGGTAAAAGAGCTCGCGGCCGTCGCCTCGCCAGCGTGGTGCGGTGCCGCCGCCGCGCGACACCAGTACGGTGCCACCTGCGCCGGCCGACCCGCCGCTGAAATCGTCCGCAAACTGGCGGACGTAGATCTCGTTCATGCCCGACTGGTTCGAGACGTAGGCGACCCAATGTCCGTTCGGCGAGAAACGGCCCTGGGCTTCGTCGAATCCAGTCCGCGCGAACGGTACGGACTTCGAGTCGCGCGTTGGCGAGAGCACGCCAAGATCCAGATTGCCCACGCCGGCCGCCGACGAGGCGTACCCGGAGTACAGCAGCAACCGGCCATCAGGCGAATAGTCGGTCGCAAAGACCAGACCGACGACGTTCGATCGCAGGATCTCTTTTTCCTCGCCTTCTCCGCTCGCCAGCATCTGATGGAGCGTGCTGTTGTTGAACGTGAAGACGATGCGCTGGCCATCGCGAGACCAGATTGGATACTCGGCCACGCCGGTGCCCAGCGTTAATCGCGTGGCCGCGCCGCCACGCGACAGATCGAGCAGCCAGAGGTCAGCTTTCGTCGTGTCCTGCTGATTCGTGCGCGACACAACCGCGCGAGTGCCGTCCGGGGAGAGCGCCACAGTGCGAAATGCGCCCGGTTCGGACGCGTGGCCCGACACGTTGCCCTGACGGTCGTACCAGGTGAGTTGGGAGTCCGCTTCGGCGGCGCGGTATACCAACATGTCGTTGGCCGACGCCGAAAAGAAGCCGCCGTCACGAAACGAGCCGACGCGTTCCGCCACAGCGATCGGAGCACCGGCGAGCTCGAGGCGTTTGGTATCGAATGCCTGCGCCATCAGCGTTCCTTCGCGCAGGTACAGTAGCCATCCGGAGCCATCGCTGGTGGAAGGAACGAATACCGGACCGACGACGTACGGCATCAGCCGCTGCGTGCTTTGTTCCTCAGGCTTCGCGTCCAGCGAGCCGATGTAGACGCCCCCGACCTCTGGCATGCCTGGCGACATCCGCAAGTACACGAAGTGTCGACCGTCCGGCAAAAACGAAGGAAGCAGATGGGCCACCTCTTTCCGCGACGGATCGACGCTGGTCACGGCGGACAGCGAACCGCCGGTCTCGCGCACGCGCAGCACGCCGCCAGACGTATTCCCGACAATGATGTCGCCAGTGCGATTCCATGATCCGCCCACGCCCACACCAGGAAGATCGGCCAATCGCTGCGGCAGACCGCCGGCCACGTCCAGCTTCTTCAGCTTGCCGCCCGCATCGAACGCGACGAATCTGCCGTCGGGAGACCAGAACGGCGGGGGGGTGACAGGAACTGTTTCGGAGCCGGGCAGAGGGCGGACGTCCAGCAAGTCCATGGTCCGCATCCAGAGTCGCGCAATCCCGTCAGAGCCCAATCCGACGAACACCAGGCGGCGGCCGTCGGGCGACACACTGAAATTTCCCGGTCCGCCGAATTCGATGCTGGCGGGGAGCCGGAAACGCATCGGACCGAGCGCAGCCGGCTGCTCGCGGACGTGCTGGTAGGCGAGCGGCCCGAGGACCGCGAGCAGCACCGCGGCTGCGGCCCAACCGATCCACGACGCCGCGCGAAGCGACTGTCCGACAGCGCGCACCGCGGGCAGCGCGCTCGACGATGCGTCCGACGAGCTGGCCAGGGCGAATGCAAGGTCGCTGGCGGTCTGAAATCGCTCCGAAGGATTCTTCTCCAGACAGCGATTGACGATGCGCGCGAGCGCGGGCGCGACCGGGACGGCGGCTGCGCTGAGATCCGCGGGATCGTCGTTGAGGATCGCGGCCATCGTTTCGGGCGCCGTGGCGCGCGAAAACGCACGGCGGCCGGACAGCAGCTCGTAGAGGATGGCGCCGAAGGCGAACAGATCGGCGCGATGGTCCGCGGCGAGGCCCCGGACCTGCTCGGGCGCCATGTAGCCCACCGTGCCGAGCACGACACCGGCCTGAGTCGCCGGAGCCACCGTGGTGAACCCGCCCGCGGCCGCTGACGCCGCATGAGCCTGCGTCAGCTTTGCCAACCCGAAGTCGAGAATCTTGATTCGGTTGTCCGTGGTGACGAAGACGTTCTCCGGCTTGAGATCGCGGTGGATGATTCCCCGTTCGTGCGCGGCCGCGAGGCCGCGCGCGATTTGAAGCGCGAAGTCGATCAGCTTGCGAGCCGGGATCGGCCCGTTATTCATTCGCTGTCGAAGCGTCTCCCCTTCGAGCACCTCGGACACGATGAACGGCACGCCCGCGTCGGTGCCGACGTCGTACACGGCGAGGATATTGGGATGATTCAGCGCCGCGGCGGCGTGCGCTTCCTGCTCGAATCGATGGAGGCGATCGGCATCGGCCGAGAACGCGGCCGGCAGGACCTTTACGGCGACGTCACGCCGGAGCCGTGAATCGCGGGCCCGGTAGACCTCGCCCATGCCGCCTGCGCCGAGCGCAGACACGATTTCGTACGGCCCGAGGCAGACGCCGGGATGCAGCGGCAATCCGATCCGCAGCGATTATAGACAAACGCGAACGCGTCACACACGGCGCCGCGTTCTCCGACGGGTGCACTGACGTTCGACAAGGTCGCAATGGCGCCATGCGGCTTTCGCCGCTATGCCGTCTGGCTGAATCGCAGCTCGGTCGTCAGCCGTCATCGTCGATGTCAAACTCTATCGCGTGTTTCGAGACGCTCCGAGGGCGCGTACGGGCTTCAATCAGCGGCTCCCGCACAGATTCTCATCGTCGGAACCAGGACAGCTGCCAGGCGGCGCCGATCGTCTTGAAGTCGGCGCCCAATCGGGTGGTGGCGCCCGCGCTGCCGAAGATCTTGAGCGACTGCTGCCGCCGCAATGGCAGTGACAGTGTGACGCCGACGCGGGAGTTCCGCTGCAGGTCGGCTTTCCGCACGCCGTCGAGAATCGTCCTCCCACCGGAGTACCACGTCGCATCGCCCGAGATCCACAGCCGTGGTTTGAAAGTGTAGCTCGCGTGGCCTTGCACACCGACAACCGGCCGTTGCTCACGAACCGACGTGCCGGTATAGAACTCGTCGTTCGCAGTAAACAGCCACGCGCCCGCGTACCCCTCGATCGTCCACTTGCCGACGAGGTGCGAGACACCGATCTCCGGCTTGAACGCCCAGCGATTTGCGCCCAGGTTGATCAACTTGTCCTGATAGTACTGACCGAGCGGCGGAACCACGCTGAGACTGACGCCGAGGACGGTCGGCCGCGGAGCGCGCACGAACTCGCGGACGCTGAGCGCGCGTCCGCCGACGAGATTGACCGACAGCTTGATGCGGGGATCGGCCAGGCCGGATCGTGATACCTGTCCAGTCTCCTCGCCGACGCGGCCCGAAACGTTGGCCCACGCATACGGCAGTGACGCGACGAGGAGCGCCGTGCGGCCGAAGATCTTGATGGTCCTGCCGGCGCCGACACCCAGCGAATTCACCGACGCCTGCACGTCTTCGACCGGCAGTGAGGCATCGACCACGACACCGCCGGTCGAGCGGCCAGCCGCGATGACGAGGAAGTTGAGGCCTATGGGTGAGGCGGCGTACGCGCGCGGCTCGAGGTCTTGCGCCACAGCCGTGCCCATCGAACCGGGCAGTGCGACGCACCACAGCGCGACGCAGGAGAGGAAAAGCGCTCGCCCGCGAAACCGTTGGAACTGTTGTGAAGACAAGGGGCGGGGCATGTCTCGGCAGCAGCGTCCTCAGCGTGACGAAGTCGAGCATATCCGATTCAATCAGCTGCCCGCGCATGCTCGCGACGCCTGGGTCAGCCGGTTGAATGATCAGGGGGCCAAATACTCCGGACCGATTACGCCTGGAAGCGTGCGGGTTGACTTCGATGGCCATATCTCTGGTGCGATTCCTGCTCCGACTGAAGCCCCTCGCGGCGGGCGAGCACGGTCTTGCCTGCACCTGAGCCGTGGCGGTTCGGACACCGTACTTTTTCCCGGGCACACCCGTACTTCTCCCCTCGATCCGGACGTAGTCTTCCGCTCCCCTGGACGCCGGTCCTGTTTTAACTTCCCCCCGAGTGCGCCGCGCGCTAACACCGGAGTTCAGTTGAGGAGCGAATGGTTTGTGGAGTACGGTCTTCATTACCGCGCCGCGCAGGCGGGGCTTGAAAGCCCCGCCCTACAAACCGTCAGATATCGGTCTCAAGCGATCTTGGAGGATAGTTTCATCGCATCGACAACCGACACACATTCGAAGGCGCGATGAACGAAACGAGAGAGGTGCTGCGACGGCCAGTTGGTTCGACAGAAGCATTCGCAGAGGAATCGGCGTGGTGAGCAGGCGCACGTTCCACCAAAAACCCAGTGATCAGCGATCGAGGAGGTCACCAATGACACAGCAAAGTTGTCTCGCGATTGTGTGCGGCGTCGTTCTGAGCATGGGGTCCACTCCGAGCGCACGGGCGCACGCGCTTCAAGCGGCACAGGAGGCCAGCCAGAAGCCTCCGGCCCCGACTCCGGAGGCCTCGGCAGCGGCCAAGGCGAGTCCGGAGCTTGTCAACACGCTCGCGAAAGAGATCGATGCAACCCCTGAACAGGCCGCGGGCGCTGCCGGAGCGCTGTTCGGCGTGGCGAAATCCCGTCTCAAGCCCGAGGAGTTTTCGCAGGTTGCCTCCGCTGTCCCCGGCATCGACGCGCTTCTCAAAGCGGCGCCGGCGGCGGCTGCCACCGGCACTTCCGGTGCGATGTCGAAGATGGCGGGGTCTGCGAGCGGACTTGCGAGCGCGGCCACAGCGTTCTCGAAGCTCGGGCTCAAGCCTGACATGGTGAGCAAGGCTGTACCCGTCCTGACGAACTTCGTGACGAAGTCGGGCGGAGCGAACGTCGGCAGTCTGCTCGCCGGTGTCTTGAAATGAACCGAGCGTGCAACGCCGTGATTACTAAAGGAGCAGTGCAACTATGGCGACAAGCAAACCCAACATCCTGATCATCTGGGGAGACGACATTGGCTGGTTCAATGTCAGCGCCTACAACCACGGCGTCATGGGGTACCGGACGCCGAACATCGATCGCATCGCCAGGGAAGGCGCGATGTTCACGGACTGGTACGGCCAGCAGAGTTGCACCGCGGGGCGCGCGGCTTTCATCACCGGCCAATCGCCGATCCGCACCGGGCTCACCAAGGTCGGCCTTCCAGGAGCGAACCTCGGGCTCCAACCAGACGACCCGACGATAGCCGACGTGCTGAAGCCGCTCGGCTACGTGTGCGGCCAGTTCGGCAAGAATCATCTCGGCGACCGCGACGAGTTCCTGCCCACCGCGCACGGCTTCGACGAGTTCTTCGGCAATCTGTACCCCGCATGCAAGCCGTCTGGCCGCCCTCCCCGAGCGCGAGCAGTACGCCGCGGCGGAACTGTGGCGAGGCACGATGACGTGCCACAGCGTCATCGTCCGTCGAGCCGATGCGAGCGAAGGCGCGAAGATTCGCTTCGACGACGAGCGCTGTCGGCGCTACGTCCCGCTCCGGCTGCCCACGACCCTCTGCGTCCAGGAACGTCTTCCCGCAGGCGCGGCGGCGGTGCTGTTGAACAGAAGTCATCCGAGTCCCGATCTGATTCTTGCCGTCGGTGCGGAGGAGAAGCGGATGTTCGACGCCATCGACGGACGCCGCAGCATTGTGGAGATCGTCGATCGGGTGCGCTCCGACGGCGTATGGCCCTGCGCGCGGACGTTGTTCGAGAAGCTGTGGCGGTACGACCAGGTGGTCTTCGATGCCTCGACGGCTCGATGACTCAGGTGGGCCGGCAATGAGACGAGGTCGTTTCCGCGGGCGCGCGCGAGCCGTGCTTCTGGGACGAGGCCGATCGGCGTGCAGGCCCATTCCGGCAGCGATTCTAATGTGAGGTCCGGATGATGAGACGCACAGGATTGTTGCTCAGCATTCTGACGCTCTGCGGCTCCTCAGTCGTCCTCGCTGCCGATCGGCTTACGGACCGCGACGTCAAGGCGCTCGTCGCGCGCATCGAACAGGGCCGCGACCGTTTCGACGATGCGCTCGACGGTAAATTGAAACACAGCATCGTCCGCGGGCCAGCGGGTGAGGTGAATGTCGGCGATTACCTCAACGACTTCCAGGAGAACATCGACCGCCTGGAGGAGCGTCTGAAGCCGGACTACGCGGCGAGCGCCGAAGCAGGCGCGCTGCTGCAGCAGGCTTCGGCCATCCATCGCTTCTTCCGTCAACAGCCCGCAGGTACGCGAGGCGAGAGCGAGTGGAACCGGCTCGAAACCGATTTGAAAGCGCTAGCCATCGCGTATGGCGCCGACTTTCCGCTCGCGGAAAACGCGACCGTCCGCCGCATCGGCGATCGCGAGCTCGCGGCGGCGATCGGCGAAGTCGCGAGCACCGCCGATCGACTGAAGAAGTCACTCGACAACGAGTTGAAGAAGGACGCGGCGATGGACAAACCGGCGCGGCAGGCCGTCGTCGGCGAGGCGGATCAGCTGTCGAAGGATGCGAAGGTCCTTCGCGATCGGGTCAAAGACGGCAAGCCGAGCACCGGTGAAGCCGAACGAGTGCTGGCCGGCGCCACGAAGCTGCAGACGTTCATCGACAGCCATCGGCTCCCGGCGTCGGCAGCGACCTGGACGAACGCGGGCGAGCCCTTGCAGACGCTGGCCAGCGCGTACCGCGTCCCTTCGCCGGTCCGCAAATGAGGATCTGCTTCAACTGAACCGTTCGGCCCCGTATTTTTTTCTGCGGCGACACGTACTTCTCCCGTGCCCCGAACGTAGTCTTCCGCTTCCCGAGGCGCACGCGTTCTTCTAGGCTTCGACCCGGGCGGCCGCTTCAGCACCCTCGAAGAAAAATCGGGCGGCGGCACACTGACGCTGAAGCGGTCGAAAGAAGCACGGATCAAGCCCGTGAGTTGAGCGAGCCGTGGAGAAAGGAAGGGAGCCATGATCATGGTCAGCGGCACCGCGCGCCGGTTTGTGGCGTTCGCCGCGCTCGTGACGCTCGCGGCGTGCTCGCGTCAGCGTGACCCAAGCACGCCGGAGGAAGCCGCGGCTCGAGGAGACGAGCTGCTGCGCAAGATGAGCGACACGTTGAAGGCCGCACCAGCGCTGTCATTCACCGTCGCAGAGTCGCACGAGCGCGTGCGCCGGAACGGTCAGAAGGAGCCCTACACGCTGACGCGCGAGGTCATCGTGCGGCGTCCTGATCGTCTGTGGTCGCACACGACCGGCTCTGATAATCGGAATATCAAGGCCACGTACGACGGCAAGACCGTCACGATCGTGGGTGATACGCAGAAGGTCTACGCGACGATCGAGGCGCCAGCAACACTGGATGAAACGCTCGATCTCGTGAGTGAGCGGTACGACCTGCGGGTTGCGGCCGCAGACTTCCTCTACAGCTCTCCGTACGATTCCTTCGCCGATAAACAGGCGAAGGGTGGTTGGGTCAGGCGGACGACCGTCGAAGGGACGTCCTGCGAGGAGGTATCGTACTCGATGAAGGCTGTCGACTTCACGCTCTCGATGACGAGTGCGGAACCGACGCTCCCATGCCAGATTCAAATCACGTACAAGGAGGAGCCCGGAAAGCCCGTCTCTCAACTGGTGTTCAGCAACTGGAACCTCAAGACACAACCGCAGGATTCTCAGTTCGTCGCCAATGTGCCGCAAGGCTATGAGCTGATCCCAGTGGTCGAGCGTATCCCCAAGACGGAGCTGAAGGCGGATCCGGCAAAGGCCATGGGCGCTGCGGCCTCGAAGTGACGCGCCCTATGAGGAATTGAAGACACGGAGAACCAACGGAGAGGAGTCATGAGGTTGAATAGACGTTCGGGGACGTGCGCGGCTTTACTGGCTGCCGTCCTCCTCACAACTGTCGTTCAGGCAGACCGATCCGTCCGCACATCGCGGAGAGGAACGGTCGGCCAGGGGGAGGAACGAACGGTTGCTGACGAGTGCGAACGCGAGTCCGCGGAACCACCAGGTCGTCCACCACGGCGGCGTGATGATCAGCGCGATCGCGCGGCCGGCCGGATTCCATACGCCATCCGCGTTGGCGGACGCGACGCGAAACACGTACCTGCTGGGCGCCAGATTCGTGTAGGTCACCAACCGTTTCGTGCTATCGATCTCGATCCAGTCGTCGTCGAAGCCCTCCAGCTTGTAGCGATAACGAGTCTGACGCGCCGCCCGGTAGTTCAAAGCCGCGAACTCCAAGGAGATCACGCGATCGGCGTAGGTGAGCGCGATCGAGTCCGTCTGGTCGATCGTCTGATGCAGCGGCGATCTCTCGCCGACCGGAACCGGCTTGTTCGCCAGCAGGAAATTCGTGAATACCACCGGCGCGGCAGCCCGGTCCTCCGGCACCGCGTTTGGATTGAACGCGATGAGCCAATGGATACTGGTCATCAGCAGCTCACCGCGCGCCGTCGTGTAACCACCCCGGTTGAACTCCGTGAGCGGCAGTCCTTGGGATGTTCCGTAGACATGAAACGTCTTGCGCTCGCGGTCGAGCTTCGACAGCCCGCGACCGGTGCTGATCCAGAGATCCCCCGCCGTCCGATCACCAGGTTGACCGTCCTCGAGGATTGACACAATTCGATCGCTCGCAAGGCCGTCGCGTTCGCGATAGTGGGTAAAGATACTGCGATGCGGATCGAAGCTGTCGAGTCCGCCACCAACAGTACCTACCCAGAGCACGCCGGATCGATCCACGTGAAGCGTCCAGATGTTGTCGTCACCGAGGCTGGTCGGGTCCTGTGAATCATGCTGGTAGTGACTGATCATGCCGGTGGCCGGGTCCAGGCGATTCAGGCCACTGCCGAGCGTGCCGATCCAAAGAGTGCCGTCTGGAGCTTCGGCAATGGCAGACGCCCAATCGTTGCTCAAGCTCCTGGGGTTCGTCGGGTCGTGGCGATAGACGGAAAACGTGCCGGCTGTTGGATCGAACCGATTGAGACCACCGCCTCGCGTGCCGATCCAGAGAAGTCCGGAGTGGTCCATGTGGAGGTCGGCGACGGCGTCGTGGCTCAGGCTGCGCGGGTCGGCCGGATCGTGCCGATACGGGGTGAAGCGGCCGGTGACCGGATCGAGACGATAGACGCCGCCACCATAGGTGCCGATCCACAGCGCGCCGTTCTTTGGGTCGTGCTGCAGTGCCGAAACCCACCCGTGGCCCAGACGTCGCGGGTTCGTCGGGTCGGAGGGGTAGTGGGCCACTTCTCCACTCCTCGGATCGAAACGATCGAGGCCGCGATCCTGCGTGCCGATCCAGAGAACGCCGTCCCTGTCCTCGGACACGGCCGACACATTATTGCTGGCGAGGGTTTCGGGGATCCGTGGGTCGTGCTGGTAGATCGTAAAGGCCTGCGGCCGCGGATCGTGGACATCCACACCGTTGCCGTGCGTTCCGATCCAGATCAGGCCGGACCGATCGGCCATGATCTCTGCGACATAGTCATGGCTCAAGTTGGTGGCGAGGGTCCAATCGCGTCGGTATGTCTCGAAGATTTGTCGGGTGGTGTCGAGAACGCTCACGCCTCCGCCGAAGGTACCGATCCAGAGCGCGCCGGAAATGTCTTCAAAGAGGCAATCGATGCGATCGTGCCCCAGACTGTGGGGATCGCCGTCGTCGTGGCGGTAGTGAATGAAGCTCGCAGTCGCCGGATCGAAGCGGTTCAATCCACCGCCATCGGTCCCCACCCACAGGGTTCCGGCGCGATCTGCGAGCACATCCCAGACGATATCGTGACTCAGGCTGCGCGGATCCGCGGGGTCGTGGCGATAGATGGTGAAGGTGCCGGTGGCGCTGGCGAGACGGTTCACCCCGCCCATCGTGCCGATCCACAAAGTTCCTGATCGATCCTCCGCGATTGCTCGGACGGTGTCCTCACTCAGGCTGCGCGGGTTCGCCGGGTCGTGGCGATATGCGGTGAACGTGCCGGTGCTGCGGTCGAAACGGTTGAGTCCCGCCGTCGTCCCGAGCCACAGGGCCCCCGATCGATCTTCGTGGATTGCCATCACGACATTGCTGCTCAGGCTGCGCGGATTGGCTGGATCGTGGCGGTACCGCGTGAAGCGCTCAGTACGGCGATCGAAGGCGTTCAGGCCGGACCGCGTACCAATCCACAGCGTGCCGTTGCGGTCTAAGTAGATGTCCTCGATGAAATTGCCACTGATGCTGTGCGGGTCGGACGGGTCGTTGCGATACGCGACCACGCTGTAGCCGTCGTAGCGGTTGAGCCCGTTGTTCGTACCGAACCACATGAAGCCGGCGCGATCCTGCGCAAGCGCCTGAACGCGTTGATCAGACAACCCGTCCGCAACGCTGATGTGCGTGAATGCGGCCTGTCTGCCGAGGACTGGAGCTGCGACTGCGGAGCCGGTCGATGCCTTCACGAGAACCGGAGCGTTCACACCGGTGCTGACGACAACCATCAGCGGCGGCAGTAACCAGTCACGTAAAAAGGTTCGTCGCGCCACTTCAGAACAGGAGATTGTAGAAGCGTATCGAAGGCGTACGGGCAGACGCTATTGGACCTTTGGCACCTGTCGCGGGCTCAGCGGAATGTCTTGAGCGGACCCAGGCGATCGGCCATGCGAACGAGCTCAGGCAGAGAAGATGCCTGCATCTTCGTCATGACCTGGGCGCGGTGCACTTTGACCGTCTTCACTGACGTTCCGATGAGTAGCGCCACCTCCTTGTTCAGCTTGCCAGTGACCACGAGCGCCATCACGGTCTGCTCTCGCGGCGTCAACATGTCAAAGCGGTGACGGAGTTGCTGGTATTCGTCGCGTGCGCGATTGCGCGCGGCGTCCAATGTGATCGCCCGGCGCACGGCGTCGAGTAGGCAGTCTTCCTGAAAAGGCTTCGTTATCACGTCCAGCGCCCCCTCTTTCATGGCGCGGACGGTGAGCGGAACATCTGCGTGGGCCGACAGAAAGATGACCGGCATTTCGATTCGGGCCGTCTTGAGCATCCGTTGAAGCTCGACGCCCGTTGTTCCCGGCATTTTGATATCCAGCAGGACGCACCCGTGCTCCTGGCTTGGAGACCGGGCCAGCAGTTCTGCCGCACCAGGAAAGGTCTCGACGCCGAAACCCACGGAGGTGAGCAGCCTCGCCAGTGCCTTTCTTACCGACACATCGTCGTCGACGACGAAAACAGTTGGAACTCTCATGAGAACATCCATCGACGGAAGCCGTTCCTCACTTCGTCAGCGACCGCGGTCGCGTCCGCAGACGTGCATCTGCCTGCTCGAGGAGCTCTGCCGCGTCTTTAAGCCCAACCACGGAATTCTATGAGAGGGGCAGGGTGAAGCGAAACACGGTGCCCCCCGCCGGCCGGTTGCCCGCTGACATCGTGCCGCCGTGCGCGTGAACGATCGCCCGCGCAATCGGCAGTCCCATGCCCATTCCGGACTCTTTCGTTGTGAACAAGGGTTCGAAGACCTGCTCTTCGGCTCCGTCGGGCAGACCGCAGCCGGTGTCGATTACCGAGACCTCGACAGCGCCCTTGTCTCTGGCCTCTGTACGAACGACTACGGCTTTCGCCACATCGGCATCGTGATCTGCGATCGCCTCGATTGCGTTCATCGCGAGGTTCAACACCACCTGACGAAGTTGCACACGCTTCCCACGAACGAGAGGCAGCGACGGTGCGAGCTGGAGGTCGAACGACACGTTCCGGATGACGGCCTGGCTCGTGACGAGCACGGTCGTATCACGTACGACATCGTTGATATCCAGCAGCTCCTCTTCCGAGACGTCCTTGGAAAGCATGTCGCGAATCGCGCGAGTGACATCCGAGGCTCGTTGAGCGTCAGCGACGATATCGGTCAGTATGTGTTCCACCTCGATGACATCCGGCGGAGTGGCGTCGAGAAACCGGCGTCCGGCGAGCGCATTTCCGATGATGCCCGTGAGCGGCTGATTCAGCTGATGTGACAACGCTGCGGTCAACTCGCCCATCGTCCAGACTCGCGTGGCGTGTGCCAGCTCGTCGCGGCTCCGCTGCGCCTCGACTTCGGCGCGCTTCCGCGCGGTGATATCGGTGTGCGTGATGACAGCTCCCCCCTCGACGCTCTTCAGCGGAACCACGGACATCAGCCACCAATGGTCCGTCCGCGTGTCCGAGCAGTATTCAAAAGCGAATGCTGGTGCTGAACCGTCGAGGACGCTGTTGATGCCGTCGTAGGCGCAACGAGCGGTGGACGATCCTCGATCGGCGGCAGCGGCCCACACGCCGATATAGGAGGCACCAGGTTCATCCGAGAACTCCGACATCTCGCCGTTCTGTCGGGCGTTCCGCCAGCTCTCGTTCACGGCCACAATCCGGCCGTCTCGGCCGATGACGGCAACGAGGCTCGAGATTGACGTCAGGATGCTTGACTTCAGCAGGTCGCTCGACCGAAGCGCGTTCGCCGCGTTCTGACGTTCTTCGACGAGCGCGCCCACGCACATGAGCGGCACGGTCGCGGAGATGAGAAACACTTGCAGTGTCCTGATCCGTTCGTCGGCTGAGATCGTCGGGAATAGCCCGTCACCGTACAAAGCGCTTACCACCGCGACGAGCACTGTGCCGAGCACCGCCAGTCCGACTCCAGCCGAACCGAAGCGGACCGCCGCCCATAGCAGGAGTGGAAGGAAGGGCGCGAGCGGCGCGTTCGCGAGCCCAATTCGGCCCGCGTCAACCGACACCGCCAGCGAAACCAGGATCAATCCTCCCCCAATCGCGGTTGCTTCGAGCCAGCGGCGTCGGGGCCATTCCAGAAGTCGATGGCCGCTGTTGAGAACTCCAGCAATGGCCGGGACGATGGCGAGCTGCGCCAGCACGTTCGACGGGAAGCGCATCTTCCAGACCATCCAATAGTCTTCGCCGTTGATCAGGCTCACAACGCCGGCATCGAGGAACGTCGAGACCAGTGGCGCCAACAGGCCGCCGATCACGAGGAACACCGCAACGCGACGAAGAGTGTCGAACTTCGAGGGCGCGTCGCTCAAAACCCGGATGATGCCAGCCGCGAACAGCGCTTCGCTGCAATTGGTGAGAAAGACGGCCGTGACGAACGCTGGAGACCACACTCGAAGTTCGACGGCGAAGTGTGCGCCGGCTGCGCCCAACAGCACGCTCCACCAGCGCGCCGGAGGCACGAAGAGAAGGAGTGCTGTCACAATCGCATTTGGCGGCCAGAGTACGGAGGGAGTCGCCGGCGGAAGTCTCAGCTTCAGCCCGACCAATGAACCGATGTAGTAGGCTGCGCCTGCTGCGAACGCAATCCGTATCGGAGTGCGTGCTCGAAGAAGAACGGCCAAGGGCGCGCCACTCAAGCTGCTACACCTGATGAATCCGCTCGACTCTGCAACAACGTTCGAAGCCAGTCAAGAACACATCCCGCAGCCTTCGCTGAGAGGCGCAGCAGAGTCGATCGCTGCTCCGGCACGAGCGGTTCGCATCGGTCTTGTTCTGAGCGCCGGCGGGCTCCGTGGCGCCGCTCACGTGGGCGTAGTGCGGCAGCTCATTCCACACGGCATTCCGATTGACGCGATTGTTGGCGTCAGTGCCGGCGCTGTGGTTGCCGCATATTACGCTGCGGTCGGGCTGGAGCTCGACGAGATGATCGGCGACGCTGCAGCATTTCGCGGCCGGCATCTCCTCACCCACAGCCTGAACGTGCACCTTGGCCATCGCTTCGAGGGCCGTCTCGAACGATGGTGCGGCGTGATTCCCTCTCGCCTCCGGCAGCTCGAAACGGCGAGCTTCGATCGACTCCATCACGGCATTCAGTGTTTGGGGATTGTCTGCCACGACCTCCGGAAGCGGCGGCCGCATTATGCGTATACCGGATCTGTTGGCGGTCTCAACCTCGACGACGCCGTGCGGGCAAGTGCGTCGATACCACGACTCTTCCCAGCCGTTTCAATACGCTGCGGGAACGAAATGCTGGAGCTGACCGACGGCGGCGTCAGCGATTCTGTGCCGCTGGCATTCGCACGGAGCCCGGCAATCGGCGCGACGCACGTCGTCGTCTCGGATTGCCGTTGGGTGGGACGGATTCCGTCAATGGATGCGACCACTGCATGGATTCGCCCACGAATGATCAGCACGGGCACGCTGTGGTCACCACATAAGGGCCTCTCGCCGGCGGTTCGGGAGGGCGAGGAAGCCGTCACAGAGGCGATCCTGAACAGGATTCGAGCCTGGCTGGAAGGTCGCCCCGATGTTTGAATGGGAAATCGCGCCTATTGCAACAGCTTCCTGACGGTCACGAGCTTGATTGGTTCGCTCGCGTAATCGTCGACCTCAACGCCGGCAGGCCCGCCGGCCTTCACGCGCGCCGCCGCAGCCATCGTCCCGCTCCCCAATCCAACGTCGTCGACATCGAACTGCACCAGGGCCAGGTCATAGCCCTCGCGCGGCTTGGCATTCACTTTGGCCCCGCCGATGAAGGCCATCGGCTGATCGGTGACGGCGACGATGGTGCGCCCTTTGGGCGTCGACTGCTGGCGTGCGAAGCGAATCGTCCACTTCTGTTTGCCGGCCTCGATGTAGCCGTACGAGGGCGCGTTGCGCAGCGACGCGGACAGCGCGCTCGATCCGCCTGTCTTCAGCGCTTGCAACGCTTTGTCGCGCTCTTCGTCGCTCGCATACCGCTCGATGTGGATGCGAAGTGTGGTCGCGGCAGCTGAGGCGTCGTCTTTCACGTGAGCGTTGGCGCTGAACGTTTCCGGCGGCTTGTTCCTGTTCTTGTCCTGGGCCAGCGACATCGGCGACGACAGCATGTTGATCATTATCAAAACAGTGAGAAGACGCACGGTTCAGCTCCTTGTGTCAATGCGGATGCAAACGCCGATATCGAAGACGGGCCGACGACTCCCAGGCCGTTTCTCGATGGTATCGAGGATACCCCGATTCGGCGGCCTGTGATCAATCGTCCGGCTGTGGGCAGCGCCCGATCGGCGAGAATGAGAACGCGACGAGCGTTACGATGATCCGTGTGCTATGGCGGAATACCTGTATCTCACGACCATCGGCCGGCGAACCGGACTGCCGCGGCAGATCGAGATCTGGTTCACCAAGCGCCAGGGACGGTTCTACATCATCGCAGAGCATCGTGAGCGCGCGCAATGGGTGCTCAACATTCTGGCTGACTCGCACGTCCAGGTGCGCGTCGGTGACCGTTCGTTCGTAGCGGTTGCCCGCCCTGTCTCGGAGGAGCGTGAGCCGGACCTGGTAAGTGCCGTCAAAACCTTGTCGGACACGAAATACGGATGGAGTGATGGGCTGGTGGTCGAAATCATCCCGACGGAATGAGGGTGACTGAATCAAACATCGCGATACTACTCGCGACGCAGCACGTCTTGAACCATGCGCGGTTTGCTAGCGGGCGCGAACCGCGCTCTCGGCACTCCAGCCCCCGCGTTCGTTCTCCGAGGACGGTTGCACGCCAAATCCTGGATTACACAGGAGCACCTGGGCGAGCCCTAGTGCTGCGAGCAGCCCCACGACCGCCACCGGTGAGAGGCCCGGTCCGATGATTGCGATCCCAATAGGCGCTGCGCCGATGCCATAGTGGGCCAGCAATCGCTGTACGCGCTGTGGATTCTTTTGACTGGCATGCGATGTCGCACCAATTGTCGCAAGCGCGGTCATGAGCAAGGTAAATGCACAGCAGAGAATCCACGCCTCTGTCTGCTCGAGGCGGCCGTCGTCCGCAATGCGGATGATGTGCTCCACGCCTGCTCCAGTAACTGCGATACCGAGGTAGAGCGGCAGGTGCGCGAAGCTCCACACGGTGAAGTTCCAGTTCTGAGCTCTCGAGCCGACCATGCGCTCGGCCGCTGCATTCGCACCATCGAAGTACCACCACCAGACCAGAAACGCGACGGCCATGCCGAGGAAGGCGGAGAGCGCCGCCGGCACGCTCCAGTCCTCCTGACTCTCCATCCCTGTCATCACGGCCACTATCGATTCGCCAATCAGGATGATCGTAAAGAGACCAAAGCGCTCGGGGAGGTGCGCGGCATCAGGCGGTACGCGCGCCGCCGATTGCGACGTGACGAGCGGCGTCCCGATGTCGACGACGAGCGCGAGCGCCCACAACCAGAAGCGCCCGGGGACAGGAACCAGGGCCGACGACAGCCAGCAGACTGCCGCCAGGCCGAACCCGACGGCGTACGCGCGCGTCAGCCCTCGGGATTCCGCAATCCGCGACGCGCGGATGTATTGGGCGACGAGAACAAACCGCATCACCGCATACGCGGCAGCGAAACCAGCGGACGATTGGCTGTCGAGCGCCTCCTTGGCGTTCACCGCCATCACTGCGACGACGAAGATCTGCAGCAGCGTCAGCAGCCGCTGGATCAGATCGTCGGTATCGAACCGGGTCGAAAACGTCGCATGCCCGCTCCAGGCCCACCAGATCAGGAGGAAGAGGAACGCGTAGCGCACCAGCCCGGGAACGCTGTACTCCGTTGCGAGCGGGGTGCCGACCTGCGCGACTGCCGCCACGAACCCGAGGTCGAAGAAGAGCTCGAGCCAGGTCACCTTGCGACCTGGCTCGGCGTTCTCTCCGGACCGAAGGCGCAGCGGACGAATGAGTTGATGAATCGCCATCGGATCAGAACGGCGCAACCTCGCAGTACACCTTGATCGCACCCTTTGCCGTCGTCAGCGTGTGAAGCAGCTCGCGGTAGCTCTCGAGCCCGTTGACCGGATGCGTCAGCAGCCGCGACAGCCACCCCGGATACTCTGCTTCGGCCTGCGCCAGGTCCTTGACGCCCATCTCGAAGTACTCACGATTCGCGTTCACCGTGCCGACCATCACTTTGTTGCCAAGCACGAAGTCGAGGTTGATCTTGTCGGCCGGCACTTCGACCTTGTGGTCTCCACCCGTGACGCTCGAGAGGACGAGCACACCGTTTTTCCCGAGCGCTTGCATGCCGTCGAACACGATCGGCGCGTAGCCGGTCGCTTCGAAGATCACATCGAATGGACCATGCTGCTTCGCGCCTTCGAGCAACGTGACGTCGGCGGTGGATTCGTAGCGCGCGCCAATGTCCTCGACGAGCTCCGCGTTCAGGTAGGGTTTCTTCGTGAGGGCGAACACCGTCACGTCGAGACCACGCAATCGCAACGCCATCGTCGCCAGCAGACCAATTGTCCCGGCTCCGAGGACGGCGGCGCGGCGCGGCCGCCAGACGCGAAGGCGTCGCTGGATTTCGTACGCCTGCGCGATGCCTTTTTCAATTACGGTTGTCGGCTCGAGGAGGACGCCAACCTCCTTCAGGCCCCTGGGGATCTTTACGATGTACTCCGCATCGTCAACGTAATACTCCGTGAGGTAGCCGTGACGGAGGTTGATGCCGCGCTCGAAATAGGTGTCGTCCGTCGTCATGTCGTTCGTGCCGATCAGATCGTAGATGCTCGAGCCGGGTCGACGAACGGTTGCCACGACGTAATCGCCGGGCGCGACTTCGGTGACGTTCGGCCCGACCTCGACCACCTGACCGAAGCCTTCGTGGCCGATCACGAGAAACGAATAGCCGTTGGGCGCGGAGCCGTACTCGGCCGCATTGATCTCGCGGTCGGTCCCATCGACGCCGACGCGCAGGACTTTCACCAGCACGCCGCGGCCATTGGGGATCTCGCCGACTCGCGGCTTCTCGAGCTGCGCGAGGTGAACGCTGTCCGGGCGTCCCGGTAAGACGGCGATCGCCTTCATGGTTCCCGTGCCAGCGTTCGCCGGCGCGGTTGAACTCGGCTCCATATGCACGACAGTCATGACTCGTTGCTCCTTCGAGGGTTCAAGAACACCCTGCTCTTCTGATGCATTTCGGCGAGGACGGTTTCAGCGGTACCGACGGCGGCACGGGCGAAAGCCGGCGCCGGCGGGGTCTAGCAGGATGCTGACAAACGCATCCTGAATGGAAAATGGAAGATGGGGTCAGACTGGGGTCAAACTAGGGTCAGACCATAGTTTGACCCCTGCTAACCATCTTCCTCCGAGCCTGACGAGGCGACTTGCGATAGGAGGTCGATTAAGCCGTTCTGCTGGAGCAATTTGGCTAGAAGTGGGGCTGTAATCCGGTCTGGCGGCTCACGACGCGGCGCTCAGATGCGGTGTGATCGTAGTTTGACCCTAGTCTGACCCCAGTTTGACCCCTGTCTGACCCCCAGGACTGCGTCGGTTCATCGGGCGGCGACGAGGTGGCGCTCTTTCCGTGACCGCGGCGACTCCGCCTCGCCGCTCTGCTGGAGCAGCTTCGCGACGAGCCCTGTCCATCCGGTCTGGTGGCTCGCTCCGACTGCGGACCCGTCGTCGCCGTTGAAGTACTCGTGGAACAGAATCAGATCGCGCCAGTGAGGGTCGTTCTGGAACTTCTCCGACCTGCCGAAGACCGGTCGCCGCCCATCTTCACCGCGCAGGAAGATGCGCGACAGCCGCCGGGAGATCTCGGCCGCGACCTCCCAGAGCGTGAGCATCCGACCCGATCCGACCGGGCACTCGACCCTGAACTCGTCGCCGAAGTAGTGGTGGAACTTCTGCAGCGATTCGATGATCAGGAAGTTCACCGGGAACCAGATCGGGCCGCGCCAGTTCGAGTTGCCACCAAACAACCCCGTCGATGACTCGGCCGGCTCGTAATCGACGCGGTATTCGTGGCCGTCGACATCGAGCACGTACGGACGATCGCGGTGCACTTTCGACAATGCCCTGATGCCGTACGGCGACAGGAATTCGCGTTCGTCGAGCATCAGGCGCAGCACCGCACGCAGCTCGTCGGCGTTGACGATCGACAGCAGCCGCCGCTCGGCCTTGCCTCTCGTACGCATGCAGGCGACGTTGCGAATCAGATCGGGCCGATGATCGACGAACCACTCGAGACGCGTCCGGAAACCGCGCAAGCGGTCCATGAGTGCGGGCTCGAGCGTTTCAACCGCAAAGAGCGGGATCAGGCCAACCATCGACCGGACCTTCAACGACCTGCGCTCGCCGTTCGGCAGGTGCAGCACGTCGTAGAAGGACCCGTCCTCGTCATCCCACAGATCGATCCCGTCGTTGCCCCGGTTGGTCATCGCGTGCGCGATGTAGAGGAAGTGCTCCCAGAATTTGCTAGCGACGTCCTCGTAGCACGACTCGTGACGCGCCAGCTCCATCGCGATGGCGAGGAGGTTCAGCGTGTACATTGCCATCCAGCTCGTGCCATCCGATTGTTCGAGATAGCCTCCGGTCGGCAGTGGCGCACTGCGATCGAACACCCCGATGTTGTCGAGTCCCAGGAACCCGCCCTGAAAGATGTTCATGCCTTCGGCATCCTTGCGGTTCACCCACCAGGTGAAATTCAGCATCAGCTTGTGGAAGACTCGTTTGAGGAAGTCGAGATCACCCGTCCCTCGGCGCTTCTTCTCGATTTTGTAGACGCGCCACGCTGCCCACGCGTGCACTGGTGGATTGACGTCGCTGAACGCCCATTCGTACGCAGGCAGCTGACCGTTCGGGTGCATGTACCACTCGCGAAGCATTAGCGTGAGCTGCTCCTTCGCGAAGTCACAGTCGACGAGCGCCAGGGGCACGCAGTGAAACGCGAGGTCCCAGGCCGCGTACCACGGGTACTCCCACTTGTCCGGCATCGAGATGACGTCGGCGTTGTACAGCTGGCGCCACTCGTGGTTGCGGCCGTTCCGCCGCTCCGGCGGCGGAGGTGGTGCACCCGGATCCCCTTCGAGCCACTCTTTCACGACGTAGTGATAGAACTGCTTCGACCACAACAGACCGGCGAGTGACTGACGCATCACGTTCGCCGCGTCCGGCGAGAGGTGATTCGGAATCACGGCGGCGTAGAACTCGTCCGCCTCGCGCTGCCTCGTCGAGAACAGGCTGTTGAAATCGTCGCCGACGCCCGGCTGTGCGGGACGCACGTTGCTGAACCGCAGACGGATCGTGGCGGACGCATCCGGCGCAATCTCGAGCGCGTAGTGCCCGGCAGCCTTCGTCCCGATGCGTTCGGGATTCACCGCGTCACGATCGCCGTGCACGATGTAATCGTTGATGCTGTCCTTCACGTGCCGCGCGCCGTTGTCGTACGCGAAGACGCGTTTGAAGTTCGTTTCATTCTCCGTGAACAGGAGCTCCGGCGATCCATCGCACGACAGCCATCTGGTGCCGTAGTCCGGCTCGCGCAGTTCGATCGCCGAGCCGATTCCGTCCACGGCGCGCAAGACAGGACGAGGCACGTTCGCGCTCCACGACCAGGTGTTCCGGAACCAGATCGTCGGGAGCAGATGCAGGCGTGCCGACTCGGGCCCGTGGTTGAGTACCGTGACGCGCACGAGCAAGTCCTCCGGCGTCGCCTTCGCGTACTCGACCTGCACGTCGAAGTACCGGTCGTCTTCGAACACTCCCGTGTCCATCAGCTCGAATTCCTTTGCGCCCTTGCCTCGACGGCGGTTTTCTTCGAGGAGCCGGGCGTAGGGAAACGCCGCCTGCGGATACTTGTAGAGGTACTTCATGTACGAGTGGGTCGGCGTGCTGTCGACGTAGAAGTAGTACTCCTTCACGTCTTCGCCGTGGTTCCCCTCATTGCCCGTCAGGCCGAACATTCGTTCCTTCAGAATGGGGTCACGCTCGTTCCACAGCGCGATCGCGAAACAGATCTTCTGATGGCGATCGGAGATCCCGGCGATGCCGTCCTCGTTCCAGCGATACGCCCTGGAGCGCGCGTGCTCGTGGGGCAAGTACTCCCACGCGGTGCCGTACGGACTGTAGTCTTCACGGACGGTGCCCCACGCGCGCTCGCTGAGGTACGGTCCCCACCGCTTCCAGTGCGTCTTGCGAAGCCGCGATTCTTCGAGACGAGATTGTTCGGCTGTCACTGTCTCTCTCCGTTGTAGGGCGGTTCTCTTGGAAACCGCCTGGGGCGCGAGCGTAACCAGAATAGCCCGCGAATGGCGACCGAACCTCGGTCACCGCTCAACGATCATGACCTGATGACCATCCGGATCGCGAACGAGCGTCCCGCTTCGAAAGCCGAATCGCGATTCCCGCAGCGCCACGACGCCTGGCGAGACGAATGCGAACGTTCCCGACAGCAGCCGGCGAGTCGCCGCCGCGGCCTGATTCGTCACCAGACGCGTCTGCCACGCGATCAGGTCGTTCGGCCGCATGTCTGCCGGCGCAGGACGGCCATCACCCGGCGCGAGATAGTCGAGAAACTCGATTCCGGGTCCAGCCGGCGCACGCAACCCGGTGATCCGGAGCCGCGCTCCGAAGACGTTGTTGAGCCGCTCCTGTTCGATGCCGTAATTCTCGCTCTGACCCGCCACCGCGAGCCCAAGACCATCGCGATAGAAGCGCAGGCTCCTGTCGGTATCCCCGACAACGATCGCCGTGTGATCAATGCCGAGGAACAAGCGTTCGCTCGGCCGATGCCACTTCGCCGCCCCTTTGTCGGGCGGAAACAAGAGGATCTCGAGCGCGTGGCCGTCCGGATCCTTGAAATAGAACGCCTGGATGCCGCCAGCATTCGTGTTCCAGTCGGGCAGACGCTGTGGACCCGTGGACGCATGCCGGACCTTGTGCTCACGCAATCGTGCGTACGCCTTGTCCATGTCACTCACGATGATCGCGACGTGTTGAAACCAGCGATCGTTCGACCGTGAATCGACGGGGACAGGCCGGCCTTCGGGCGCGATGAAGTCCATGAGGTCGAGGTACTCGTTGCCGAGCCTCATCCGTGCGATGCGCAGCCGCAGACCGAACACCCCCTCGAGCCGCTCGTACTCGTCGCCCGCGACCTCCTGATCGGACACGTGCTCGAACGCCAGCACGTCGCGAAAGAAAGCGACCGAGCGATCGAGGTCCTCCACGACCATCGCCACGCTGTCGACTGCGCTCACGGCAGGCGGAACATCCGAAGCGCGACCGGTTCTGGCCGACGTCAGTCCGGATCCGAACCCAAGGATCCACAGACCTCCGACAGCAATCGCAATCGTTGCAATGCGCCTGGCCACGGCATTTCCCCTTACGCGTGAGCTGAAGCTGGCACGTTGGCTGCTGTGCGAACACCCAGACGATCGCGCAAGTGATCGCCGACGCGCAGCGCATTGGCCATGATGGTCAGCGCCGGATTTACCGCGCCGCTCGACGGGAAGAAGCTGCCGTCGACGGCGTACAGGTTGTCGACGTCGTGCGCGCGGCAGTTCACGTCCAGAGCGGACGTCTTCGGATCGTGTCCGAAGCGAATCGTGCCGTTCTGATGCGCGACTCCCGCGAGCGGGATTCGCTGACCGACATACAGGCTGCGCCCGAACAGACCAACGTGGCACGAGTGCCCGTGATCATCGCACCGGGTCTGTTGCTTCATGAGATCTTCGAGTTTCGCGGTAAGGCGCTTGTGCCCCTGCTCGTTGTTCGGTCGATACGACAGCCTGATCCGTCCCTCCCGTTCCACCGTGACACGATTGTTCGGATCCGGAAGGTCTTCTGACGTGAGCCAGAAATCCAGCGAGTGCCGCGCCATCAGGTCGAGCGTCCATCCGGGTGCAATCGCAGGCGCACCCGCCGACAGCGTCACCGCATCGAGCTTGCCGACGAACGAGATGTGCCCCATCGGGTATTCCCACTCGTCCGATCCGAGGTAGAAATCGTTCAGCGCGAGCGTCTTCTGGAAAATTGTGGGATTCGGGCACTTCGAGATGGCCATCAGCACCGAGTTGACGTGCCCCATGTAGTGACGCCCGACGACATCCGAGCTGTTCGCGAGGCCGCGCGGATGACGATCGTTCGCAGATCGCAGCAGAAGCGCCGCGGAATTGATCGCACCGCACGACACGACCACGATATCCGCCGAGTATCGCTCCGTAGCTCCGTTCCGTTCGACGACGACGCTCGAGACTTCTCTTCCGGAAGCCGTCGTTTCGAGGCGCGCGACGTACGAGTTCGTCAGCAGCGAAACGTTCGGGTACTTCAACGCGGGATCTACGCACACGACTTCCGCATCCGACTTCGCGTGGACCAGACACGGATGGCCATCGCACGTCTCGCACCGGATGCACCGGCTCGTCGTCGGATTGCGCTCGTCGATCATGATGCCGAGCGGCACGTGAAACGGCCGTCTGCCGAGGCGGACCAAATCGTCGTGAAGCTGCTGAATGCGCGGCTCGTGGCTCACCGCCGGATAGGCGTATGGCCCGCTCGCCGGAGGTTCCGTTGGATCCACGCCGCGCTCCCCGTGGACCTGATACAGGCGTTCGGCCTCCATGTAGTAGGGCTCGAGGTCATCGTACGTGATCGGCCACGCCGGTGACAGGCCGCCATGATGACGTAGCTCCCCGAAATCTTCTTTTCGCAATCGAAACAGCGCTGCGCCGTAGAACTTCGTGTTGCCACCCACGTTGTAGTTCGTGTGCGGATGCAGCGGCTTCCCGTCCGGGTCCATCCACTGCTCCTTCGTGTTGTATTTCCCGAGCACGTTTACCGCGCGCGTGCTCCAGTTGTCCTTTTCGCGCGGCACGTAGTCGCCGCGCTCCAGGAGCAGGATGCGCTTCCCGGTCGGGGCTAGGCGATACGCGAGTGTCCCACCTCCCGCGCCGCTGCCGATGATGATCACGTCGTAATGCGTGCTGGCGTTCATGGACGTTCCTTTGATCGGGTCTCAGGCCGAATACCCGCACTGGAAGATGCAACGCTTGTGATTGTCATGATGGAGCTTCGCGCACCAGACCGCGCCCAGGCCGCGACGGCGTACGTAGACTTCGGCGGCGAGCAGCATGCCGAGGGGCGGCGCCGTGAAGTACACCCACAGCGCGTGCCACACACTGCCAACCACCGCAGGCCCGAAGCTTCGTGCCGGGTTCATGCTCATGCCCGAGAACGGATCCTCGAGCGTGATGTAGCTGGCGATCAGCACGCCAACGAAGTACGGCGTGAAACGCGCGAGCTGCCGATGGTTCGACACGCTGAGCACCGTCAGCACCAACACGAACGAGATGAGAAGCTCCGCGAGGAACGCCACCAGGGAACCCGGAGGACCCGGCTGCGTGGCCACGTAATTCACCCCGGGACTGCCAAGCGCCGGCCCGATCAGCAGGTACGCGATCAGGATCCCCAGGGTCCCCCCCCCGAACTGCGCGAGCACGTAGAACGCTGCGTCCCATGGCGCAATTTTCCGCAAGCGCAGGAACGTCAAGGTGAGCGACGGGTTCATGTGCGCGCCCGACTGCCGGCCCCACGGCGACATGACGATCGCGATTGCGGTGCACCCCATCGCGACACCTGTGATTAGGCGACGCGCAATCGGGTCGGCAACCGCCTGACGGACCGGCGAGGCGGGGTGCCCCAGGAGAAGCCCGAACGCTGCAGCGGACATCATGAACGCCGCCAGCTCTCCAGCCTCCATCAGGTATTCCGGCCAGTGGTGGCGCAGTAAACGCATCATCAGAAGCACTCGGATGTAGCTTTGATGCGCGGTGCTGGCGGCGGTTTCGCGAAGCCTCGGGATTCAGGGCTCGGGATTCGTAGTTCGGTAGCTCGGCGGCTCGGTGGCTCGGTGGCTCGGTGGCTCGATAGTAGTAGGTTGGCAGCTCGAAATCTCAAGGACGGGACTCGGACTCGTGGACCGGAGACCATCAAATCTCCATGACCGCGGCGCCACCCCGCGGTGTGAAAAGGAGTGAATCCCCAACACCGAACCGCGAATCCCGGGACCCGCCGCGAGCTACCGAGCGACCGAACTACCGAGCTATCGACCCGGATTTTCGTGACAGACACTTTCGCAGCGATCCCGACATCGAAACCACGTATGAAGCGGATACTCATCCTCGGCGGCGGCTTCGGTGCCTGTATGCGGCGCTGGAGCTCCAGAAGCAGCTCGGCGGCGATCGGGACGTGGAGATCACGCTCGTCAATCGCGACAACTTCTTCCTCTTCACGCCGATGCTCCACGAGATCGCAGCCAGCGACCTCGATCTCACCGACATCGTCAGTCCCATCCGGCGGATCCTGCGGCACGTGGCGTTCTTCGAAGGCAACGTCGAGCGGATCGACTTGATGAATCGGATCGCGGTCGTCTCCCACGGACGTGACCAGCATCGCCACGACCTGTCGTTCGACTATCTCGTCGTCGCGCTCGGTTCCATCACGAATTTCTACGGACTGCCGGGCCTGGAAGCACGCGCGCTGACGATGAAGTCGTTGTCTGACGGGATCCATCTCCGGAACCGCCTGATTGCCCAGCTCGAAGAGGTGGACACGGAGTGCGCCAATCCTCACCGCGATGCTCTGATGACCTTTGTTGTTGCAGGCGGCGGGTTCGCCGGTGTCGAGACTGTCGCCGGTATCAACGACTTCGTTCGCGAAGCGCTGCGGTTCTACCCGCGCATCCGCCCCGAGAACGTGCGCATGGTCCTCGTGCACGCAGGTCCGGTCATCCTGCCGGAGCTTGGCGACAAGCTCGGAGCGTACGCGCAGCGGAGGCTGTCGGAGCGCGGGATCGAGATCCACACGAACGCGCGCGTGACGGGCGTCGACGATGACGCCGTCACGCTGAGCGATGGCATGGTCGTGCCGGCACGCACCGTGATCTGGACCGCCGGGACGTCACCGCATCCACTCATCAGCGAGCTGCCCTGTCAGCGCGATCGTGGACGGTTGTGCGTGAACGAGTTCCTCGAGGTCCCGGGCTGGCCCGGCGTGTGGGCGCTCGGTGATTGCGCGCTGATTCCGAACAGGAAAACCGGGACATTCCACCCTCCCACGGCGCAGCATGCCCTCCGCGAAGGCAAAGTCGTCGCGGGCAACATCGTCGCGGCCGTCCGCGGAGGCCGCAGATCAGCATTCGACTTCGGCGGCCTCGGCCAACTCGCGGCGATCGGGCACAGGACCGGCGTCGCGAAGATCTTCGGGTTCACGTTCTCCGGGTTCTTCGCGTGGTGGCTGTGGCGGACGATTTACTTAAGCAAATTGCCGCGGCTCGAGAAGAAGGTCCGTGTGGCGATGAACTGGACGCTCGACCTCTTCTTCCGGAAGGACTTCGTGCAGTACCTGACGCCGCCCGCGCCGACGATTTCGACGATGCTCGGCACAGCGGAGTCGCACGTCGAGAAGGAGCATGAGCTCGCGGGCGCCGTCGCGCGATAACGCGGCACCACCCGACCTTTGATCCGACCTTTCGGTTACGCAACCGAGGCGGGCCGATCGCTGCACGGCTCATCGTCGGTATTGCGCTGGCCAATTCAGGACAGCGGTCAACGGCTGCTCGTTCGCCGTGACCTGAGGAACAATGGCGAGGAATTTCTTCACATCTGGGGAGAGGTCGAAGTCCCTCCAGAACCACTTCGCTTGCATCGCAAAGAGTCGGAGCGGGACGCCGATTTCAAGCGAGGACTGCGTACGACGGGTTGACACGGCCATCAGATACCCGTCGGTAGACCCATAGAACAGTTCACGACCATCGCGACTCCACTGAGCGGCCGAGCCACCTCCGCTCGAGACCTGCGTCCGTGCGCTGAGCAAAGACGACCTTGCCACATGGACTTC
>JBKPCD010000186.1:0-33754 GCA_046727175.1 Acidobacteriota bacterium | reverse complement strand
TCTTCCACCAAAGAATAGTCAGCACGAGTTCGTCGCCGATTCGTCTCGAGTCTTCATGGATGCTGTGACGGTTCACGGAGGAAACCACTGATCCGAGTACACATCGCCGTTGGTTCGATCGCTGGCGGATCCTTTGAGGAGATCAGTAGCGAACGTCATGCGGCCCATGTCGCTGACGAGATGACCTGCGGCCTCAGACGCCGACCACCGTCGCCGCTACAGATACCGAGGTGGTCCTCCTGTGGAGTCGCTGCTTGAAAGACTTCGCCTAGAACTCGTGTTCTACAGATGCGGGAGGGAACCTACAGCAGAGCTTGGCTCGGTGACTGGGATTCGAACCGAATGGCCGACGCTTCGGGAAGTGGCTGCGACGAGTGTCGATTGGTCCTGAGCAGTCGCCATTCGTCGAGGAATCCGTCCGGGATCGCTCGATAATAAGTGGGTGTCCGTCATGCCCCACGCGATGATTGCGCGGGCCGCACTCCGGGCGCCGCGCATCCGAGGCCGTCGCGCGCGTCGCTCGGCCGCCTCGTGCCTTGGGCGTCTCGGGTTTCTGACCATGCGGGGCGCCCCGTTGGCCGTCCAGATAATCGTCGCGACGGTCCTGCTGGTGACCGTCTGGGCGGCCGTGAACTGGATAGTGCAGGTAGTCCGCAAGCCCACCGAGGTGTTTGTTGCGGTCAGCGGCTCGCTCGCCAAGGTGCCGGCCCAGACCTGGCGGCACTACGGCCCGCTTTTCGACGAGCACTCCACGGCCGTCATCACACCGGAATTGCTGGCCGCACTGGCCCAGGTGGAGAGCAGCGGCAATCCGGTAGCACGGACCTACTGGCAGTGGCGGTTTAGCTGGAACCCGTTCGAGCTATACGGACCGGCCTCGAGCGCCGTCGGGATGTTTCAGATCACCAATGGAACGTTCGCAGAGGCCCGGCGCTATTGCATCCATGACCACGTCGTCGTCGAGGACGGCCCCTGGGACGACCCGCGCTCGTGCTGGTTCAACGCGCTTTACACGCGTATGGTGCCGACTCATCCTGTGGAAATGACCGCCGCGTTGCTGGATCGCGCGGTCGCACGCACTCTCGCCCGCATCCGCATCACGACCGCCTCGCTGCAGCAGCGGCAAAACCTCGCGGCGATCATCCACCTATGCGGGGCCGGCGCCGGTGACGGGTACGCGCGCCGCGGCTTCCGATTCAGAGGCGACCAGCGATGCGGCGCCCACGACGCCCGGCGCTACCTTGCACAGGTCAACGCGCTGAAGCGTCAGTTCGCTCTGCTGGCTTCGGCTGACTGACGGTCGCGTTCGCCCGAAGCTGGTAGTGCTGGCCGTCCACTCCGGCGCGGACGACAGCCCACACCTCACTTGGAGCATTAACCGGAGAGTTGCCCGTTTGAATCCAGCCTGGAAGAGCCATCTCCTAACCACGACGAATCAGCTACTTGCAAGACGAGCTCATTGGACTCGAACTCTTGCCCGGGCATCGCGCAAGAGATGAGAGTACGTCACGTGTCATCGCTGTCGATCAAGCTGCGCCGTTAATGCGGGTAACGCAATAAGCCGCGAGCGCGTCATAATCCTTAGGTATGTTGCTGACAATTGCCGTAATCCTGATTCTGCTGTGGCTCCTCGGGATCGTGACGACGTACACGATTCAGGGATTCATCCATGTTCTGCTGGTCATCGCCATCATTGTCATCCTGATCCGGGTCATTCAAGGGCGCAAGCCGATTTGATCTTCAACGCACGACGCGGCGGCGACAAATAGTGACTGACGGTGCGCCGTGGATCGCCTTGCCGAAAGACGTCCATCTGAGGAACTCCCAAACGGCCGTGCCATACTGTTGAGGTTGAGAACTGCATGGAGCTCGGACCGATTACTGGCACGTTCGGGGATCTCATCGGACAGCGTATCCAGGAATGCCGCCAGAGCCTCGCGTCCCGCTGGCTCCATCGGCTGACATCTCTCCTGCCCGTCGACACGGCAGCCGTGTTCCCGACACAAGAGTTGCTCGATCACATTCCCGAACTGTTCGACGAAGTCGGTGTCTATCTCCGCACCCCGGAGACTGAGGGCATCGCGGCAAATAGGCGTCATCAATCCGCTGAACGTCTTGCAATTCACGACCGAGGCACTTGAACGAAACGGCGGCGATCCCGAAGCGCGCGCACGCCTGACGAGTATCCTCCATCGGAATGTTGACCCGCGACGTCGATCGTCCGCGCTCTCGACGGCCTGACCCTCGGTCGCGCAGCGCTCGACGGTCCCGCCCAACAACAGGTCGACGTCAGTGGCCTCGCGCGCGAAGTCGTGCGCCAGCTGCAAGAGATGGCGACCGAGCGGGACGTCGAGCTGCTCGTCTCACCAAACCTCCCAACTGTCTTCGTGGATCCCGGCAAGCTCGAGCTCATTTTGATGAATCTCGTGTCAAATGGGATTAAGTACAGCGATCGAGACAAGACGCAGAGATTCGTTGAAATCGTTCAGGGCACCGCTGATGACAGGGAGTGCGCCATCTGTATCCGCGACAACGGGATCGGAATCTCGCCGGGTCCTGCGAAGATCAGAGGTCGCGTGAGCGAGATCAACATTCGGAGGAGTTATCGCCGCGTGGGTAATACTTGGTGGACGCCCGTTCAAATTGACGACCGAGGTGTGGATGCGTCGGCGGCGCAGATTACGGTCCACACTTCCCGGCAGCTCCTTGATTGAACTGCCTTCCGATTGTCCTACAAAGAGTTCCAGAACTCCCACAGACGAATCCGTCCTGCTTTGAAAGAGGCTTACGGTGTGACGCTCTGGGTTTCTGTATCGCCCAGAGATGTTCGCACGACTCACACGAAAGTACACCGCGTACGCGTCCTAAGCGTTGCACGCACATCTGCTGACCCGCACTCCGGGCAGCACGGCTCCGGCGGACGAGTGGGCGACCGCCTTTCCTGCGGCGGCGCGGTATCCATTGGGATTGACGGTTGAGATCGCGAGTATATCCCACGCCGCGAGCGGTTCTCATTCGCGAGCAAGCCGTTGTCGACGAGCAGCAGGATGCAGTTCCTAGTCTCTAACGTAATGTGCCAGCCAGCTTCGAAGCTTGAGGATCAAGAGAGACATCGGCCGGGACGTTACCTGCCCGGCGCCGGGACGTCTCGGAAACCGACAGAACCTGTGCTATTCTGAAGTCACTCCCCAAACCAATGGCAGCTCAGATCAGTGCGGGCGAATGCTGTCGATTCGCGACGGTTTCTTAGCTCTACATCTCTATACGCGATAGTTGAGAACGGCGCATGACGGCGATACTCAATCGAGTGCTCATCTTGCTCACGGTCTTGGGGGTCGTCGAGGGCGCATCGCTCCGAGCACAAGCTCCGGGTGACCAGTCTCGACCAACTTTTCGCAGCGCGGCGGATCTTGTCAGCATCCAGGCGTCGGTGCGGGACAAGCGCGGACGCCCGCTGACCGGTCTCACGAGTGCTGACTTCGAGGTTCGCGATAACGGCCAACTGAGGCCACTCCTCTCCCTTCGGTCCGATCGCCGGTCACCCCTGAGCATCGCGATCCTGGTCGATATGAGCGGAAGCATGAACGTGGGTCCGAAAATCGCCATGGCGCGACAAGCCTACGATTCGCTTCTCCTGCAGCTGCGCGACGGTCAGGACGAATTGGCTGTCTTCACCTTCGATTCGGCGCTCCACGAGCGTCAACCGTTCACGAACCATGTTGCTGGTCTCAAACACGCGTTGGACGACTTCCGGCCGTTCGGATCGACATCGCTCTACGATGCGACGGCTGCTGCCGCCCGACAGCTCGCCAATCGATCGGCGACTCACAAGGCGATCATCGTCCTCACCGACGGAGTCGATACGAGCAGCAAGATGACCGCGCCGCAGGTCTCCGGGCTGGCGAGCTCGATTGATGTACCGGTATACATCGTGGCGACGGTTCCGTCGGTCGATCAACTGGCAATCATGGAGGCTAATGAGCGATCGGTGCCGTCCGGCGGCGCCGACCTCCGCGATCTTGCGGAATGGACCGGAGGACAGTTGGTCTTCGCGACGACGCTCATGGAGACCGCCTCGGTCGCTTCAACGCTCGTCGACCAACTCCGCCAGCAATATATCCTCGCCATCGAAGCGGTCAACGTTCACGAATGGCGTCGACTGCAAGTCCGCGTCAAGCAGCCGCCGTCAGCCATCGTCAAGGCGCGAAGCGGCTATTTCGGCGGTTAGTTAGTTGGCCGGCTGATCCTTTCTGGCGTTCCAGCCGAGCCCGCCCGTTTGTCAGGTCGTACGTGATCGAAAAGCCGGCGAGTGTTTGGCCGCCGACCACCGCGTTCGGCAGACGGTCAGAAACCTGAAGGATGGGATTCAGCAGCTCGAACCCGCCTAGCTTTACGCTGACAGCCAGCTGCGTCTCATGTACGTCGATCGGTCCCTTCGGCGTGTTCACGGTTCGAGGCGGCATCGACTTGCCAACAGTCTTTAGCTCTTTCACGAACGAAGCTGGCACGATGATCCCACCGGAAAACAACGGGTCAACTCGGCATGGCACGGACCGTTCGCCTGCCATCAGGGGGATTATCAATTCTCGCGAGGGACTGAGCTTGAACACGGCTCGTTCGTCCGCATCGGGCAACGCGCCGGGCTCGATGCTCACACGCCATCGAGAGTAATCCAGCGTGACGAGCTGCTCCTTCCACACCGTGAGGCTGATGACCCCGCGTGGTCGCGCGCCGGCGCCAAACTCCGGGACCAAGTGCGCGATGTCCGTCACGGCTAGCGGCACGGGAACCTTCGTCGACGCAAACTCCAGCGCGACGTCATAAGACGCTTCACCGCTGGCGCGGTCTTTGGTCTTGAGGTCTAACTCATCGGCGAGCGTCCGATCGACCAGCTTCGTCTCCGCCTTCGGCGAAATCAAGAACGCAAACGTACCCTTTCCGTTGACGCTGATGCGAATCAGCGGCCGACTCGCGAGGAGCTCCATACTGAGCACAACGGGCTTTGCGTCGGCCTTCGCAGGCGGCCCCTGTGCAGGAACACGTCGCTCAATCCGAGCGGGCTCGCGACTGCTGCAACGAGCCCTGCGAGCAAGGTGCGCATCGTCACTGCGAAACCTTTCGAGCGGCCGATCGTCCGCGGTCAACGATGGTCGCGAGGTGCTCCGTCCGCGCCCGCAGACTTGCACGTCATCTCGATGGGCGTCTCCGGCTCCGTCCATGCAAATTGCCGGAACCGAGCGATCTGATTGCGCGCAGAATGCACAGACGGCTCGCAACGCAACCAGGGAATCTTGGTGCGCGTGAGCATCCTGACCAGGACGTCGTCCGTCCTCGTCAGACCACATCACGCGGGGAGTCTGCACCGAGCGATGAAAATGAGCTTTGATACCCTGCCTCACGTCGTGCACGGCTGGACGACCGATCGCAGCCGCATCAGCTCGGAGCTTCGGCGGGTGCGGGCCGACGGCGCTACAGCCCTCTACGATGCCGTGGCCGAGGCTCTCCCGCTCCTCCAGTCAGGTCGGCACCGCAAGAAGGGCGCTGCTCGTCATCTCTGATGGCAACGACACGAACAGCCGGATCGATCTTCAGACATTGAAGCAGTTGATCCGGCAATCCGAAGCGCTGGTGTATGCGATCGGCATCGATACGCAGATAACGCTCACGCCCTTGGGCGGCAACGGCGGGATCATTCGGCAACAGCGTGGACGACCGATCCCGCTGCCGTTTCCGATGCCTGGCCGGAGGACGCCACCACGGAACCCACCGATCCCGGGCGTGCCGCGGCCACCCACGGCGCCGACGCCCAACGAACCTCCCGACCAGCGATCGCGTGTGCGCAACGAACGCGTGAACGTCGCCGCCTTGCGCAACATCACGGATGACAGCGGTGGTCGCACAGAGATCGTGTGCGATCCGCGTGACCTCGACCCCACGACGGCCCGCATTGCCGACGAATTGAGTAAGCAGTATTACCTGGGATATCTGAGCCGTGCGTATCGCGACGGTCGGTGGCACGCCATTCGCGTAGAGGTACGCGACCGATCGCTGCGGGTCAGAGCGCAGCGAGGATACATGGCCGCGTCGTAGACCCGTCAACGACGGCTGCATGGGCGATCGGGATCGCTGGCGGTGAGGTCATCGACCGGCTCGCATGCGCATCAGTGCGTCAGCGAATAAACGATTTGGTTGATCATCATCCGATACGCCTCGGTCGTGAACTTCATGTAGCCAGGGTAATCCTGCTCGTTCGACCACTCCCACCCGTCGCCCATGTCCGTGTTCCAGTTGATCAGGACCATGGCACGCCCATCATCGTCGAGGATCCCGCGGAGGTGGGCCACATAGCCTCCTTTTTCCCACGTCCGACGCTGGAGGAACGACCCGAGTCCCGGTACCTGAATCATTGACCGCGGCGTGTTCGTCACCGCCGCCAGCGGTTTGCGGGCCGTCTGCTGCGAACGCGGTCACAATCAGCGCTGCCAAGACCGCAACGCCGACGTGCCAGCGGCGAGCCCAAGGCACGGCTACTTTCATCATCCCGCGACGTCGCGAATGCCTGGCGCCGTCGCCGTTTCTGCGTAAATCATTCCCGCGCCATGATCGTACGCCAGCAGTTCCGCGTACCGCCCCCAGTCGATGCAAGTCTCGACCTGCCGGACGGCTTCATCGAGCGGGAACTCGAGCCGCAGCGCCGACTCGATGACGTCGCGTTCGAGCTCGTGCCGATCGGCCGCGGCGAGCAGAGAAAGGAGCCAGGCGACGATGGGGACGCGTCGCGCACGCGTCGCGAAGATCTCCTTGCGCGCCTGGATGCCGGCTTCTGCGAACGTCTCGCCCAGCGGCGTGAGCGAGATGTCGCCGTGCGCGAGGGTGCAGAAGTTCAAGAGCTCCGCTGCTTCCGTCAGGCGCAGGACGCGATCGGAGTCCACGCGAAGCGCTTCGGCCAAGCGATAGATGTCGCTCTCTTGACCCGGCATTTGCGCGAGGTGCTCGAGAAACCCCGCCAGCTCGTCGACCGTGACGTGCGGAAGCCCACGCGTGAGGCCAGGCTCGCCCGGCGCACTGCCAAGTTCCTCGGGTTCCGTTTTCGTTTGTCCTGCGAGAAGCTCGTAGACGTGGTCGACCAGCGTTTGACACTCCGGCGATTTACGACGGCGCGGGTGGTTCAACGATACCTGCACTTCCGTGATCACGCGACCGGGGTCTTTCTCCATGACGACGATCCGATCCCCCATGAGCACAGCCTCTTCGATGTTGTGCGTGACCATCAGGATCGCCTTCGTCGGAATCTTCCCCGCCGTCCAGAGCTCGAGCAGCTCTCCGCGCAGCGCCTCTGCGCTCAGGACGTCGAGCGCCGAGAACGGCTCGTCCATGCAGAGTAGCTCTGGTTCGACGGCCATCGCGCGCGCGAAGCCGACCTTCTGCCGCATGCCGCCGGACAGCTCGCGTGGGTACGCATTCTCGAATCCGTCGAGCCCGACGCGGTCGAGCAGGTCCAGCGCGCGTGTCGCACGCAACTGTGCGGTGATGCCACGCGCCTTCAAGGCCACCTCTACGTTCTCTTCGACCGTCAGCCAGGGAAAGAGCGCGAAGCTCTGAAACACAATCGTCGCGCGCGGATTTACGCCAGTCAGCACGCGGCCACGATAGAGCACGCGGCCCTCTGTCGGTCGCTGGAGGCCCGTGATCATTCGTAACAGCGTGCTCTTGCCACACCCTGATGGTCCGAGGAGTGTCACGAATTCCCCCTCGGCCAGGGTCAGGCTGACATCATGAATCGCTGTGAATTTACGAGTGCCGCTCGTGTACGTCTGGCTGACGTGGTCGACGCGCACGAGCTCTGACTGATCCGGCATGATCATTCCATCCGATATCGTTCTTCCGCCAGACGATACAAACGTCGCCACACGAAGCGGTTGAACAGCGTCACGATCAGAACCATCGTCAAGGTCGCTGCCAGGAGCAACGGATAGGCACCTTCCGCGGTTGCGTGCGAAATCAGCGCGCCGAGCCCCCTCGTCTGAACCGTGCGTCCGCCAAACGTGCTGTACTCCGCGACGATGCTGGCATTCCACGCGCCGCCCGTCGACGTGATCGCACCAGTGATGAGAAAGGGGAACAGTGATGGCAGAATCAGCGTGCGCCATCGATCGAGCCGACTCATGTCCAGCAGGGCGGTCGTGTACTTCAGATCCTGCGGAATCGCGGTGGCGCCTGCAATGACGTTGAAGAGGAGATACCACTGCGTGCCCGTCAGCATCAGCACAATCGCGGCGAGATTCATCCCGCCAGCGAGCCGAAGGACGGCAAGCAGGAGCACAGGAAACAGCGCGGTTGCCGGCACCGACGCGGCGATCTGCACGATCGGCTGGCACCAGCGTGCCAGTCGCGGATTGAAGCCGATCGCGACGCCGACCGGCACGGTCCAGGCGAGCGCGATGGCGAGCGACGTGGCGACACGCAGCAGCGTGGCACCGGCGCCGATCGCGATCTGGCCCCACTCGCCGGCTGGTACACCGGCGAGCATCACGCCCGCACGGACGATTCCGTAGAGGAGCGCACTCCCCCCGGCAATCCTCAGCATCCATCCCAATGGCCCGATTGCCGCCGTCGACTCGTCCGTCGTCTCCTCGGCCGACACGTACGACCGGGTGCGGGCGTCGATCGATTCCAACCAGGTATGCGTGTAAGCCCGCAGCCAAGCGAAGAGTCGCGAGGCAATGAGTGCCTCGTAAAACCACGAGCGCTGGGGTTGGGCGCTCTCGACGAGCTCCACTTTGAATCGATCGGCCCACGCCAGCAGAGGCCGCCAGATCAATTGATCCAGCGCGACGATCACGAGCACCAAGCTCACGACGCCGTACCCGATTGCCCGGGCGTTCCCGGCGCTGGCCGCTTCGCTGAGATACGCACCCAGGCCGGGAAGCCGGAAGTCCCGTTGGCCCACGGTGAAGATTTCCGCGGCCATCAGGAAGAACCAGCCGCCCGCCCAGCTCATCATGCTGTTCCAGATCAACGCAATCGCGGCGAAAGGCAATTCGATCGTCGTTAGCCGCAAGAGACCGCGCAGTTGAAAGATTCGACCCGCTTCGCGAAGCTCCCGGGGGACCGTACGCAATGATTGGTACCAGGCGAACGTGAGGTTCCACACCTGGCTCGTGAAGATCAGGACGATGGCCGCGAACTCCGCCGCGACAGCCTGTGGCAGTATCGCGGTGAGACTGAGGAGCACCACCGGCAGGAATGACAGGATGGGCACGCTTTGCAGGACGTCGAGGAGCGGCAGGAGGACACGCTGTGCGCGGACGTCAAACGCAGCCTTGTAGCCGTAGACGAGGGTAAACGCGAGCGACAGTCCGTACGCCGCAGTCATTCGCGCGAGTGAGAGCATCGCGTAGTACGGCAACGCCGCCGGCGACAGCGAGATGTCGCGGCCCTTGACGACGGCAGGGACGGCAAAGGCGAGTCGCACACCGATGTAAAGGGCGACCGCCAAGGCGATGAGGACGACCGCGTCACCCCACCACGTCGGCCGCTCCGTCGGCCAGAGGCGACCGAATGCGAGAATCGTACTGCGGAGGCGACGGCGTTCGGGTCTCGGTGTGGTCAGCACGTATTCAGCATGCCGCTTTCTGCGTCACATCCGCCGATCGAGTGCGGTAACCTTGGTTTTTGGTACCGGCACAGGACTGCCCCGGAGCGTTGAACACGAGGTGAGCGGTGGGTCAGCGGCGCGTCTTCGGAGTATCGCTCCTCGTCGTCGTCGCGCTCGTGTTGTTGGTCCTGTCCTATCTCGCCACACCACGTAACCTGAGTGTTCGAGTCGTTCTCGGACTCGCGTCGCTCTTGATGCTCGTCATCATCTACCGACGACAGAAGCGATCGACGACCGCAATTCACGAAAAGATCGACACGATCGCCAAATACGTGGAGCGGAAACCTGATTCCGGCGGACGGGTTCACTGACGCATTCCCTTGACGTAGCAGGTAGACGCCTTTGGCAGGCAAAAGCTCGACGAGGATCAGGGTACGCCGTGCAATTACCAGCGGTGCACGCCGCGTACCGCGCCTTGGGTTGGAACGATTTCTTTCGTTTGATCCAGAACGGCGCTTGTTAAGGCAATCTGCCCGAGCCATCCTCACTGGTTCCTGCATTCTGCTTCGACGTGGCAGGACACTGTCAGCATCGTGTTACAGCGTCGTCACCGTACGGGACGGCTACGAACGGCGCCAAGTGACAACCAATGCAATCGCTGCCGCAAACATCACTGCGACGGTAAACCACCCGACGACGTTGGCCAGCGATCCGTTGACCCTCTCGCCCATGACCTTTCGGTTATTGGCGATGAGCATGACGACGACAAGAATCGGTGGCGCCAGGAACCCATTGATCACCGCCGTCCAGAACAGCGCCGTGATTGGATTGATGCCGGCGAAGTTGATCAGTATGCCGATCAGCGTGGGAATGACGATCGCCGCGTAGAAGAGTTTCGCGCGGCCGGGTCTTGTGCTCAGACCGTAATTCCAGCCCAGGGCTTCTGCAATCGCATACGCGCTCGATCCGGTGAGGATCGGCACGGCGAGAAAGCCGGCGCCGGTCAGTCCGACTGCAAGCAGGAAGTAGGCGCCGTCCCCGGCCAGAGGCCGCAGCGCCTGCGCGGCCTCCGTGGCCGACTGTATCTCAGTCGTCCCTGCCTGGTGGAGCGTGCCGGCGCTCGCCAGAATGACGAAATAGAACACGACGTTTGAAAACAGCATGCCCGTCGCAACGTCGACTTCCGCGTAGGTCAATTCCTGATCGGTTGCGCCCTTGCGTGACCTCAGTGTCCGCCGCCCCATACTGATCTCTTCCTCCACCTCGTTGTTGGCCTGCCAGAAGTAGAGATACGGCGTGATGGTCGTCCCCAGAATGGCGACCAGGACCGTGAGGAAATGGGTGTCGAAACGCAACGTGGGAACGAAGGTGCCCCACAACACGTCTCGCAGGTTCGGGTGCGCATAGATGGCTGAGCCGATGTACGCGAAAAGGGCGAGTGTCAGCCACTTGAAGGTGTTGGCAATCAGCCGGTAGGATCCCCAGACTTGGAGCGTCACGATTATGAGTGCAATGGGCACGATCATCGCCGTCATTGGGATTGGGACGAGGAGGTTCATCGCGGCAGCAATCGCACCAATATCGGTCCCCGCATTGATCGTGTTCGCGATGACTAGAGCGATGACGACGGGGTACAGCAGGGCCTTCGAGTAGTGCTTTCGCAGCACTCGAGCGAGTCCTGTGCCGGTGACCATTCCGATCTTTGCGCAGATGAACTGAATTGCCGTCATCATCGGAAAGGTCAGCAGCGCCGTCCAGAGTGTTGCGAATCCGAGCGATGCGCCAGCCATGGCATAGGTGCCGATTCCAGACGGGTCGTCGTCCGACGCACCCGTAATCAGCCCCGGACCGAGAACCTTGAGAAACCGTTTCGCGGGATTGCGCTCGTGCGCCAGCGCAGCTTCCAGTGTTCCGGTTCCACCGGCTGGTTCGGAGTGTGGAATCTTGCGCGACTTCTTCCGGTCTCGCCGATGAGACGCTGGGTCTTGGGTGGGTAATGTGATTTTCTTCATCTGGATGCCATTATGAGTCCGCGTCTGTGAAGCTGGTGTCGCATGTTCGTCGCCAGATTCGTTGCGGCAACCGGAGACGCCTTACACGGAATGGACGCGAACATGGCGGCAGCCGGTCGATCATTGTGGTCTCGGAGGTCACGACTCGAGACGACTCGGAACGCACCCACTGTCGCGAGCGACCGCGATTCTGACCCGCGCAGCGCGTACTCGCGGCCACGATCGCGGACGATTTGCCGCTCCGGGCCACGCGGCAGGTGAACATGCCGTCTGAACGCCTCTTGAGGGTGCCTATCGCGGTCAGGATCGTCGCGCTCCGGCCAGCGTGCATCGTCTCGGCGGTCCCACGCGTGGTCATCCGACTGTGAGCCTTGCCGGTCGTTCCCCGGGCCGCGCCCGAGCGTCCTGGCGTCGTCATCATCCCCATCCCGCGGTCGGACGTCCGGTTGCCTCCAGTCGTCATCGCGATCGGGCGTGCCCGACGCCCCACGGCGGCCTCGAGGAGCCTCGATCTCATCGCGTTCGTCGCGGCTTCTTATCTGGCCTCGGTCGCGCGTATCGTCGAAATCCCGAGGATCGAAATCCAACATCGTGTACTCCTGTTCGATTTCTGTAAAATGGGTTCATGCGCATCGGATCAGCGGCCGTTAGGCCCCGGGAGATGACATGAGCGCCATCGACCGAATCACGATCAGTCCAGACGTGTGCGGTGGCCGGCCTTGCATTCGCGGTCTTCGCATCCGCGTGAAGGACGTGCTCGATCTGCTCGCCGCGGGCGCTACGCGGGAAGAGATTCTGGCCGACTATCCATACCTTGAGGCCGAGGACATCACGGCGGTCCTGGAATTTGCTGCTCGCCAGAACGATCACCCCGTCCTGCGGAGCGCATGATTGCGCTTTCTGGTCGACGCCCAGCTGCCACCCGAGCTCGCCCGCCGAATCGAAGCACTGGGCCACTCGGCCCAACACGTCACCGACTGCGGTCTCGCGGCGGCCCAGGACGATGCAATCCGCAACTATGCCGCGAGCACAGGTGCGGTCATCGTCACTAAGGATGAGGACTCGCGATTCGTAGGCTGCTGCGGGGCGAGGGCCCGGCGGTGGTGTGGCTCCGTGGTTCCGCTTGTCGCTGCGGCTCAACCCGCGAATGGAGATCCTGACTCCCCGTTCATGTGCAACCTGAAGGCGCTCTCACCATCCGAGCGCGCAGAACACGAGCAACTCGCGGCGCGCATGACACGCGCGGTCGTCGCAACGCGAGAAATCGCAGAGGGCTATGCGTTCGAGCTCGACGCGACACACATGTCCATCACGGATCTTGCCCGATGGAGCGAGTTCGAACGACGATGCTGCCCGTTCTTTGACTTCAGTCTCGAATCGCGTCGCGAGAACGGGCCGCTGACGCTTCGCCTGACCGGACGCGACGGCGTCAAACAGTTCATCCGGGCTGAGTTCCCCAAGATCTTCGCCGAGAGGTGATCGCGTTCGTGTCGGCGCTCCTGAATTCGGCCCGGCGCGCCGGATTTGGGCTTACGTCTTGCACGCGCACGTGACCGACCGGCGGTCAAGGGTTCTGATCAAAATGAGTGTGAAGGCGCCTGATGTGATGCTGCTCGGCGCCGAATGGCTCGAGCGCGCCCTGCTTCGCGCCCAGCTGATCGAAGAGGGCTACGACGTCGTCGCCATCGACAGCTGGCCGATGCCGCAACGGTATCGGCTGCCAGGCACGACGCCGCGCCTCCTCGTCATCGACCTGCAACACCTGCCCGACCCGCGAGGAACGCTGGACGACGTTCGATTGGTGATTCCACCTGAACGCGTTCTCGTTGTGACGGCGATTGGGACGGTTTGCAGCGACGAGGTCAGGCGCTTCGGATTCAAGGTGCTTGAACGACCGACAACCGTAGGACAGATCGTCACAACGGTAGCGTTGCTGGTTGACAATTCTCCAGAGGCCGATCGCCGGCACGGCTCGCCCCCGCCCGCATGCTAATCCGATGTTGTCCGGGGTTGAGGGTCAGCCCCCGAAGTTTCCGTGTATCCCCTGGAATCCGTGCCGCGCCTGCTCGAACATCCAGCGAATCACGCGGCGATCGTTGTAGCAGTAGCCGACGATATGGTTGAGAGTCGAGAAGCAGTGCCGCTCGCAGGTGACCTTCATGTCGCGGAGCTGCGACGTGTCGAACTTCGGTGACCCGATCGCACCCCAGTCGTAGGTCGCGGAGTACATCGGAAAACAGGGCGCCAGCGTTCCATCGACGCGGATAATCAGCGTGTTCTGACCCGCACGGCAGTTCCAGGGCTCCAGCTCTCCGCGCATGAACTGTTTCATCTGCGCGATCCGCTCGATCGAGTTCGTCATCATATAACCGGATCGCTGCTTCTCGATCAGCCAGTCGAGCACCTGGTCGACGCGGTCGTGGTCCTCTGGTCGAATGTAGGTCGGGTTGGTCTGATCGTAATGCTTGAAATGCGACTGCTCGAGCAGGGGCATCTCGTTGATGTGGTAATCCGTCGAGATGCGGTTCGCATGCGCAATCTCTGTCAGCTCGCGCACGTCGTCGAGATTGTTCCGGCAGATGTTGATGTTGAAGAAGATCGTGTAGCCGTACCGGTACTGCCGGTTGACGAGGTATTCGAAGTACGAGCGGATCGGATTCAGGGCCTTCGGCAGGCCCGGCTTTTCGTCGACGGCATCGACGGCCACGTTGAACGTCGCCACGCCGGCGTCGGCGAGCCGGTCAATCACGTCGGGGCGCAGCAGCCGGGCGTTGGTCGGGATGTAGATCCAGAAGCCTTTACTCGCAGCGTAGTCGACGACCTTGTGAACGAATTTGGGACGCAGCAGCACCTCGCCGCCCATGAGCGCCAGCACGCGACACGTCGTGGAGTGGAGCCAATCGATTGACGCCTTTGCGACCTCCTCGGTCATGCCCTTCACGCGGTTGTCGAACGAGTAGCAGTAGTGACAATCGAGATTGCACTTGTACTCGGTGAAGAGATACGCGACGATCGGATGGAAGTCGCCCGGGAGCAGCCGCGACTTCACGTACGGAAACGCCCACCCTCGCATCGCGTGGTAGATCTGTCGTGGCGTCCAATGGCGCTCGATGTCAGTCGGCAGGGCCTCGTTCGTCAGAAGCTCAGGCCGACGTGGGAACCTCGGTTCGGGAAGCGCACCGTTGGTCTTGCCAGGCCGGATCAGCGCGGCCGCCGGACGCCGGCGATCGGGATCCTTCTGGAGTCGCACGGCGAGCGGAAACGAAGGCATTGGCGCATCGGTTCCGTGCGGGTTCGCATGGGAGACCGGTGACTGAATGGGCATTGCGTCCTCGATCGGGTCAACGGATCGATGCAGTATGACGTTCCGGTCCGGCGCGTCAGGCGTGCAGTGCCGATCCCGAGGCCCCTGACTGGCTCACGATCGGCAGAAGCTTCGCGGCCGCGAGCTCGTCACGCTGACGCACTGCCAACTCGGCGAGCTCCTGATCGCGCAACAGCTGCTCGCGAAGCCGCCGTTCGTACTCGGCGATCTGGCGCTCGATGTCTTCGCTCGAAGGCTTGTTCATGTGCTCGGCGTAGCGCTTCAGGAAGTAGTGGATCGTCTCCACGCGAATCCTGATCGAGCCGGTCGGCTTGTTCTCGTCGATGTCCTTGAACGAGAAGTACGGCGTGCCCGATCTCTCGATGATCGACTCGATGGTCGTATAAATCGGCGCATCGTGCCCGCACTTGAAGCTCGAGAGCTCCAGCGCGACGAGATTGGGATGACGGGCGGTGAACTTCGCCGCCCAGACCTTGTGGTTCGTGCTCGCTGAATAGCTGTTCTTCCACACGTCCTGGATCTCGAGCGGGCTTCGAATAGCCCCTGCCCGGACCTCCTCTCCGAAGAGTCGCTCCAACAGGTCGCCATCGAGCGGCAGCGTGCTCTGCGAGAACACCGGATACCCGAGCTTCTGGAACTCCTCGAGGATTTCGTGATTCAACCCTGGATCGTGATGGTACGGCCGGGCGAGCAGCACGATCCCGATGCGGTTCTCGCGCTCGAGTTGATCGAGAACGACTCGCGCACGCTGACGAATGTTCGACTCGTACGCGGCGAGCTCGCGGTAGCCCACGTCGATTGCGCGTGCGTTCTCCTCGGCCGAGAGCCCGAGGTGCGGCTCGAGCGCCTGCAGGAGCTGCTGGGCGAGCAGTTTGCGGTCCGAGAAGTCGATCAGCGGATCGAGATACGTGACCCCCTGCTCGGCGAACACGTTCGCTTCCTTCGTGAACGCGGCCTTCACGGTGTTTGGCGTGACCGTCACCGTGGGGCACGCGTTCGACCCCTGCAGATGAACGAGAGGCGTGTGCAGCTTGTCCACCATCGGGAAGAAGATCAGATCGAGCTTCTTCTTCGTGTGCTTCGCGAACAGCAGATTGTGGACGTGCGCAATCCCGATCTTCGCGGGGAAGCAGGGATCGATCGCGCCGCGGCTCGAGCCTTCACGATAGAGCTCGCCACTCGTGAAATCCGAATAGACCAGATTGCCAGGGCGAACGCCGAGCGATTCGAAGTACCCGCTGAAGAACGGCGCGTAGACGTACATGTTCAGGACGCGCGGCATGCCGATGCGCAATGACTCGCGGCGCTGCATCAGCTCGATCCGCCGGCGTTGGGTCTGGGTCCAGGCTCGCGTCGGAATCGGATCGGCGACGCGCTCGGCATTCCGCGGCTGCCACACTTCCTTCGCCGCAATCTCGACGAAGTTCGGATTGGTCTTCTTGACAGCGTCGAGGCCCGCTTTGATGCCGCGCATTTCGTTGACGTCCTCGACGGTGCCCTTCTCGCACGTCGCGATGATCAGCCGCTGCTCGTCGGCGGCTTTGGGAACCTTCGAGATGAATTTGACCGGCTTGATCTCGGTCTGGCTGGAGCCAGACGCTACATTGTGGGACGCTACATTATGGTGTCCGGCTTCAGCCGGACTCGTCTGAGCGGCTGCGACGCCTCCCATCTTGATGTCGATGAACGTCCGCAGACAGTTGTTCTTGCAGAAGTTGCACCGCGTCGATTCGTTGCGCGTCGTTCGATACGTAATGCGCCGGACCGCCTCGAGGCCGATGAACCGCGTGCGGTGGCCGTTGCTCCACAGCCGTCGTGCCTCGACGGCCGCCCCGATGGCGCCGGACTCGCCACAGTGCTCGTGAACGATGATCTCCGGCTCGACGTCGGCTCCGCGGAAGTTCGATCGGATGAAGTCAACTTCGGCCTTGACCGCTGCGAGATTGTGCTGCGTGCCGCCCTGGAGCACGAATCGCGTGCCGAGCTTCGCGAGGTTCGGAATGCTCGCGACGTACAGAAAGATGTTCTTCGGCAGCACGGCGGCGAGGCCGGCGAGGATCTCCTCCGGCGCCCAGCCCTGACGCTGGAAGTTCACGATGTCCGACTGCATGAAGACCGCGCAGCCGTAGCCGAACACCGGCATCGCCTGGGCCGCGAATGCACGATCGGCGAATTCCTTGATCGGCACACCAAACATTTCCGCCGTCGACTGCAGAAAGTAGCCGTTTCCCGCGGAGCACTGCGTGTTCAGCTTGAAATCCTTGACGCGACCCTCGTTCAGGACGATCAGCTTGATGTCCTGACCGCCGACGTCGACGATGACGTGCGGGTCTCGGTAATACTTGACGGCCGATTCCGTGTGCGCGACCGTTTCGACCAGCGCGGCATCGGCGGCAAGGACGTCCTTCAGCACGTCCTTCGCGTAACCGGTCGTACCGACGCCGAGCACGTCGAGTGCCGCACCTTGTGACTCGACCTGCCCACGCAGCTCTTCGAAGATGTCGATCGTGTCCTGGATCGGATTGCCCTTCGAGAGCTGGTAGGCCTTGGAGAGAACGTCTCCGTCCGTCGACAGGAGTACGCCCTTGGTAGACGTCGAGCCGCCATCGATCCCGACGAACGCCTGCACGGCTTCACCCGCAGTGAACATCGCCGGCGTGAATCGCTTCGGCGTGTAGGCGCGCTTGAATTCCGCCAGTTCCTCGTCGCAGGTGCTGAGGCCTCGCCCGCCCGCGGCGGCCTTCTCCTCGAGGCGTCCGACGTTGATGTACCGCTCGAGCGCCGTGCTGCCGAGATAGCGGCCGACGGAATCGTCTTCGTCCTTGCCGAACTCGATGGCGCCGAGAGCGGCAAAGTACTGCGCGTTCTCCGGCGTCTTGATCAAGGTCTCCGGGGATCCGCCGTCGGGGATTGCGACGCCGCGCTCGGCCCACATTTTGGGGATGTTGTGCTGCCACGCTTCGCGCATTCCGCGGATGAACGTGTTCGGTCCGCCGAGCAGCAACACATGCGGCCTCAGCGTGTGCCCGCGTGTGAGGACCGTGAGGTTCTGCAGGACAATCGCGTCGAAGAGTGACGCCATCAACTCGTCGGGAGGTGTCCCTTCCTTCTGCAAGCCGTTGATGTCCGTTTCGGCGAACACGCCACACTTGCCCGCGACCTTGTGCAGCTTGATCCCGAGGTAACCCTGATTGCACAGCTCCGCCGCCGGGATTTTCAGCTTCGCGTTGATCTTATCGATGACGGCGCCCGTCCCCCCGGCGCACTTGTCGTTCATCGAGGGGATCTTCTTCTTCCGGCCCGTTTCAGGATCCGGTTTGAAGACGATGATCTTTGCGTCCTGCCCGCCGAGCTCGATCACCGAATGCACTTCCGGGTGCAGCTTCTCGACGGCCAGCGAAACCGCGGTCACTTCCTGGACGAACTTCGCTCCGATGAGCGGCGCGACGTTGCTGCCGCCCGATCCGGTGATGAACATCCGGCAGTTGCTGGACGCGATCTGCAGCTCCGCTTCGAGGCGGCCGAGAAATTCGAGCGTTTTTTCGGGCTGCTTGGTTTCGTGCCGCTGGTAGTCGGACCAGAGTATCTGGTCCGTTGCAGCGTCAACGACGACGGCCTTGACCGTCGTCGAGCCCACGTCGATGCCAACGAGAAACTGGGTTGACATCATGCGCGCGTCCGTTCGATATAGAGCGCGGGCTTCAGCCCGCGCCCCCGGGCGGGGCTAAAGCCCCGGCCCTACAAAGGAGATCGACTTGGAATCTGTAGGGCGGGGTCTTCACCCCCGCCCTACAGCCCGCGTCTAGTGAGCCACAACAGCCGCCGGGCGACGCGCGACCTGCAACGTCGGCCGCCGGCGGTCCATGAGATCGCTGACGTGCAGCACGAAATTGGCCGCAGTCCCGGTGACGCCGTGTCGATGCGGCACTTTGTAGAAGGGCCGCTTCAACTCCGGATGCTCGTCGACGTAGGCGCGAATGTCCTCGAGGCGCTTGCCCGTCGACTCGAGCGCCTGCTGGAACTCGCCTTTGGCCTTGACCTTCGCCTCACCAAGCGCCATCTGCACACGGCTGTGCGCGTTGATCTCGCCTTCGCCCGACGTCTCGATGGGCAGGAAGATCATGTCCTTGAAATGATTCATCACCGCGGACTGCACGCCGTCGGACTGCGACGAAGGCATGCACCCGAACGGCTTCAGGCTCAAGACCATGTGCGCCTTCTTGTGCACCGTGTAGTAGATGTTCTTCGCGACTTCGAGGTGCCCTTCGCCGCCGCGCGCGAATCGATGGTAGTACGGCTGCGCGAGAGTCGCGAGCTCTCGCATGTCGAGCAGCGGGTACCCGATTCCGCCGAGGCCCTTGATGACGCGCTTGTAGAGATGGCTGTAGAGCGCTTCCCCGATTCCGAAGAACATCTGCTTCTGCCGGAACTTCAGCTCGGCACCCAGGCGTGAATGCATCTTCCACAGCGGTGGCTTCGTGCGATCCAACCACTTGCGATCGGCGTGGCGCGCTTTGGCCTGCCACAGGAGGTACATGATCCAGTTCGCGATCGGCTCGACCTTGACTTCGGCGCCTTCGCGCTCGAGGAACTGGAACATGTGGAAGTTCCCGTCGCCCTCGGTCGTCTGCGCGAAGAACTCGCCGGTGACCTTCACGAGCGGCTTCACACGCAGCCGATCAACCTCGACCCGCGCCAGCCGCTCGCGGGCGTCCGCCAGCGCGCTTGCCGTCTGTTTTCCCCAGAGGTGATCGACGATTTTCCCTGCGGTATGTGTGGTGGCTTCGAGCGGCCGGGACGTCAGGATGCGCCTGGCCAGCCATTCGGAAAAGCGATCCTCGACTCTGAACATGCGGCGAGTCCGAATCGCCGTCGACAGCCGTTCCATGACTTCCGTGAAGGCGCGATCCGTTTCACCTGCGTTCACCTCGTACGGGCGAATCTGGTAGCAGACATCGTTCAACACGTCACCGAAGTTCAGCGCGTTGAATGCGCCGAGGCCGAAATCGACCGTGAACTTCAGACCCGCCTCACCGGATGCCGCATTGATCCCATCGTCCTGCTGAAACAGCAGGATGCGGAAGCCATCGAAGCCGGCATTCTGAACCCCAAGCCGGTACTCCGCCTCGTACATGCCGAACCGGCACGGGCCGCACGAGCCCGCGGTGAAGAAGACGTAGTTGTCGATGATCTCCTGCCGCGACAGGCCTTGCGCTTCGAGCGACTGGAGGTACTTGATCAAATGCCCGACCATGAAGTACGTCGGGTTGCATTGACCGTTGTTGCCGTACTCCTTGCCGAGCTGAAATCCGGCGACGTCGGGTGTGGGGAGCAACGCTACCTTGTACCCGGCGGATTCGAACGCGGACCGAATCAGCCATTCGTGCTTCCACGTAAGGCCGCCGAAGAGAATCGTGACGCGATCGCGCTCCGCCGCCGTGAACGGGCGCTCGACGGGGCGATGGAAGTGCGCCGGAGTCGACCGTGCCCGAGCTTTCTGCTCGAGTCGGCGGCGCTCCTCGGCGACACGCCGCTCGATCTCCTGCTCGAGCTCGTGCCGAGATTTCAGCAGCGGAAGAGGTGCGGATTCGAAACCGATCGGTCCGTCCATATCAGAGCCTCCTGAATCCGACGGAGAAAGGTATGAGGGTTGTACACACACCGTCTCCTCTTGCGACACTCCCTGAACCGTGTCGTGTGACGAACGCGACAACCTTCGCGTTATTCGATTACGGACGTTGCTGGATCTGCTGTGCCGACGCTACGCTCCGCGATAGAGGCCAACCGGTTGCGGGCCAGCCCGCACGTCACCCAATCAGTTGTTCAAACTCCGTGCGCAACCCCTCGGCTTCGCTGGCAATCGATCGGGCGATTTCACCCGCCAGGCGACTGCTCTCGCTGACGGTCCGCCATGCAGGGGTCGAAATTTTTTCACGCACGCCCTGCGGCTGTACGGCCAATTCCTCGCTCGCGTCGGTAAATTCGCGCATCAGACGCACGACATCCGGCGCGACGTAATCGGCGAGCGACACGTACGCCATCTGCAGAAAATCGCGCAGCTCTCCGCTGAGCCGTCCGGAGGCGGCCAACCCGGTCACCGACGTCTCGATAGCGGCCTTGATCGCCGGTTTGGCGAACGGCAGCGACTCGATTGGAGCGGGGAGGCTTCCACGCTCCAGATCACGCTCGAGCACGCGCGCGTATTCAGCCACGATCTGCTGCGCGCTCGCAGGATCGTCTGGATTCATGGCGGCAGCGCTTTGCAAGTGATTCGCCAGGGGTCGATTGTCAAGGACGAGACGGCACAACGCGCTAAACCCATCATTTGGTAGCGACGACTTCGCCGCGTCGGTTGTTGAAGGTCCACCATTTTCGCCGCGAGCGGATCGGGGTGAAGCCCCGGGGTGGAATCAGACGGGCTCAACTATTGATCTGAGTCTTGCTTCGTCTGACGTGTGGCGCGAACATTCAATGTGAGTGATCTACACGATAGTGATAGTGATTGCAAGGGAGGCCACCATGATCCCGGCATCAGTCTCGGAGTATCTGAATCGCAACCACGCGCGATACTCGATCATGACGCACCCGACAGCGTACACCGCGCAGGAGGAAGCTGCCGCGGCGCACGTCCCCGGGCGCGAATGGGCCAAGTCGGTGGTCTGTTTTGCGGATGACCAGCCGATTCTCGCCGTGGTGCCCGCCACATGCGCCGTCGATCTCGATCGGCTCCGGCGCGCGGCTCACGCGCAGTCGATTCGTCTGGCCAGGGAAACCGAATTTGCGCCGTTCTATCAAGACTGCGAGCCAGGCGCGATGCCGCCGCTCGGCCCGCTGTTTGGCCAACGTGTATTCGTCGATCAGCGGCTGACGGCCGATCCTGAAGTCGTCTTCACCGGGGGCTCACATCGGGACGCCATTCGCATGTCGTTCCGGGAATTCGAGCGTTTGGCGCACCCCGTCGTAGCGGAATTCGCATCAGGACCGGCTCCTGCCCCGCCCACCACAACCATGAAGCTGATCGATCCGGTTTGCGGCGCAACAGTTGAAGAATCGACGGCTGCAGGCTGGTCTGAACGGCGAGGCGAGACGTATTACTTCTGCTGCCTGGGATGCAAGATGGAGTTTGACGACAACCCCGACGGTTACATTCGGGCCAGCAGGACGTGATTCGCCCCTACTCGTCATCTCCCTTTCGCGGAAAACGCTCGGCCCCAATCAGCCGCTCGTCGCGGTCGACGCCGGGTACCGTTCCTTCTACGCGCTGACCGCGTGTGAAGCGATTCCGAAGCACCGTCATCACAGCGGGTATCGTTGTCGCCGCACCGATGGCGACGAGCGTCGACCCAATCGCTCGTCGTCGAGGTTCTGGGATTTTGGGGGAGACGAGCAGGCCAATGCCAAAGGCGAGTGCGGCCCGAGTGCTCACGATGAATCCGAAGGCTGGCAGAGTCAGGACTAGATTCTTCATGGTGGTGAGCTCCAGTGCGTTGAGATGCAAGGAGCGTGCTTTCGAGAGCTCAGCCCGTCCCGGAGAACGGCGTGCAATATGCAGTCTTCGTGGCGATCAATGAGGGATGCGCGATGGCTCGAACGGCAGCTGACATTCTGGTCGACATTCTGCACGAATGGGGCGTGGACACGGTCTTCGGGCTGCCCGGCGATGGCATCAACGGCGTCATGGAGGCGCTCCGGAAACGACGCGACACAATCCGGTTCGTGCAAGTGCGGCACGAAGAAGCCGCTGCGTTCATGGCATGCGGCTATGCGAAGTTCACCGGCCGCCTCGGCGTTTGCCTCGCAACGTCCGGTCCCGGCGGCCTTCACCTATTGAACGGGCTCTACGATGCGAAGCTGGACGCGCAGCCAGTGCTCGCGATCACCGGCATGCCGTTCCATGACCTGATTGGCACGCATACTCAGCAAGACGTGGAGCTCGACCGTGTGTTCGTGGACGTCGCAAAGTTCAGCGCACGGATTATGGGCCCGACGCACGTGGAGAACGTCGCGCACCTGGCGTGCCGCACCGCACTCGTCTATCGCGGCGTCGCGCACATCGCCTTCCCGGTAGACCTCCAGGAGCGTGAGATTCACGGCGAGCGCTCGAAGCGGAACATTCCAGGGCACATGTCCGAGCTCGAGTCCAGGATGGCGCGGCTCCCGAACGACACGGACCTCGCTCGAGCCGCCGATGTTCTGAACGCCGGAAAGAAGATCGTCATCCTTGCCGGCGCAGGAGCGCTCGGTGCCGGCGCCGAGCTCGAACAGACCGCCGAGCTTTTGGGTGCGCCGATCATCAAGCCACTCCTCGGCAAAGGTGCCGTGCCGGACGACAGCCCGTATACGACAGGAGGAATCGGCCTGCTCGGTACACGTCCGTCGCAGGAAGCCATCGAGGATTGCGACACGATGCTGATGGTCGGCACCTCGTTCCCGTATCTCGAATTCCTGCCGAAGCCCGGACAAGCACGGGGCGTACAAATCGAACTCGACCCGATGCGCATCGGGCTGCGATATCCCGTGGAAGTTGGCCTCGTGGGGGACAGCCGTCGAACGCTTCAGGCGCTCTTGCCGATGTTGAAACGACACGAGGACCGCTCGTTCCTCGAGAAGGCGCAGAAAGGGATGGCCGACTGGTGGAGGCTGCTCGATCAGCACGCGAGCGCGACCAACGTGCCGATGAAGCCGCAGGTGATCGCGAACGAGGTCAACCGGCAGCTGCGAAGCGACGCGATTGTCTGCTGCGACAGTGGAACCGTCGCGACGTGGTGGGCACGATACATCCGCGTGAAACGAGGTCAGATGCATTCGCTGTCGGGCACACTTGCGTCGATGGCGTGCGGTCTCCCGTACGCAATGGCCGCACAGATCGCGTATCCCGAACGGCAGGTGGTGGCGTTCACCGGCGACGGCGGGTTCTCGATGTTGATGAGCGAGTTCGTGAACTGCGTGAAATACAAGCTCCCGATCAAGGTGATCGTCGTCAAGAACAACTCGCTCGGCATGATCAAGTGGGAGCAGATGGTCTTTCTCGGCAACCCGGAGTACGGGTGCGAGCTGCAGCCGATTGATTTTGCCGCGTTCGCGAGGGCCTGCGGTGCTACCGGCCTCAGCGTCGAGGACCCGCATCAATGCGGCGCCGTCCTCGACCAGGCGTTCGCGACGCCCGGCCCGGTGATCGTCGAAGCGACCGTCGATCCGTTCGAGCCGCCGATGCCGCCGAAAATCACGGTCGATCAGGCCACGAAGTTCGCCGAGGCGCTCGCGAAAGGTCAGCCGCACCGCAACAAGATCGCGCTGACGGTGCTTGCGGACAAGGTACGCGAGCTGGTGTAAAGCCTGCCGCTCACGCAGCCCCCGGTCTCTATTTGACCAGCGGATTCGTCGGACTGAACACGCCAGCCGGGCTGTCCTTCCAGATCCAGGCGTGGATCATCCAGCTTGTCTCGGCCGTGAATCGACCGCCGCGCTCCCCGCATTGCGCCGCGCTCAAGTCAACAGACGCGTTGTTGTCGGGCAGCACGCACACGTTGTTGTGCTTGTGCCAGCTTGCCAATGCCTTCGGGAACGGCGGATTCTTCGGTTGACCGTCGGAATCGGCCGGCGCGACGAGCAGATAGCTGACACCCACGAGCCGCAGGCCGCCGGCAGATGTCGCATCACGCTCGTACAGCAGGATCGGCGGCTCGGTGATCGAGAACCGCTGGCGATCGTCGCTGCGAACGTAGTGGATGCCCATGCCCCGAACGTTCGGACCGACCGGACGATATCCCGCGGCTTCGGCGGTGCGAACATCCTGATACTTGGCCGTCGCGTCGCGAGCCGCGACGAGGTTCCGGGTCGTCTCCTCCAGCTCGCCGAGCGTTACCGCCGGCACTGGAGCGCCATGATCGTGATCGTGCCCGGTCATCTGCGCCGGCATTCCTTGCGGCGCCTGCTCCTCGTGAGATGAGTGGATTGGACGGCTTTGCCCGGCCACTACGGCAGCTCCGCTCGCGAGCCCCGCAATCGCCGCACAGGTGACGAACCGTTGCGCTGCTGTCATGTGCCTCCAGACGACGCGATAATTTGTCGTATACGACGCGTCGTATACGACACATATCCCACGATCAAGCCCGTCGTGTCAACGTCGGTGAGAATGGTTCCGGAGGAAGGCCTCGATGGCACGCCACGACCCGAAGCTGATTGAGGAAGCGGAACAGATTCTTGGCGATATCCGCGCGCTCTGGCGGGATCTCCTGCGAAATCCGTTCGCCGAAGCCGAAGAGCACGGGCTCACAGGTCCTCAAGTCACCGTAATGGCGTGCCTGGTGCGTCAGGGACCGCTGACAGTGACCGAGCTTGGTCGGATCGCGAGCATGACGCACAGCACGGCATCCGGCATCATCGACAGGCTGCAGTCGCGAGGGCTCGTCGAGCGAACCGAGGACTCATCGGACCGGCGCCGCACGCGGATCACCGTCACCGGCCAGGTCACGCGATATGTCCGGGAGCTCGAGGCTGGGCCTGCGGGTCAGCTGGCGGGTGCCTTGAGGAGCGTCACGCCGGCCGAACGAAAAGCAATCACGCGCGGATTGTCCCTGCTCCGCGGTGCTCTGGATGCGCGACGACGCCGGGGGGCTTCACGAGGCCGGTGAGAGCGGCACGGCCGGACGACTCCTATGCACACCATCCTGTGACGGGAGCCGGTTACAGAGGCGTTGATGGTCATTGAGGAGATGGGCGAGGGCTGACCGACGCGCGTGGCTGCAAGAACGCCACGACAACCGCCATACACCCGACAATCAGATCGTTGCCGACCAATGCGGGCACGGTGCGCTCCGATATCACGAAAGGCGAGGTCATCAACCAGAGACCGCTGACGATCTGCAGCCATCTCGCGCCCGCAACCGGCTCGGTCGCGAGGATCCACGCTGACGTCCCGATGAGCACGAAGCCGACGAGCACCTCGTTCCCGATCGGGACGTCGGTCAAAACGTCGAGAGCAAGGACGAAGGGTGCGACGAGGAGCCAGACGCCGAGCAGCAGGTTGATCCACATGATACGCATACAGTCCCCTCTCCGGGTCAGGTGCAGCCAGGAAGTGCGAACCTCACACCATCGACGTGGCCCACAGGGCGACTCGCGTCACCACGCTTGCGGGATGTCGGATTATACCGCGCATTTTCGCACGCAATGGACGATCGCTGACGCATCGACTCGCCCGCGAGATCTCCCAGATTCGGTTCTTCATGCCTGAAATCGAAAGCGCAGGCCGAACGCAAGTCCGTCGCGGAGTCCTCCGATGTTCGGGCTCACGTGGACGTCATGGCCCGGCGACGCGAGGATGTAGAACTGAAATCGCCCCTGCTCCTGACCGCGACGAACCAGCTCGACCCGCAGCGAGTAGGCGCCGAACGAGTCTTTGCCGAATTCGTGCTGGGTCTCGAACACAATCACCGTGTTCCGATGCTCCCGGAGCATCCATCGGCTGCCCACGTAGAGGGGCCGAACGAAACCAAGCCAGACGCCGTTCAAACGGAAATTCGCCGATACGACAACGACGTCGAGCTCGGGTTTCAAAGGGGCCGACGTGAATCGTCGTGAGAGCCCGAAGAAGAAGACGTTGTACTCGGAGGGATCCTCCACGTGCGGGATCGGCATGCCGCGGCCTCTCACCTCCGCGTCTTTCTGATCGAGATCCCGGGTCAGGTGCGTACTGACATGTTTGAATCCTGCGGAGACTCGGAGTCGATCGCTGACTGAGCGACGGAATGCGAGTTCGAGAAGATAGCCCGTCCCGCCGACACCGATTTTGTCTCCGAGATTCTCCGTGCCAACGGTCTGGAAGAGACTCCCGAAGTTGAGGGAGCCGCGTCCTCGTTGCAGGATCGCCACATCCAGCTCCATCTGCGCGTCCCAGGAGTAGAACGGCGAGAAGTCGTTCGCGGGTGGCGTGTACTTTCGGAATCCCGCAGAGAAGACGGCATTGGAGAACCAGCCCTGCGGAGACGTGGCATTCGGACCGCTCGTTTGCGCATGCGTACCGGCGCTGGCGAGTATGAACAGAATCGTCGCGGCAATGAGTCTCAATCGTCTCTTCCTGGGATACAATGAGCGTTCGCTCACCTTAATCAATAATGCTGCGCAGCTCCAGAAGACCCGGAGGGTCCCCATGCCGGCACTCCATCGTCTGACGCTCGTCGTCGGTTGCCTTTTCGCCGGATCAGTTTTGCTCGTTGCCGCGGCGCCGCAAGCCGCGGTCGAAGAAAACGCCAAGACCTGGCTCGAAAAACGGCAGGCCATCGAGGACTATCTGAGAACCGCCGAACCAGGCAAGATCGAAGACATTAGTGTTGGCGTCACCAAACCGAAACGCGTCTACCTGCCGCCAGGAGGCCTCGTCGACCGGATGGCATGGAAGGTCATCCCCCCAGGGCTGTACAGCGGCTATTGGGAAAGCTACAAGTCCGAAATCGCCGCTTACGAGCTCGACAAGCTGCTGGCTCTCGACATGGTCCCTCCAACCGTCGAACGGCGACTGAAGGGTGACCTCGGGGCTGCGATCATGTGGGTCTCCCCCACCAAGAGCTTCAAGGAGCTCGGCGGCGCGCCTACGGCGCCGGGGGCCAAGTTGCCGGCGTGGAATCGGCAGCTCGTTCGAGCGAAGATGTTCGACAACCTGATCGCCAACATCGACCCGAATCTCGGGAACTGGCTCGTGGATCCCGCGTGGAACCTGATTCTGATCGATCACACGCGCGCCTTCACGACGAAGAAGGACATGGTGCACAAGCTGACGCGATTCGATCAGGAGCTCTGGGAGCGGACGAAGGCGCAGACGGTCGACACGCTGACGCCGGTGCTGTCGAAGTGGATCGGCAAAGGCGAGATCCGTGCAATCGTAGAGCGTCGCGATCGCATGCAGGCCCTGCTCGACAAGCTGATCGCCGAAGGCGGTCCAACGGCGGCGTTCGTTCAGTGATCCCACGTCGCTGCGGCGATCGCGGCGCAGCTGCGTCGCGGCAGGCTCGAGTCCCTCGGGCTGTCGGTCACGCGACGCTCGGCTGAGGCGCTTTGTCTGCCCGGCGCGCGTACCTGTGGCTCGGCATCGCCATCATGGCGTTCGCCGTCTACGCCAGCCTCATCCCGTTCACGTTCACTTATGTGCCGCTCGACATCGCGTGGCTCGAATACACCACGATCATGTCGAGAACCTCCTTGCGCATCTCGCGCACCAACTTCGTCGCGAACATCCTGCTGTTTATTCCCGTCGGGTTCGGCCTGACCGGCTCGCTGCTCGTCGACCGCATTTCTCGATGCTCGCGGGGCCCCACCCCCGCTCAGCACCCCAGTGCGCAAACTACGCGCGCCGGGGACCCCGCTCGCTTCGGCTCGACTCGCGTGCGCTTCCGCCTTCGCGCGAAGCGCTACGGCGAGACCTCGACGGAGCCCGAAGGGCGAAGTCGGGCGCGCGCTGCAGCCGCAGGCGCTGGCCGGTTCGCCGTGCCGGCCGCCTTGGGCGTACTCGCGGTGAGCGTTGCTCTCAGCTCCAGCGTGGAGTTCCTTCAGCTTTTCACACCAGGACGCATGACGGCACCGAGTGACGTCGTTGGACAGACGCTCGGCTGCCTGATCGGGATTGGCGCCTGGGCCCTTGTCGGGCCGGAGCTCACCGAATGGTTCCGCACCTGGTTGAGCTCGACACGAGAGGATCGCGTGGCGAGAGTACTCGTTGCCTACGCCGCCGCGTGGGTATTCGTGAACCTGGCGCCGTTCGATGTCACCGTGGATGTCGGCGACCTCGGAGAACGGGTGCGCGCCGGGCTGATTTCGATTGTTCCCTTCAAGGGCGCCATTCGACCCACCTCGCGCGTCGTTTGGGATGCGTTGGTGAGCGCGATCAGTGCAGCACCGCTCGGCACGCTCGGTCTCGTTGTGTGGCTGCCAGGCGGCGGCCGACGCCGATCGTTCGTCGCGTTCGCGATTGGCGCTGCGTTCGTGGCTGCGATTGAGCTGGCACAAATCTTCGTGAGTTCACACGCGGCCGACATCAGCGATGTCATCTTCGGGTGTACCGGCGTGGCGGCCGGCGTCTGGACCGGCGCGCGAGTGCTGTCATCGGCTCGTCCCGTGAGCGACGTAAAGGGACCACGCCTCTTCGGCAGCCGCATGGTTGCCGCCCTCGTGACGTGGTGCATCGTGATAATCGTCTATCACTGGATGCCGTACGACTTCGGCATTGATCCGGTCTCGATCAAGCGCAAGCTCGCGGGGGTCTCGCTCGTGCCGTTCGCCGGGCACGCGCGCGGTTCCGCCCTCAATGCATTCAACGATTTGCTGGTCAAGCTCGGGCTGGCCACGCCGCTCGGCGTCATTGCCGCGTTCACGCTGGATCGGCAGGGCCCTGCCGCGCTCGTAGCGACCGGCTGGTTGATTGCCGCGGCGCTGTTCTTCAGCGGGGTCGAGTTCGGACAGCTGTTCCTGCCAACGCGCTCGCCGGATCCCACCGACGTCATGGTCGGCGTCGGCGGCACCGCGTTAGGGTTGATAATCGGTCGCTGGCTCCAAGGCGAGCGAGCGTGAGGGATTGCGAACGTCGCTGAGACAGGGTTCGTGCGCTCCTCAGATTTGAATCTTCGAGAACGACCACGCGCCCAGAACGAGAAACACGGACGCTGCCAGACACAGGATCGCGAAGTCCGTCGGCAGGCCGAAGTGCGACAGTCCGATGAACGCGCCTCGAAGTCCATCGACGCCGTAGGACAACGGGTCGACGCGTGTTGCGAGCGCGAGCGCAATCGGCAGATTCGCAAGCGGGTAGAGCGCACCTGACAGGAAGAAGATCGGCATCACGAGGAAGTTCATCACGAGCTGAAACGCCTGCATGTCCTTCAACGTCGATCCAATGGCGGTGCCCAGCGCAGCGAAGACGACCGCGATGAGCGCCATGAACAGAATTGCCAGCGGAATGGTCGCGAGATTCTGCGGCCGGAAGCCGGCAAGCAGGCACACCGTCAGGATCAGCGTCCCCTGGATCAGGGCAATTGTCGTCCCGCCCAGCGTTCGGCCGGCCATGATGTGCAGTCGCGGAACGGGCGCCACGAGCGTTTCCTTCAGGAACCCGAACTGACGATCCCACAACAGACCGATGCCCGAGAAGATCGACATGAACAGAATGGCCATGCCGATGACGCCAGGCGCGACGAACTGCAGATAGCTTCCCTGGCCCGACTTCTGGAACACCGGGCCGAGCCCGAAACCCAGGACGAGCAGGTAGAGCAGCGGCTGGCCAAGTGAGGCGATGATCTGCGGCCGCGAGCGCAGGTACCGTTTCACCTCGCGCAGCCACAGGATGTAAATGACGGCCACCTCTCATCTCCTCCACATCTTGACGATCTGTCGCATCTGCTCGCTGGCATCCGCGCGTTCGTCGCGGATCGACGATCCGGTGAGCGCCAGGAACGCGTGCTCGAGCGAATCGGTCCCCGTCTGCTGCTTCAACTCTTCCGGGGATCCCTGCGCGACGATGCGGCCGTGATCGATGATGGCGATTCGGTGCGCGACACGCTCTGCCTCGTCCATGTAGTGCGTGGTCAGGAACACTGTCATGCGTTCGGTCTCGTTCAGGTGTTTGACGTGGGTCCAGAGCTGGTTGCGGCTCTGCGGATCGAGACCGAGCGTCGGCTCGTCCAGGAAGAGGATCTTCGGCGTGTGCAACAGGCCCCGCGCGATCTCGAGCCGACGCTTCATCCCGCCCGAGAACGTCTTCACGCGCGAGTCGCGGCGCTCCCAGAGCTCGAACAACGTCAGCAGCACCCTGATGCGCTCGGTGCGGACATGTCGCGGCACGTGATACAGCACGCCGTGGAGCTCCATGTTCTCGTATGCCGTCAGCTCGCTGTCGAGGCTCGGATCCTGGAAGACGATGCCGAACCGGCGACGTGTTTCGAGCTGGTTCCTGACCGGATCGAGCCCGTCGACGGACATCGTTCCGCTCGTCGGGCGCTGCAGCGTCGTCAGCATCTGGATCGTCGTCGTCTTGCCGGCACCATTCGGACCGAGGAAGGCGAAGATCTCGCCGGGTCGGACCTCGAACGAGATGCCATCGACGGCCTTGATGTCGCCGAACCTCTTGACCAGGTCGCGCACGTGAATCATGGGAGAGCGTGGTCCTCGACTGGCAATGCCGAACGGTTTAGTCAGTTTGTCAAAAACTTGCGTCTGCTGCTCCGTGGCCGCGCAGGATTCCGCTCCACGCGGTGGCGAACGGAGCTCAGTCGGTTCGACCGCGGACGACCTCACCTGGCGGCTGCGAAAAACGCATCCTGGCCGCCCGCGCAGAACCCCGCGAAGCACGCTTCGTTGCGCAAGTCGGTCCAGTACGCGACAACGCCGCCCGACGGGAGCGCTGCAACACTGGAGAAGTCCCCCAGGAACGTGGTGGCCAGTGGGAACGCAGGATTGACCGTGGCCGCGAACCAACGGTTGCCGGTCGTCGGATTCGACAGCTCCGTGGTGAGATTGGTCGTGGTGAACAGAAGCGTCGTCGTGCCCGACTCCGTCGCGAGGCTGTACCCATACCGTTCGTTCAGCGCGTCGTACTGTCTATCGAAGAGGCCGATTCGGAGAATGCCCACGCTGTCGTACACGCCCCACGGCATGAACTGATCACCCGGGAGTTGTAGCGCTTTCGGGGCAGACCACGTCCGGCCTCGGTCGAATGACTGGCTCACGACCACGTCGGAGTTCGTCGTGGCAGCGTAGGGATTCGCTGGCGCCGGGGTGGGACTGTTGCGCATATCCGACCACACCATCGCCAGGTGTGCGGCGTCAGTCGGATCCGCAGTGATGTTGCCAAATGCCCAGCTTCGAAACAGGCTGTTGTGATAGGTCTGTCTGCCAAAGGCGATGGGGTAGTCGGTGAACCCGTCGATTGTCGTCGCCACCTTGACCGGACCGAAGATGCGAGCGCCCGTCGACGGGCTTACCTCGACCACGTCGTAGTCGTCGCGACCGGTCTGCAGGTCGGTGGTATTGAGGAAAGAGACGTAGATCCGACCGTCGGCCGCAACGGTCGGGACCGTCGCGAATGCCTGAATGAGGTCACCGGAGATGATGCTGGGAGCCGACCACGTCGCGCCGCCGTCGTGCGTGACAGAACTGTAGATGCGGCCGCTCACGAATGCGCCCTTTTGAGCCAGACGAAAGTCGCCCCACGTGACAATCGCGTTACCGTTTCCCCAGGCGGCGATGTATGGCTTGTCGAGCAGGTCGCCGACACTTGTGAAGTTGCCGCTGCCTTCGGCGACCCGAACCGAATTCCACGTCCTGCCACCATCGTGGGAATTCGCGGCCAGGACATCCGGGTTCAGAGCATTGGTCGGCCCGACGAACCGAAAGGCGAGCGTCGAATAGTACGCGCCACCGGCAGCATCGAAGGCCACGCCCGGATCACCGGTGGCCTGATAATCTCCGCCGAAGACGATCGGGTACTCGGACCAGGTCCTGCCGCCGTCGAAGGTCACGTGCGCCCGCGAGTGGATGGACAGAGTCACGTGCCCGCCCGGGTTGAGCGCCAGCTGATAATCGTTGGTGCCACCGATCATGTTTTTCTCATCGGTGGGATTGACGGCAATCGAGGTTTCGTTCGTCGGTCCCGTCTTCTCGCAGTCGGTATCGACGTTGGCAGTCGTCTGAGTCGGCGTCGTACAGATGCGGTCGCCGGGGTGCAGTGCAGGGCCGCTCCCGAAGACGGCGCCTGCCATCGGGGCATCGGCATCCTTGACACTGTGGGTGAACGGAACCGGCCGGCTGATCTCGCCCTCTTGGCCGACGACCAGTGCCAGTCCGGCACTCAACACGAGCGCGGTTCCGACCGCAAGGAGCGCAGCGACTCGCTGAGGCCGGCGCCATTCGTTCATCCGATCAGCCAAGGCTCCGATCCGGTGCGCTTGGTGCCGACCGACCCGCCCGACCGCGGCTATCCACTCTGGGAGTTTCGATATCATGATGGTTCACCGTGATGAACGGTTTGCCGCGACGTGCGGCAACACAACTCTGCATGATGTCACGGATCGAGGGTCGGGATGCTCCGAACGATCGTTTCATCGTCCTGTGCCATTGCTCAGCGCGGCGCGCTGTCGCTCGACTCGTGCGATAGCCACTTCCGTGCCGGATGGTGCCAATCGTTGAGTTTCTCTGCGTGATATAATTTGCGGTTGACTGTCCGGCAAAGATGCGGACCGACCTCACGCACGTGGGCCGCTAGCTCAATTGGCAGAGCAGCAGACTCTTAATCTGCGGGTTGTAGGTTCGATTCCTACGCGGCTCACCAGATTTTCTAACAATCCAGCGAGTTTTCAGGCGGGTGACCCGGCGTTTCCGGGTTTGACAGCCAAACTGACAGCCAATCTCTCATCAGGCCCTCAGCACAGCGTCCATCTGCTCCGCTGCCGCACGGCTGACGGTCGGCAGCACGGTTGAATACGTGTCCAACGTCAGACTGATTTGCGAATGCCCGAGGATTTCCTGCACGACCTTGGGGTGAACACCTTGGGCGAGCAACAGTGTCGCGCACGTGTGCCGCCTATTCCGCAGACAGAATAGTCGGCACTATTCCGCGTTCCGGACTATGCCGAGCGATGTGGGATGCCAGTCGCGTTCAGGCCAGCAATTACTGCTGAACACGACATGAGGCTGGTCACGCACTCGGCATAGTTGGGTGTCGCTTACAGGCTGTTGAGGAAGCCAAGAAGCTGATCGCCAGGTCGATACCGACCCGGCCTACCATTCAGTGGTAGCGTCCTGGCGAGCGCTTGCTCCTTCATCGTCAGGGTGGCC
>JBKPCD010000185.1:0-50229 GCA_046727175.1 Acidobacteriota bacterium | reverse complement strand
AGCCTCACCTGCTCCACCAACTCTCCGATCAACCGCCCTTTGAAATGCGCGTTTCCGTGGATCGCTCCCCCCACAGTTCCCGGCGTGCCCGCCCAGGCCTCGAGGCCGGCCACGCCGCGGTTGATCGTCCATCGCACGAGTCCGTTGATTGTCACTCCTGCATCGGCGCGAATGCGCTCGTCATTAATGTGTCCGACCTCCCCGCCATGGATCCGCAACACTACCGCGCGCACACCGTCGTCGGCTACCAGCACGTTCGATCCGACGCCAAGCGGAACAACGGGAACTCCCCACTCGCGCGCGATTTCGACTGCGGTGCGGATCTCCCCCTCAGTGCGTACGTCGACGCGCCAGTCGGCCGTTCCTCCAACCTTGAAGGTGGTCAGCGGAGCGAGTGGCGCATCCCTTGTGACGCGAGAATCCCCGAACGATTTGCGGAGCCCCCGATCGAGCGCGTCACTCATCCGCGCCGGCCTTCCAGTCGACTCCGCTGCCCCTTCAGGGCGTCGAGTGCCGCTTGGGGCGTGCAGGGAACGAATTCAATCCAGTCCCCTGGCGCGAGCTGACCGGCCAGCGGCAAGTCGGCTGTAATCACCGTTCCAATCTTCGGATAACCTCCAGTCGTCTGACGATCCGCCATGAGCAAGATCGGCTGACCAGAGGCGGGAACCTGCAACGACCCGATCGGCGTCGCCTCAGAGAGAATATCGGCAGGGCCGGAATGAGCAAGCGGGGGTCCCTCGAGGCGATACCCCATTCGATTGGAGCTCGTTGTCACCATGAACCTGGAGTGATACAGCGTTTGGTATGCGGCCGGTGTGAACATGTACTCGTGCGGACCAGAGATTACTCGCAGTCTCGTCCCGCCGGCCGGGAGCGACAGCGCCGCCTCCGAGGACGGCGTCGCGCGCGACGACATCGCCTCACCGATCGGCAGGATGTCTCCGGATTTCAGCGCGCGCCCTCCGAAGGGTCCCATCTTGCTGATCAAGCTCACGGCGCGACTTCCAAACAGCGCCTCCACGTCAATGCCACCCCGCACCGCGAGCGTCGTGCGGGCGCCTGCCGATCGCTCGCCGAATCTCAGGCTGCCGCCGTTTGGCAGGTCGAAAGTCGTGTGGAGCGCAACGGGTGATCCGTTGATTGTGAGCGCGAACGTCGCTCCCGCAACCGCACACACGAGATCTGCATCGGCTCGAAGCTCGGGCCCGATCAGCGTGACCTCGAGCGCCGCCGCACGATCGTCGTTGCCAACGAGTCGATTGGCCAATAGATGAGAGTACATATCCATCGGACCGGCAACCGGAACGCCAAAGTCCTGCAGGCCCCAGCGCCCCAGATCCTGAATTGTGGTCAGCATGCCTGGCCGAATGACCGTCAGAGCAGGCATCGCTGGTTGCTACCTGTACCCGTGGGGACACCCAATCGTGCCTGCGCCGGGTGGCTGTCCGTGGTGGCTGTCGGGTACCTGCCCCGGGTGGCTGTCCCGGGTGGCTGTCCCGGGTGAGTGTCGCCGAACTCCTCGGCGGTGATCGCGTGGAACCGGACGCGATCGCCTGCTTTGAACAGGAACGGCTCGCGCCGCGACGGGTCGTACGGCTTCGCCGCTGTGCGACCAATGATGTTCCAGCCTCCAGGCGTCACCGTCGGATAAATGCCAGTCTGTCCTCCTGCGATCGCTACCGATCCCGCGGGGACTGCCGTCCGCGGACTCGAGCGACGCGGCGCAGCAATCTGCGCATCGACTTCTGCCATGTAGGCAAAGCCTGGAACGAACCCGACCGCAAACACTCGGTAGATCCTGCCCGTGTGCAACGCGATGACTTGTTCCTCGGAACAACCACCGAATCGCCCGACGTTCGCGAGGTCTGGACCGAACTCGCCTCCGTAGCAGACGGCGATGTCGAGCAGATCCCCTTCGACGATGTTCCGGTCGGTCAGGCCGGCAGTGGCTCCGTGAATCTCCTCCTCGAGCCAGCTGGCATCGACGAAGAGCGGGTCGTAGTAGACGGTAACCGTACAGTAACCAACCACGGCATCGCGAATCGCGCTGCCGTACTTCGCCGTCAGCGTCCGCGCGAGCGCAATGCAGCAGACATTCACCTCGGCGTCGATCCGTGGGGGGAACTCGACGAGGAGAGCGGCATCACCGGCGCGAGCGATTCGTTCGGGGCGCATTTCTTAGCCGGGGGGCTTCGCCCCGCCGGCCCCCCCATCGCCGTCGCTCGCGGGGCCCCTACGCCCCGCTCCGCTCCGGCGCGGCGCGCCTTTGGCGCGCCTGGGCGTCTCATCTCGGAACCGATTCAAGACTCTCGGAGCGAGCAACATGACGGGGACTGAGAGTTACCCAGCAGCTTTTGCTGTCAGGGCACCGAGCAATTTCTGATGAATATTGTCGAAACCTCCGTTCGACATCACGATCACCAGGTCTCCCGGCCGCGCGTCGTTCGCGACGGTGCGGACGATGTCGTCGACCGCAGGGATGTAGCGTGCATCTACTCCTGTTCGCTGAAGATCGCTCACAATCTGTTCGGGCGCCAGACGCTCCTCCTCGGGCAGCGTCGACCGAAAGACTGCGGGCAACACAACGTGATCGGCACCCGATAGCGAGCGGGCGAACTCCCCCTGAAAGATGCGCCTGCACGAGGTCGCGGACCTCGGCTCGAAAATCGCCCAGATACGCCGACCGGGGTATGCCGATCTCACGCCGGCAAGAGTCTCCGCGATGGCAGTCGGGTGATGCGCGAAGTCGTCATAGACCGACACGCCCGAGGCCGTGCCTCGAAGCTCCATCCGGCGGCGCACGCCGCGGAACTTGCGGAGCGCTTCCGCCATCGTGTCGGTGTTCAACCCAATTGCCGCGCCGACGGCAAGCGCCGCCAGCGCGTTCCGTACGTTGTAGGCGCCAAGCAGCGGAACTTCGAACGTCCCGACTGTCTGTCGCGCGCGCCGCATCGTAAACCTCGTGGACGATGCCGTCGTTTTCAAATCGTCGGCCTGCCAATCCGCGCCATCGGAGAGACCGAAGGTTTCTATTCGACATCGTGCGCGCGCTTTCAGCGCCATGGCCTCAGCGTTGTCTGCACCGAGCAACAGGAGGCCTCGGCGGGGGATCAGATTCACGAATCGCTGAAAGGCCAGCCGTATTGAGTCGAGGTCCGGGTAGATGTCAGCGTGGTCGTACTCGATGTTGTTGACGACGGCAATGTCGGGAAGATACTTGAGGAACTTGGCGGTTTTGTCGAAGAACGCGCTGTCGTATTCGTCCCCTTCGATCACGAAGTCGCGGCCGCCGCCAATGCGATAGCTGCTCTCGAAGTTCTCGGCGATCCCGCCAATGAACACGCTCGGGTCGGCGCCTCCGTGCGCGAGCACCCATCCGGTCAGCGACGTCGTCGTGGTCTTTCCATGCGTGCCGGCTACGACGATCGAGCGCGAGGCCCACAGGAAGTGATCGCGCACTGCGTCTGGCAGCGAGCAATAGCGAATCTTGCGGTCGAGGACTTCTTCAAGCTCCGGATTGCCGCGCGAGATGGCATTGCCGACGACCACGAGGTCCAGGTCTGACGTGACGTGCTCGGGCCGATATCCCTGCAGCGTAGGAATGCCCTGCTGCTGGAGGAAGTCGCTCATCGGCGGATAGACGTTCTGGTCCGAGCCGCGGACGTCGTACCCCTTGCTCTTCAGCAGGGCCGCGAGCGTCCCCATCGCCGTTCCACAAATCCCAATCAAGTGAATGCGATGCATGTCAATCGAAATACCGGGGGGCTTCGCCCCGCCGGCCCCCCATTCCACCCCACGGTGCCCTTAACTTCTCACTCTCACTTCTTCCCTCACTGGTCTACCACCGCCGCTTCGTCGATCACGAGCACCGGCCGCGTACCAGCGACGACTCGGGCACGCACACCGAATGGCAGCGTCAGCGTCGGGCCACTCGTGTGACCCGACGGCAGACCATAAAGGATCGGACCTGGAAAGCCGCTCAGCGCGTCGCGGATAGCATCTCTCGAGGTCACGGATCCGTTCGGCTCGTCACATCGCGGGAGCTCGCCGAACACGATCGCCGACGCGCGGCCGAGGAGGCCGGCCAGTCTCAGCTGCGTCAGCATGCGATCGACTCGATACGGCCGCTCGGCGATCTCATCGAGAAAAAGGACGCAATTCTGCGGCGGATCGAAGGCATACGGTGTGGCGAGCGAGGCCAGGAGTTGCGTCAGCGTACCGCCGACCAGAACGCCTGTGGCTTCTCCGGAAACCAGGTTCTCGAGTTGAGCGTGCGTAATCTCGCCCGCGGGTTCGGCTCGACACAGACAACGCTCGAACGTGTCGCGGTCGTACCCCGCGGGTCCTCTGGCGAGACGGCCTTCCAGCATCGGGCCGTGGAACGAGACGAGACCACAACGCGTCGTCAGCCAGGCGAGTATCGACGTGTTGTCGCTGTATCCAATGAACGCCTTCGCGATGCGCTGCGCGGCTTCATCGTCCAGCAGGGGGAGCAGCTGCACGCTGCCGTAACCGCCACGAGCGGCGATGAGCGCCGCGATTGAAGGATCCCTCCAGGCTCGCTGCCATGCCGCCGCGCGGACATCCACCGAGCCCGCGACGTAGCCGCGGCGTTCGAACACCGTCTCGTCGTACACAGGATCGAACCCGAGGTTGCGCAGTTCCGCAATACCGGCGTCGAACTCTTCGCGTGCGAACGGGCTCGCCGGCGCGACGACGGCGATCCGATCGCCGGAACGCAGCGCTCGCGGTTTGCGCATTCGCTTAGAGAAACCTCGACATCTCGGCGGCGATAGCCTGGTGGTCGTCGCGGCCGAGCGACGCCCGCAGCGTCGAACCGCCGAGCGGACGCCGACGTGACGTCGCAAGGAACCGCTCCTTTGCACGCCGGTGACGGCCCAGTGCATCGTCGACGCGCTTGACGGGGAGCCGGCCGTCCTCGACGGCACGAATGACGGCCTCGAGCGCAGCGACTTGCGGTTCCTGGTTGTCGCCGCACATGAGCACCGCGTCGCACCCCGCAGCAATCGATGCAACAGTCGCTTCGGGGAGGGTGTATCGATCGCTGATCGCGCGCATGCCGAGATCGTCGCTGAGCACCAGTCCACCGTATCCGAGCTGTTCTTTCAGCAGCCCACCGACGATCGCGGATGAAAGCGTGGCAGGCCGTTCTTCGTCGAGTGCAGGCACGAGGATATGCGCGGTCATGATTGCTGCAACGCCCGCGTCGATCGCGGCACGAAACGGCACGAGCTCCACCGCGTTCAACCGATCCGGCGGATGTTCGATGAGCGCGCCTTCGTGGTGGGGATCGGTGCTCGTGTCCCCGTGCCCTGGGAAATGCTTTCCGCACGCCGCGATTCCTTCGCCCTGCAGCGTCTGGATGATCGCGCGCCCGAGCCGAGCGACGTCCTCGGCCCGCTCCGACAGGGCACGATCGCCGATGACCGGGTTCTTCGGATTCGTGTGAACGTCCAGGACCGGCGCAAAGTCCAGAGAGATTCCCACCGCCTTGAGCTCGTCGGCGAGCGCCTTTGCAAAACGTCTTGCGAGCTCCTCGTCGCCGCTTCGCCCCAGCGTGATCATTGGCGGCCATTCGGTGAACGGCCGTTTCAGGCGCGCGACGCGACCGCCTTCCTGATCGACACTGACCCACAACGGCAATTCCTGCGCAAGCAACTGCGCCTCGAACGACAGCTCGGCCACCTGCTCGGGATGCTGGACGTTTCGCTTGAAGAAAATGACGCCGCCCAGATCGAATTCGCGCGCGAACGAACGCAACTCGGGCGGGATCGTGTAGCCGGCAAACCCCACGAGCACGAGCTGACCGACATGGCGACGAATGTCACGCAGCGACATGAACGCTCATTGTACTTCGCAGGCCGGTAGCTCGGTAGTTCGGTAGATCGACGACGTACCAACGTGAACGGCGAGCTACCGAGCCACCGACCTACACCGTCTATAATGCATGGCGTGCACATCGACTCTTCGGCCCCGACTCGCATCGATCTCGCCGGCGGCACGCTCGACATCTGGCCACTCTATCTGTTTCACGAGAACGCGCAGACGCTGAACGTCGCAATCAGCCTGCGTGCGCGGTGTTCGGTCCGGCCGCGCAGCGACGGCCGGCTGCTCATCGTGTCCGAAGACACCGGCCGCCGCGTCGAAGCTGCGCGCTGGAGCGAGCTTCGCGACAACGCCGAGTTGCGCCTTCTGGGACGTCTGCTCCATCACTTTCAAGTGGACGGACTCGAGATGCGCACGCGGAGCGAGTCGCCGGTCGGCGCCGGGATCGCCGGATCCTCAGCTCTCAACATTGCCGTCTGCGGCGCGTTGTCCGCCTGGACCGGACAATCACTGACCGATGACGGGCTCTTGCAAATCGCCATGAACGTGGAGGCGCAGGCGATCGACGTGCCGACGGGCGTGCAGGATTACCGACCGGCGCTCTATGGCGGCGTCTCCGCCGTTGAGCTCGGCGTCGCCGGGATCCGACGAGTCGCACTGCCGGTTCCGCCGCACGAGCTCGAGAGCCGTCTCGTGCTCGCGTACACCGGCGCCACTCGCAACTCCGGCATCAACAACTGGGAAGTGACGAAGCGGCACATCGACGGCGACCGCGACGTCCAGGTCAGGTTTGAACGGATCCGCGACATCGCCGTGTCTATGCGCGCCGCCCTGGAGCGCGACGACTGGACCGAGGTGGGCCGGCGCATCGCCGAGGAATGGGAAAATCGCAAGGGGCTCGCGCCCGGCGTGACAACGCCGCACATCGGCCGAATGCTCGAGGCAGCATGCGCGGCGGGAGCCATCGGCGGAAAGGTCTGCGGCGCCGGTGGCGGCGGCTGTCTGTTCTGCCTTGCCGATCCCGCGGACGTGCCAGCAGTCCGCGACGCGCTCGCGGCCGCCGGCGCTCGCCTGCTCGACTTCAAGGTCGAGACCGAAGGACTGAAGGTCGAAACGCGCCTCGCGGCCTGACGAAAGTACGAAGTGTGAAGTAAGAAGTACAAAGTAAAGAGAACTGAGATCTAGTTTCTTACTTCGAACTTCTTACTTCGAGCTTCTTACTTCGAACTTTCTTCGCGTGGACAATCTCGCTATCGCCCGGGTGTTGGCCGAGATCGGCGACCTTCTCGAGATCAAGGGCGAGAACCCGTTCAAGATTCGCGCATATCGAAACGCCTCGGAAACAATTGCGCATACCGGCGAGCGCATTGCCGATCTCACTCCCGAGCAGCGGCTCGCGATCCCGGGCATCGGCAAGGACCTCGCGGCGAAGATTGCCGAGCTCGCCGACTCGGGATCCATGGCGTACCATCAGGCACTGCTTCAGGAGTTCCCGCCGACGATCCTCGATCTCCTCCATCTCGCGGGTGTCGGTCCGAAGACGGTCGCGATGTTGTACCGCGAGCTCGAAATAAAGACGCTCGAGGATCTCGAGCGGGCGGCGCGCGGCGGGCAGCTGCGTGGACTCAAAGGCATGGGCGCCAAGAAGGAAACGCTCATCCTGCGGGCGCTCGAGGAACGATCGCGCTTCGTTGGACGCAGACTGCTTGTCGAAGCGCACGACACCGCGTCCGTGCTCGTGACCGCACTTCGCGAGCACGCACCCGACGCGGAAATCCACATTGTCGGCAGCCTGCGCCGCGGCTGCGAGACGTGCGGAGACCTCGATATCCTCGCCGCCGGCGCGCCACCGGGCATCATGCAGGCGTTCACCGACTACCGGCTGGTCGAGCGGGTCCTCGCCCACGGCGACACCAAGTCGAGCGTGCAGCTCTGGGGCGGCTTTCAGACTGACCTCCGACTGGTCCCACGCGACAGCCTCGGTGCCGCGCTCCAGTACTTCACGGGCTCCAAGGCCCACAACATCGCCCTGCGCGACAGGGCCATTCAGCGCGGTTTGAAGCTGAACGAGTACGGGTTGTACCGCGTCGAGGATGACGTCGCCGTAGCCGGAGACACAGAAGAGGGCCTCTACGAGGCGCTGGGGCTCGCGTACATTCCGCCCGAGCTGCGCGAGAACAGAGGAGAGATTGGTGCGGCCGAGCGTCGGACGCTGCCCACTCTCGTGACGCTTCAGGACCTGCGCGGCGATCTCCACATGCACACGACAACGACAGATGGCCGCGCGGACGCGGAAACCATGGCCCGGGCCGCGCAATCGGCGGGCCTGAGTTACATCGCGATCACGGATCACAGTCAGTCGCTGGCGATGGCGAACGGCCTCGACGAGCGCGGCGTCCTCGAGCAGGCGCGCCGCATTCGAGAGCTGAACGATCGGCTCGAAGGCATCACAGTGCTCGCCGGCGTCGAGTGCGATATCCGTCCTGATGGCAGCATGGATCTCGCCGACGACTGCCTGGCCCAGCTGGATTTCGTCATCGCGTCCATCCACTCTGCCTTTAGTCAGGAGCCGGCGCAGATCACGGAGCGCATCCTGCGCGCGATCTCCTGTCCGTGGGTCGACGTACTCGGGCATCCGACAGGCCGGCTGATCCTCAAACGCGACGGGTATCCGGTGGATATCGAGCGCGTAATCGCCGCCGCCGCGGCCGCAGGAGTCGCCATGGAGATCAACTCCTTGATGGATCGGCTCGATCTCAACGACGTTCACGCGCGCCTCGCGCGCGATCGTGGTGTCAAACTGATCGTCGATTCCGATGCGCACTCTCCCGCTGCTCTCGGTCTGCTCCGATGGGGCGTTCTCGTCGCGCGGCGTGCGTGGCTGACGCCCGGCGATGTGCTGAACACGCTCCCCGTGGACCAATTCCGGGCTGCGCTCCGCCGCAGCCGCCAATCGAGCCCACGCTCATCATGACAAATGACACGAACGATAAGCCGGCGGCGCGCCAAGAGCGCGCCCCCGCTGGAGCGGAGCGGGGCGAAGGGCCCCCGCGAGCGACAGCGATGGGGGGTCCGGCGGGGCGAAGCCCCCCGGTCTGGCAACGAGAAGCTGGCGGCGATTCGTCGGCTGTACTTCGAAACGAAGCCCTCGACGATCCTGCGCGACTTCGATCGCGCGATCGACATCCTCAAATCAATGGACAACGAGAAGGATCGTGAGCGCGCGACGGTCTACATGCAGGGGCTCGCGGAGATGCGGAAAGGGTGGAAGAGGCGATGACCTACATCCCCTTGGCGACAATCCGTTTGGCCGCCAGCCGGAGCACCTCGGGAACGTTCCGATCCGTCGAGATCATCTTCACGTCGCGCTCGATCAGCCGATGCAGCAGCTGCATCGAGATGCCGGGCGGCGTCTTGGGATTCCGGGTCAAGGCGAGCGCCACGTTGTAGTTCTTGAGCCAGCTGCGGTTCGTTCCGATTACGCGCAGCACATCTTCCGAGACGTTCGCCATCTTCGCAAACGCTTCGATCTCCGCATCATTGAGCTTCGGGCTGCTCAGGACCGCCGTTGCGACGATGCGATTTGGATCGCGGATCAGTTGGGCACGCTGCTCCCGAGTGCCCTTCATTGCCAGCTTCAATCGATCCATCACGGGGAGAGATGACAATACCCGTCCCTCGCCGCTCGTCTCGCCGCCGTCCTCGACCGCGGGGAGCTCGGTGAGCGTGTCTACGAGAGGCTCCGACCGATCGTTGTCCGGCTGCAGCGCCGGTGTGATGCCACGCGCCGCGAAAAACTCTCGGATTTCCGTCGACACGTCGCTCCTGGCCAGAAAGGCACGGAGCGGCTCGTCCGGCAGCGATGCGATCGTCGCCATCGCTTCGCCGGCGACGTGCGGATCGGGATCGTCCGCGAGCAGCACCAGCAGCGCGACCTGCTCCTGCGCGCGCGGCGCCAGCGCCCCTTGCGCGGCCAGCAGGCGAACGCTTCGATCCGCTTCGCCTCGACGGAACAGATCGATCAGGGGCGAGCGGTATCCGGGATCCATCAGCCCGATGTCGTCGACCGAGCGGCTGCCGACTGCACGTCGAATGCATGCCGGAGCGTCCGCACGATGTGGTCGAAGCGGGACCGCGTGACCGGTTCCGGTTCGCTTGCAGGCATGGGAGCGGCGAAGAGGCCGATTGCCGCGATGCCGGCAGCGCCCGCACGAGCAGCATCATTCGCGCGAGCCTCGTCGATCCCGCCAATCGCGACGACAGGCAGCTTCACACGCCGGCAGACCGCGGCGAGAGCAGAAATGCCCGCGATGGGGTGACCTGCAGGTTTGCTCGCTGATGAAAAAACAGTCCCGAACATCACGTAATCGCAGCCGCCCTCCAACTCCGTCTGCATCGCCTCTGCCTCGATGTGGACGGAACGGCCAATTAGGAATCGAGCGGGAACGACCGCCCGGACGCGTCCGGCAGGCGGCGCAGTCCCCGGAAGATGTACGCCGTCAGCCTCCCCCGCGAGCGCAATGTCGGTTCGCTCGTTGACAACGACCCGCGTCGCATATCCGGTCGTCGCGGCGCACACACGACGGACGAGCGCGAGCAGCCGCCGGTCGTCGAGGCCGCGCTCGCGAATCTGGATCAGGTCCACACCCGCACGCGCGACAGCGACCGACCATGTCACGATCCGGTCGCACGCCTTGCCGTCGTCCGAATCGAACTGGTGGCGATCGCTCACCGCCATGATGATCGGACGAGCGAGAGTTGAGCGCGACATGAAACGCGGATCTGTCAAAGACGTTATGGGGCGAGGGCTTTCAAGCCCCGCCCGCGCGGCGCGGTCCGAAGACCGCGCCTACAAACCGTAGCCAATTCGCCGCTGCCAGATCGCAATCAGGTGTGTTTCGTGGTCTACACTCGATCTGCGTTCTGCGGCGCTTCCTGCGCCCGCCGTCTGCGGGCGCCGAACGCCGATGCGAGCTCCGCGAGACCGGCGACCGCGGTAATGGCGCCAACCCCCGAGACCGCACCGCGCGCAAACGGACTGGACAGGATTTGCTCGAGTGCCGGGACGGCCTCGACGAAGAGATTCCGATCCCAGAAGCTGGACCAGGGCGCCACAATCAGGATCAGTCCGCTCTCGAGGAAGTATGCCGCGAACAGGATACGCGTGAGAAAGGAGATGATCAGCCTCCGGTCTGCACGCGGGTGAGGCGATCGATGCGGACCGCGACATCCCGGTAGTCGTCGGCTTCGGCCTGCAGTTCGAGGAATAAGGCCAGCGCCCGCGCTGTTTCGCCGGCTTCGTCGAGCAGCACGCCAAGATCGTACAACAACGCGTGCGCCTCTTCGACACTCGGGGCCGGCGCTTCGGCAGCGCGCTCCAGCCATTCGATGGCAACGGCGTGCGCTCCCCTTCGCATGTGGAGACGCCCCAGCACCGATGCGGCGGCGAAGCGCTGCCGCGGTGAGCGGACGGCGGTCTCGAGCGCCGAGATAGCTTCGTCGACCATATCCAGCTCGAGATACGTGTTCGCAAGCTGGATATACTGAGTCGACTGGTCGGCCTCGGGCGTGGCGACAGCTTCCGCGCGCTTGCCCTCGAACACCTGGTCCAGATTCTCCGGTGCGGGCCGCTCGGGTGCGGCGACTGTGGGAGTCTTCAGGTCTCCCAGCACGTCTGTCAGATCGATCTCATGCGCTTCATCGTGCGTCCGCACGCGATCCTGAGCGAGCTTCGACGACGCCGGAACAGTTCGATCATCGGCCACTGCAGTCGTCGGCACGGTCCCCGGCGAAGCCATCGGCGCGGTCGCTGGTGGAGGCGCCGGCTGGGCAATCGGTGGATGCGGCGGAAGTACGCCGGGTGGCGGCTGTGGCTCGGCCACTTCCGACCGCGGCTCAGGATCGCTCTGTACGACGACCGGCTCCAGGGGACCAGAAACATCCAGCCCGAGATCGTCAAATGACTCGGAGGGTGCCTCCGGCGCCGCGCTGCTGACGCGTTCCGCGATTACCGCATCCGGGTCTGGAACTCCCAGCATCACGAGCGCACGACGATATCGCTCGATGTGCGCGGGCTCTGCCGGCTCCCGCGCCACGAGATCCTCGGCGATCACGCGCGCTTCTGCGGCCTGGCCCGCCTCGAGATAGGCATCCGCCAGCAGCATCTGCGCCTCGTACATCGTCGGCTCGAGCCCGCCGTCGACGCAAACTTCGACGAACTTCAGGAGCGCCGGGATATGATGCGGAACTCGCGTCGCAAACTCTGTGAGCGCTGTCGCTGCCTCATCGAAGTTGCCCATGGCGGCTGCGACGTCCACCACCGCATCCACGCACACGAATGCAGCGTCCGGCTTCGTCCCACAGAGCGACCATCCAAGGGTGAGGAACTGGTGGCGGCGGTCGCGGTCGGAGCCGAGCGCCCGCACGAGAAGATCTCGTGCAGCGTCGAGACGATCGGACCGCAGCTCGAGCTCGATGAGCGCGGAGAGGAGAACCGGGTCGTCGCCGGCGCTCTCGCGATCGATGAACGCGGCTGCCGATTCCAGATCTCCCGACTGGATCGCTGTTCTGGCGAGTGTCGCGCGCGACGCGCGGTCATCCGGATTCAGCCGTACGGCTTCGCGAAGCGCATCGAGGGCTTCGGTCGTGCGGCCCTTCTCGAGCAGGTCCGCGTAGAGCACCCTGAAGCGCTCGGAAGCCGTGGTCGTGTCGCCGATCTGCTCGAGCTCCTTCGCGGCCAGGAGACGCGCTTCGAAATCACTCGGATCGAGCAACCCGAGGCGAACCACGATGTCGGAAGCGCCGCGCCAATCGCCTCGTGCGCGGCGGCGAGCCGCTACCGCGGCCAGGTGCGCCTTCGCATCTGCGAGCAGGCCTTGTTTAGTGGATATCTCGGCCAGTTCGAGCTGGATGGACTCGTCGTCCGGGCTGATCTTGAGACTTTTCTTGTAGAGCGCCGCCGCTTTCGGATAGAAGCCCTCGTGGGCGAAGTGCTGCGCGATGCGCACGTACTGCGCGAGGGCTTTCTGCGTCTGTCCCGCGCGTACGTAGAGATCACCGAGCGTGTTCGCGGTATTCCAGTCGCGTGGCTGGTCCTCTACGACCAGGAGGTATTCGGCGATGGCCGCGTCGAGACGGCCCTGGCGGAGAAGCTTCTCCGCTTTTTTCAGCGTCGCTTCGCGGTCGAGAGCCAAGAGGATTCTCCAGAAGGCGGAGATGCCGTCGGTCGGAAGAGGCTTGGGCCGACCATGCTCCGTCTCCTCTCGAGCCTGCTATTCAGCAGGCGACTCGCCGAGCCTGTCGAAGAGGGACGGTGGTCGGAACGAACGCCGGTGCACGTCGGAGTACCCGTGGCGAGCCACGGCATCCAGGTGCTCTCGTGTTGCATACCCTTTGTGTCGGTCGAAACCGTACCGCGGATCACGCGCGTGGAGCTCCTCCATCAGACGATCACGCGTGACCTTGGCGATGATCGATGCCGCCGCGATTGCCGTGCACCGGCTGTCGCCGTGGACGACGGCGCGCTGCGCCATCAGGAGGTCCGGGACGTGAAAGGCGTCGACGAGGACGAAGTCCGGTGACGGATCCAGACCCAGAATCGCGCGCTGCATCGCCCGCAACGAGGCCTGATGGATGTTGATGCGGTCGATCTCCTCGCAATCGGCCGACGCGACGCTCCACGTCACAGCCGCGCGCGTGATCCTTACATACAGGCGCTCGCGCTCGAGTGCCGTAACCGTCTTCGAATCGCAGATGCGCGAGATATACCGATCCGGCGCGAGCACGACGGCGGCCGCGACGACCGGTCCCGCGAGACAGCCACGCCCGACTTCGTCGACGCCGGCGACATAGACGAACCCCATCCGGCGGATGGAGTTCTCGAGCGTCCGGAAGGCCCGAAGCTTGACCAACGCCTGATGCCCTGAGTGCGCCCGCGGTTCAGACCGTCTGCTTCTTCTGCTCTTTCATGCGCGCCGCCTTGCCCTTCAGGTTGCGCAGGAAGTACAGCTTTGCCCGCCTCACGCGAGCGGTACGGACCACGTCGATCTTGTCGATGATCGGCGAGTGCAGCGGAAAGATGCGCTCGACACCCTGGCCGAACGATACCTTCCGCACGGTGAAGGTCGCGCGAGCGCCACCGCGGTGCATGCCGATCACCATGCCCTCGAACACTTGGATGCGCTCCTTGTCGCCCTCGCGGACCTTCACGTGGACACGCACGGTGTCACCAGGCTTGATCGCCGGGCGCGTCGTCAGGTGGGTGCGCTCGACGGTCTCTACGGCAGTCATCACACAACTCCCTTCTTACTAGACCGGGGGGCTTCGCCCCGCCGGCCCCCCCATCGCCGTCGCTCGCAGGGGCCCCGATACCCCCGCTCCGCGCCGGCCGGGCGCGCCTCCGGCGCGCCTAACTCGTGCAGGATTTCGCGGTCCGCCGGATCCAGATCGGCGTCGTCCAGGAGGTCCGGACGACGCGCCAATGTGCGCGCAAGCGCTTCCTGTCGCCTCCAGCGCGCGATCTCCGCGTGATGACCCGTGAGCAGCACCGGAGGCACTGTCATTCCCCGGTACTCCACTGGCCGCGTGTACTGCGGAAAATCGAGCAGCCCGCGGGCGAATGTATCATGCGCGACCGACTGTTCGTCCCCGACCACGCCTGGGACCAGCCGCGCGACCGCGTCGACGATCACGAGCGCGGGCAATTCGCCACCCGATACAACGTAGTCGCCGATCGAAATCTCGTCCGTCGCGAGGTACTCGCGGACTCGGTCGTCGACACCCTCGTACCGCCCGCACAGGATCACGACTCGCCCCAGCCGACTGAATCGTTCCGCTTCCGCATGCGAGAATCGACGTCCATCGGGCGACGTCAGAATGATCGCATCCGGCTCGCCTCGCGTGTCTCGAATGTGGTCCACGGCACTGAACAATGGCTCAGGCTTGAGGACCATCCCCGGACCTCCGCCGAACGGCACGTCGTCCACACTCCTGTGACGGTCGATCGTGAAGTCCCGCAGATCGTGGACGCGCACATCCAGCAGGTCGCGCTCAATTGCCCGGCCGACGATCCCTTCGGCGAGCGGCGCCTGGATCATGCGCGGAAAAATCGTCACGATGTCCAGTTTCATTAAGCTCCACCAGTCCTTCCGGCGGATCGACGACGATCAATCGGGCCGCGGGATCGATGCTGACGCAAATGTGCGCGGCGAGTGGAATCAGCACCTCGCCGCGTGCCCCTTCCACCACCAAATTACTTCGCTCCATCGGCCCTTCGACGCCGGTCACACGGCCGAGCACCGTGTCTCTCGTATCACGCACTTCGCATCCGACGAGATCGTGGTGTCGATATGTGCCTTCCGGGAGCGAGCCCGCTGACGATACCTTGATCGAGAGCTCGGCGCCCGCAAGGGCTTCAGCGTCGTCGATGGTCTCGATGCCGTCGAGCGCGAGGATCGGCCGTCCCTGATGGAATCGGACTTCACGAATCGTTCGCGGTGACGGCGGATCGCCCGCTCCAACCAGCAGGACTTCGCCAACGGCGAATCGCTCTTCGGCGAAGTCGGTCTCTGGATTGACGATCACCTGGCCTCGATTGCCGTGCGCCCGCGCCACACGTCCGACGATCACGACATCGTCCATGACACTGATCGAAGCGTCCGGCGAAACGGCCGAGGCTATTCGCGGAACTCGAGGGCCGCCTTCGCACCTTCGAGCTCCGCCGTCGCACTCACCAGCGTGCGCATCGCGGCAGCCGTCCGCCCTTGGCGTCCGATGACACGGCCAAGGTCCCCCGGCGCCATGAAGAGCTCGACGAGTGTGTGGCCCCGATGGCTTCGTTCGGTCACGCGCACGGCCTCGGGATGGTCCGCCAGCGCGCGCGCCACGACCTCGACAACATCCCGCACACGGCTCATGACGCCGCTGGCTGTTCGACCGGTGCCGGCGCGGGTGGCATCCGCGAGACGAGGGTCCGCACCGTATCGGACGGCTGCGCGCCAGCCTTGATCCAATGCTCCAGCCGCTCGCGATTGATGTCGAGCGTCTCCGGCGTCGTCCGTGGATTGTAATGGCCGACCACCTCGACGAAGCTGCTGTCGCGCGCCGTGCGCGAGTCGGTCACGATCACACGAAAGAACGGCCGCTTCTTGGAACCCGTACGTCTCAAACGGATGGCTAGCATTCTCTCTCCTGTTCAACGCTCTTCTTGATCCCGACGTCCAAGTTAGAAGCCGGAGTGAATTCTGTCTCGATCGCTCCAACTTCTAGCTTCTAGCTTCTGTTCCCTTTAGCGCCCCCGCATCATCGACTTCATCATCCCGAGGCCGTCGCGCTTCTTGCCCAGGCCAACCATGCCACCAAGCTGCTTCAGCATCTTCTTCATCTGAACGAACTGCTTCAGCAGCCGGTTGACCTCTTCTACAGAAGTACCGCTGCCCTTCGCGATGCGCTTCCGTCGGCTGCCGTTGATCAACTGGTGATTCCGCCGTTCTTTCGGCGTCATCGAGTTGATGATCGCTTCCACGCGCGCGAGCTGCTTCTCGTCAACCTGTTCGCGACTGGCTGCGAGCTCTTTCAGGCCGCCCATGCCCGGCAACATCCCGAGGATCTGTTCGAGCGGACCCATCTTCTTGATCGTGATGAGCTGATCGCGAAAGTCTTCCAGCGTGAAGTCGTTCTGACGGATCTTGCGTTCGAGTTTTTCGGCATCCTCCTGCGTGACCGCTTCCTCCGCCTTCTCGATGAGCGAGAGCACATCGCCCATGCCGAGCACGCGAGAAACGATCCGGTCCGGATGGAAAGGCTCGAGATCCTGCAAGCGCTCGCCGCTGCCCACGAACGCAATCGGCACACCGACGACGCCGACGACCGACAGCGCCGCGCCGCCGCGCGCATCGCCGTCGATCTTCGTGAGCACGACCCCCGTGACGCCCACTCGGTGGTTGAACTCGCCGGCGCTCTTGATCGCGTCCTGACCCGTCATCGCATCAGCGACGTACAACAGATCCGCCGGCTGCACGGCCGATTTGATCGCCTGCAGCTCGGTCATCAGCTCGTCGTCGATGTGCAGTCGACCGGCGGTGTCTACGATGACGACGTCGAAGCCGCTGTTCTTCGCTTCGGAAACGGCGCCCGCTGCGCGCTGGACGGGATCCATTTCGCCAGTCGGCTCGTGGACGCGCACGCCCGCCTGCTTTGCGACGACTGACAACTGCTCGAGCGCGGCCGGGCGCTTGACGTCAGTGGAGACCAGAAGCGGATGCCTTCCCTGTTTCGTCAACCACCGCGCCAGCTTTCCTGACGTCGTCGTCTTGCCGGAGCCCTGCAGCCCGAGGATTAACACCACCCGAGGTCTGGCTGACGTTGGCGGAAGCCCGCCGGCCGTGTCCCCGAACAGCGCCAGCATCTCATCGCGGACGATGCGGACGACCTGCTGGGCAGGGGTGAGGCTCCTGAGGACCTCCTGATCGACGGCCCGGTCGCGAACGCGGTCGATGAACGCCTTGACGACCTTGAAATTGACGTCGGCCTCGAGGAGGGCCATCCGAATTTCGCGCAGCGCCGCCTCGACGGTCTGTTCGGTGAGGCGCGCTTCCCCCCGAAGCGAACGGAACACTCCCTGAAGGCGGTCGCTGAGCGAATCGAACATGCTAATGTCGTCCCGGGTCGCTTTCGCGCAAACCCTTATACTAACAGAGCTTGTGGGGATTGACAACAAGAGCCGCGGACGCTCTGAAGGCCCCGCGCTACACGCGTGGGGTCGTTTTCGTCGCGCGGTACCGGTGGGGTCCAGTAGCCCGCTGAAGAGACGGCCTGATGGGAAATGGCAAATGTGAGATGGCAAAATCTATGGGCTTTTCGCATTCTCCATCTCTCATTTCCCATGCAGGAGGCCGTTTTCCGCATCCTGGTAGCCCTTAGACGCGCCATCGCTTGTGCGGGCCTTCGGCGCCTCTGCAGGGCGGGGTCTTCAGACGCCGCCACCCTTTAGACCGACGACAGTTTGTGCCCGAGCTTCTCTTTCTTGGTCTGAAGATACCGCCGCGTGTACTCCGAGGCGGGGATTTCGAGCGGGAGCCATTCAACGATTGAAAGGTTGTAGCCCTCGATGCCGACGAGCTTTCGTGGGTTGTTCGAGAGCAGCCGCATCGACCGGACGCCGAGGTCGCGCAGAATCTGCACGCCGATCCCGTAATCCCGCTGATCCGGCTTGAAGCCAAGGCGCTCGTTCGCTTCGACGGTGTCGAAGCCCTCGTCCTGCAACTCGTACGCACGAATCTTATTCGCGAGGCCGATGCCGCGTCCCTCCTGATTGAGATACAGCAGCACGCCCCGACCTTCGCCCGCGATGCGGCGCATCGCGGAGTCGAGCTGGGGACCGCAGTCGCAGCGCGCTGAATGAAAGACGTCGCCGGTCAAGCAGCGCGAGTGCACGCGCACCAGGACCTGCTCGCCGTCGCCGATTTCTCCCTTGACCAGCGCGACATGCGTTTCGCGATCGATGACGCTTTCGAAGGCGAACACGTTGAAGTCGCCGTGCTCGGTTGGGAGCAACGCCGACGCGACTCGCCGCACGAACGACTCGGTCCGCATTCGGTACTGAATCAAATCCGCGATGGTGACCATCAGCAGCTTGTGCCGTTTCGCGAATTTGGTCAGCTCCGGCAATCGCGCCATCGTGCCGTCGTCCTTCATGATTTCGCAGATGACACCGGCCGGATAGAGTCCGGCGATCTGCGCGAGATCGACCGCGGCTTCGGTCTGTCCGGCGCGGACGAGGACGCCTCCCTTCCGCGCCTTCAGCGGCGACACGTGGCCGGGACGCGCAAGGTCGGATGGACGCGTAGACGGATCGATCGCGGCGAGGATCGTCGCTGCACGATCAGCGGCTGAAATACCCGTCGTGGTGACGCCCTTCGCATCGATGGGCACGCAGAACGCCGTATCGAATCTGGTCGTGTTCTTCTCGACGATCTGAGGAATCTCGAGCTCGGCAAGGCGCTCTTCGGTCATGGGGAGACAGATCAGCCCGCGGCCATGTTTGGCCATGAAGTTGACCGCTTCCGGCGTAACCTTCTCCGCCGCGATAGTCAGGTCCCCTTCGTTCTCGCGATCCTCATCGTCGAGAACGATGATCATGCGCCCTTCCCGGATGGCCTCCACCGCCTGGGGAATGGACGCAAACGGCGACTTCGCGGATTGGCGTCGTCGTGTGGTCATCGATGTTCTTCCTCTATGTGAATAGACGCCATCTGCAGCTTGGGTAATTCCCGTTCTCTGAGCTCGAACGCGCGCACCACGTACTTGCCGAGTATATCGGTTTCCAGATTCACGGCATCTCCGGCCCGGACCACATGGAGATGCGTGTGCTGCCATGTGTACGGGATGATCTGCACATCGAACCGATCGTTGTCGACGCGCGCGACCGTCAGGCTGATCCCGTCCACCGCAATCGAGCCCTTCCGGACGATGCAGGGACGAAGGTCCGGCGGAAACGTCACCGCAATCAGATAGGAATCTCCCTCCTTGCGGACCTCCGCGATCGAGCCGGTTGCGTCCACATGCCCCTGAACGAAGTGACCGCCGAGCCGAGCGTCCATACGGAGCGGACGCTCGAGATTCACCAGCGCACCGCGCGTCAGGCCACCGAGGGTGGTCACCCGGAGCGTTTCGGGTGAGACGTCCATGCTCACGCGGCCGCCGGCCGCCGAAACGACAGTCAGGCAGACACCATTGACCGCGAGGCTGTCGCCGGCCACGAGCTCGGACGTGAGCGTGGTTGCAACAGTCAGCCGCGAACCTGAAGGCGTCGCGCTCACGTCCGCGACTTCACCGATCGATTCAATCAGTCCGGTGAACATACCCTTCAATCAGGATATCGTCACCTGCCGGTGTAAAAGACAGCTCTGCGAGATCCGCGAGAGATGCGGCCGGTAGCGGCAGCCAGGACAGCCCGGATGGTCCGAGCATCTTCGACGCGACGAATACCTGTACTTTGTCAACGAGCCCCGCTTCCCAGATCGCAACGTGAAGTGCGGGGCCACCTTCCACGGTGACCGCCGTCACGTTGACCGCGGCAAGCCGCTCGAGAGCGGCTGACAGAAACCATCCGTCTGTAGGGCCAGCGTCATCGACGACTTCGATCCTAGCGCCGGCCACCTTCAATGCGGCCGCGCGTTCAGACGATCGGCGGACCTCGGTATCCGTCGTGACGATCATCACTGGACCAGCATCGAGCGTCGAGAACAGCCGAGCGCCGGTCGGCGTCCGCAGACGACGATCGAAAACCACCCGCACCAGCGGACGGTAACGATATGCACCCCGCGGGGTCAGGAGCGGGTCGTCGACGAGGATCGTCCCGGACCCTGTCGCAATCGCGTCGACTTCCGCGCGGTCCCGCTGGATGATGCGATTTGCGGCGCGTCCTGTGATCGCTGTCCGTGTTCCTGCTGCGGCTGCGACTTTCGCGTCGAGGCTGAGCGCGACCTTCATCGTCACGAGCGGTCGCTTGCGTGTCATCACGCTGATGAACGGGCGATTCAGCCGCACCGCGGCGTCGCGCATCACGCCAACGGCGACCTCGATCCCGTTCCCCCGAAGGTGCGCGATCCCTCCTCCGCTCACGAGCGGATTGGGGTCCTCCATCGCAATCACCGTTCGACGGATCCCGGCGCCAACGACCAGTGGAGCGCAAGCGCCCGTCCGACCGGTGTGACAGCACGGCTCCAGAGTGCAGTACAACGTTGCGCCACGCGCGCGCGGACCGGCATCCCGCAATGCGTGAACCTCCGCATGCGGCCCGCCGGCAAACTCGTGAAAGCCGCGCCCAACGACAACGGCGTCCTCATCGACGACGACCGCGCCAACCATCGGGTTCGGACTCGTCCGGCCGCGGCCGCGCGCGGCCAGTGCCAGGGCGCATGCCATGTGGCGGCTGTCTTCGATCACGTCGCCCGCCGTGCACGATTCGCCATCGTCACCATTTCTCCTCGAACAACGCATCCACGTACTGCTCGGGCGAGAACGGAATCAGATCGTCGATGCCTTCGCCGATTCCTACGTAGCGGATCGGCAGCTTCAGGTCATTGGCGATGGCGACGGCAATACCGCCCTTGGCCGTGCCATCGAGCTTGGTAAGCACGATGCCGTTCACGCCTGCGACGGACATGAACTCGCGAGCCTGGGCGAGCCCGTTCTGACCGACAGTTGCATCGAGTACGAGCAGCACTTCATGAGGCGCGCCCTCCACTACCCGCGCCGCAACCCGGCGAATCTTCTCGAGCTCGGTCATCAGATTGACGCGCGTGTGAAGCCGTCCCGCGGTGTCGACGAGAACTACGTCCCGGCCACGGGCCTTCCCCGCCGCGATAGCGTCGAACACCACCGCCGCCGGATCCGCGCCGGCGCGCGCCCGGATGATGTCGACCTCGGCGCGCCGGGCCCAGATCTCCAGTTGCTCGACGGCCGCCGCGCGAAACGTGTCCGCCGCGCAAATGACCGGTGCCTTGCCCGAATCCTTGATCAGCCGCGCCAGTTTCCCGACGGTCGTCGTTTTGCCTGTTCCGTTGACACCGACGATCAACACCACGTGCGGACGCGTTCCGTTGCCAGGCTGCACATCCGCGCCGTGCAGGATCGACAGAATCTCCCGTTTGATCAATTCGCGGAGGGACCCGTCAGCGCCTTTGCGGTTTCGGACGGCCGCGACGATTCGCTCCGTTGCCGCAACGCCGACGTCAGCCGAAATCAGCGCTTCCTCAAGCGCGTCGATCGTCTCGACATCGACGGGACGGCTTCGATGCTGCGGCTCGTCCGCTTGTCTGACGACGTCCTCGAAGCGTTCGATGAATTGCTGCTTCGTCCGCGTCAGTGATTGTTTGATCCGATCGAATACGCTCATGAAGTCATCGGCCTCGCATCATTGTACCAACCGGCCCGCTCGCGGAGGAGGCGGAGATCACGGACAATGCGGTCACCGCGGAGCCACGGAGTTCACGGACAATGCGGTCACCGCGGAGCCACGGAGTTCACGGAGAACTTCCGTGAACGTGTGTCGGCTACGGTGGCCGACGCTGCTTACAAAGCGCAGGGATACGCCGAGGAGCTGAGACACGCGGAGGGGCCTGCGTTGTGGTTCCCAGTTCGTCGCGCCTGGTCGTGGGCGCGTCTTCCAGCAGTGGCCGACTCTTAAGAATCCCGCGTGCTCCGTGACCCGGCGGTAAGCGGTTTTTCCATGACCTCCGTCCCCTCCGCCTAACGATCGGCCTCAGCTCGCTGGCGTCTCCCCATCAGCGCCTCCACGCCCTCGCGCGGCGAGCGGCGGTTCTCGAGCACCGCCGACATCTCCGATGCGATGGGCAGCTCGATACCGTGTCGCTCTCCAAGCGCGACCGCGGCATTGGTGGTGCGCACACCTTCGGCAACCATCCGCATTCCCGACAGGATGTCCAACAGGGATCGGCCGCGGCCGAGCTCCACGCCGACATAGCGATTGCGGCTCAGATCGCTCGTACACGTCAAAACCAGATCTCCGAGTCCACTCAGGCCGGCCAGCGTCTCCCGACGACCCCCTTCGGCACATGCCAGACGCGAGATCTCAGCAAGGCCTCGCGTGATCAATGCCGCCATCGCGTTGTGACCCAGGCCAATTCCCTCCACGACACCAGCAGCAATTGCGATCACGTTTTTCAACGCCGCCCCGATCTCGACGCCTGCGACATCGTCGCTCACGTAAAGCCGGAACGTCGGACCACGGAATCGATCCTGAACGTACGCCGCGGCGGCGGCGTCAGACGAGGCAGCGAGGACGGCGGTCGGCAGGCCCGTCGCAACTTCAGCCGCGAAGCTCGGCCCTGAAAGGACGACCACGCGGCGGGCCGATGCGGTCTCCTCGTCGATCACCTGCGACATTCGAAGGTGCGAATCGTTTTCAAGGCCCTTCGTTGCGCTGACGATGATCGCTCGACGATCGATCCACGGCGCCGCAGCGCTGACGACGGCACGGAGGCCGTGCGATGGAACCGCGAACACGATGCAAGCGGTGTCGTCGAGGGCTTCGACGAGATCAGCTGTGGGAATCACCAGCTCCGGGAGCGTGAGTCCGCTGAGATATCGCGGATTCGATCGTGCGGCGACGATTTCCTCGACGAGCGCCGCATCACGCCCCCACAGACATACGTCGTGACCCGCGCGTCCGAGGTGAATCGCCAACGCAGTCCCCCAGCTGCCGGCGCCGACGACGGCAATCTTCTCGCGTTGAATCACGACCCCTTTTCCCTTGTTTTCTCTCACTGCGCGTGGGGCCCCACCCCCACGCGCTGCGGCTCGTCTCGCTTCCGCTCGCTCGCCGCGGCCGCAGGCGCTTTTCCCTTTATTCGCCGAGTCTGCGTTCAGTCCCTGCCCGCAAGCGACCGAGATTCGTTCGATGTCGAAACAGGATGAGCGCAGCCGACGCGGACGCCGTCGCGACGACGACCCGCGGAGCGCCAACGAGCCACGCGGCCGGCGGCAGCACGACAGTTGCTGCAATCGATCCGAGCGAGACGTATCGCGTAGACCAGACCGTTAGGACGAACAATGCCGCGGCAATTGCGGTCGCGATCGGCGTCAGCACTCCGAAGACCCCTGCCGCGACCGCAACTCCCTTCCCGCCATGGAAACGAAGCCACACCGGGTAGATGTGGCCGACAATCGCGGCCGCACCCGTCAGCGCAGCGAGGGCGGCGCCGCCGCTCGCGAGTTGGGCGATCACAACAGCTGCCGCGCCCTTCAGCATGTCGAGCGCCATCGCGGCGACTGCAGCCCCGGTCCCCGTCGTCCTCATGACGTTGGCCGCGCCGACGTTGCCGCTGCCGGCGACGCGTACGTCGACACCTGCCCGCCGCGCCAGCAGGAACGCAAATGGCACGGACCCGGCGAGGTAACCGAGGAGAATCGCAATCATCATCCCAATGGTATCCGCAGGAGCGATTCATACTGCGCGCCCTTGGGCGAGAGACGACTGCGGAACAAGGTCACGGCATCAACGCGCGAACTCCCGATGACTTCCGGCAGTCGCGCCGCCCCGGCGAGGACGTCCTGGCGGTGCACTCCCCGCGCGTCCTTGATCCGAGCGATGGTGAGGTGTGCGGCATACGGACGCCGCTCCGGTTCGAAGCCGAGCGGCGCAAGGCGCGTGCCGACTCGTTCGTGCAGCGCGCGCATTTCGTCGCCGCCCCGAGTCACGCCGAGCCAGATGACGCGCGGCGCACCCGACGGGGGAAACACGCCGCAGCCGCCGATGCCCAGATCGAAAGCGCTCACGTCGAACGGCGGGTCGAGGCTCGAGACGATTGCGCGGGCGCGCTCGTCGCCGACTTCGCCGATGAACCAGAGCGTGATGTGAACGTGACGGACATCGACCCACCGCGCGTCCAAGCGCGGGCAGGAACGGCCAAGCCGCTTTCGCAGGCTCGTGACCGCGGCGTCGACAGCCGCCTTCACCGCGTCGTCGAGCTCAATCCCGACGAACAAGCGCATAAATGATTGCGGATTGACAGATTGCTGATTGCGGAATAACGGTCGGTTAGAAGCTCGAATCTACAATCAACAATCCCGATCAGCAATCAACAATCCGGCAATCCACAATCTGCAATCAGCAACCTGCAATCAGCATCTTTCTCACCATATCGAGCCCCTCCTGCGAGGCCTGGAACTTGACCAGGGCGCGTCCGCCGGGAAACAACAGCGTTCGCACTCTGGCGAGGCCGTCAGGGCCAACCGCCGCGATCGCGACCGTCCCCACGGGCTTCTGCGGCGTGCCGCCCCCGGGGCCGGCAATGCCCGTGACCGCGACGCCAACGTCCGAGCTCGTGCCGCTTCGGATACCTTCCGCCATCGCCACGGCAACCGGCTCGCTCACGGCGCCGTGCGCCGCAATCAGGTTCGCAGAAACGTCGAGGAACTGCGTCTTTGCCGCGTTGCTGTAGGCAACGACTCCACCAAGAACGTAGTCAGAGCTGCCGGCAATGTCCGTCAGCCGCGAAAGGAGCAAGCCACCGGTACACGATTCGGCGACCGCAATCGTCAGGTGCCTCGATCGAAGCAAATCACCGACGATCTCTTCGAGCGAGCGGCCGTCGGTGCTGAACACGTCGTCGCCGATCGCATCCCGAACCTGGGCCGTGGCGGATGCGAGGGCAGCTTGCGCGGCTGCGGCGCTCGGAGCGCGCGCGGTCAAGTGCAGCTCGATCTGGCCGGGAGAGGCGAGGATCGTCGTCTCGATTGGGGGTGACGCCGTACGCCAGCTCGAGTACAAAGACTGAACCGCTTCTTCCACGTGTGATTCCGATCGGCCGGTGATCAGAATCACTCTGCGATAAAGGCGTTCGGCGGTGGCGCGTTCTGCGAGCGCGCCACTGACCAGTGCCTCCATCATCGGCTGCAGCTCGCGCGGAGGACCCGGCAACAACACGACAACCCGCACGCCCGCTTCAATCAGCAATCCGGGCGCAGTGCCGTTCGCGTTCTCCAGCACGGTCGCGCCTTTCGGCACGAGCGCCTGCCGCCGGTTGATCTCGGGCATGCGCAATCCGCGGCGCGCGAACCGCCGCTCGATTCGCTCGACGATCGATGGGTCTTCGATTAGGGGCAGTTCCAACACGGCCGCCACGACCCCCCGCGTGACATCGTCATCCGTCGGACCGAGCCCGCCCGTCAGGACAACGAGGTCGGCGCGATCGAGCGCGTGCCGGAAGACGTCCGCAAGCCGATCGCGATCGTCGCCGGCCACGGTTTTGAGCGTGAGCTGAATGCCGAGCGAGGCGAGCCGTTCGGAAAGGAACAGCGAGTTCGTGTCGACACGGGTCCACCCGAGAAGCTCGCTTCCAACGGCAATGACTTCCGCCGTACGCAACGACAGCCTCATCTCAGCCATGCGGGACCAATCAGCAGCGCAAACCGTAGAGACACGTTCGCGTACACGCCGGCCATCGCATCGTCTGCCATGATGCCGAGTCCGCCGTGCAGGTTCTCGAGCCTTCCGGCAGGATACGGTTTGATGATGTCGACGATGCGAAAAAGAAAGAAGCCCGTCACCGCTCCGGCCACGTCAACGGGAATGAACGCAAGAGTGATCAACATGCCAACCACTTCGTCGATGACCACCGGGCCGGGGTCGACGCCGCCGAAGTGGCGTTCGGCGATCGTGCCCGCCCAGGCTCCCGCCCAAAAAAGCGCGGCGATCGTCCCGATCTCGAAGAGCGGCGAATGCGCCCATCGCACAGTGATGTAGACCACAAGACCTGCGGCGGATCCTATCGTGCCCGGCGCGATTGGAAAGTATCCGCAATAAGCAACGGTCGCAACGAAAAGGGCGAGGCGCGTCACGCTTTGACGACGCGCGTGTCGGCGAGCTTGTCGTGCAGCGCGCGACCATCGGCGCTGAAGAGCGCGAGGATGAACCCGAGGCCCGCGGGCGCCAGAGAGACGAGGTATGCCACCGACCGAACGACCGAGACTCCAAACGACACTCGGCCGTGCACGGGATCGTGCGCCGGCACGACGCGAATCCGGGCAGCCATCTTCCCGATCGTCTGTCCTCCCGCTGTCGTGAACATGGTGGCGTACCCTCCAGCCAGCAGCAGCAGGAACGCTGTCAATGGCACTAACGGCAGCATCCGGGTCTCGGACAGCTGCAGTCCGCACAGCTGCAGGGTGAAGTACACGACCGCCGCGTCAATCGAGCCGAGGATCAGCACATCGAGGGCAGTGGCACTCAGCCGAGCGCCCGCAGACGCTGGCGTGACCTCTGGCGCCGGCATGATCACCGGAGCTCCGTGCTTGACGACGAGACGATTCGACTGACCGGACGTCTCGCCGGCGGGAACTCCGAGGTCTAGCGCGGGCTCCATGGTGCGTTCGGCCGACGGCGTTCTCGGTCGACTGATGGTCGGAGCGCCGCGTCGAACGGCTAGGGGCGGCCTTGGAACAGCCGGTGTGACGAGCGGCGCATCGTCACCCTTGTCGAAGAGGGGAAGATCGACATCGTGTGTCGTGCGTGAGGCAAGCGCAACTGAACGCTCGTCGCGAATCGGCGGTACGGCTGTCATCCCGAACGATGACGCGAGCCGGCGGTCTCCGTGCGACTCGCTCAGCTGAAGGTCGGCCAAAGGCCCGACGGGCGCGTCTTCCTGCTGAATCGGCAGGTCGAGAAGGGTCTCTTCCTGAACGAGCGAGAACTCATAGCCGCAATTGCGACACCGATCGCCCCCGTCGAAACTGATGTAGCGGCACTTGGGACATCTCATTGGCGGGGAGCCTGGGACCGCTGCTCGCCGGAGGCGGCTTGCGCGCCAGGTTCCGCGCCACCGCGCAAAGTCGGCGTCGGCCCCCCGGCGTCCACGCGTCCCGCGGTGGCGAGCAGCTCCCGCTGAATCTTTTCGCGCAACGCATTCGCCTCTGCGGCAAGTGGATCTCCGTGTCGCAAGCCATCGAGGGCAGTCAACGCGTCGCGCGCGTAGCCGTGCGCATAGAGCGCGCGGGCGCGGGCTAGTGCTGCCTCGGATGGGGTTGGGACCGGAAGAACTTCATCCGGTTCCGCAGTAACCACGCCGGGTGTCGGCGTTTCGACCGAGCGCCAGTCACTGCGAGTCCACAGCCATCCGGCGCCGACGGCGGTCAGGACGCCAGCCGCGACCCCGATGACCATCCACTTCACGCGCGATCGCTCTGGCGACAACCTGGGTGGCGCGGCGCGCATCGGCCGAAGATCGACCTGACCCGCAGGATCCGCCGACAACTCCTGCGGCCCCATCGCGACCTCGAGGCGGTTGAGCCGATCGAGGACTGCCAGTGCCTCTTCGCTGGCCGCCCCGCGCTCGACCGCGGACGTGAGGAGCCGGCGCGCAGAAGCCGCGTCGCCGCGAACGAAGGCGTCGACGCCAGAGTGCAGGAGCTCTTCACTCTCGCGCTGACGCTCCGCGATCGCGCTCCGGGCCCGCTCGATGTACGCGCGAGCGCGCGCGTGGCCGTGATTGAGGAACAGCACGCGCGTCCAGACGCTTGTCGCGAGCTCGTAGTGGCCGGCAAAGTAATGGTCGAGTCCACTGAGGAGCAGCTCTTCAACGTGGGCGTCACGTTCTCGCCCCGGCACGCCTGCCGCCGAAGGGGGTGTGTCGGAGCGGCGCGGGTCGGTCATCGAGACTTGCCGAAGCGATCGAAGCAGGAGCGACCGTGCAAAACCAACCCACGAATTATGAGGGCTTCGGCGGGTCCCGTCAACGGTCCCTCCCACGCGCCAGCGCGGCGTCCTGAAGAAGTACCTCCTCGCGACGCGGAGCCTCGATAGTCTTGGCGTCGCTTCGCTAGCCTTTGAGCTTCGATCGGCGGTCTGTGGTACAACGCTCGCATGTCGATCATCGAATCGATCCCCAACGTGAGCGAAGGTCGGCGCCAGGAGGTCATCGAGCGCTTCGCGGCGACGATTCGGAAAGTAGCCGGCGTCAGGCTGCTGGATCATTCATCTGACGCCTCGCACAACCGTTCCGTGTTCACGCTCGTCGGCGATGCCAATTCGCTCAAGACTGCGACGCTCGAACTTTTCGACCAGGCCCTCCAGGCGATCGACTTGCGTGAGCATCGCGGGGAGCACCCGCGCCTGGGCGCGGTCGACGTCGTCCCGTTCGTGCCGATCCAGGGGATCACGATGCAGGACTGCGTCGCGCTCGCGAAGGATGTGGGCGCCGCCGTGGCCGAACGATTCTGCGTGCCGGTTTATCTCTACGAGGAAGCATCGAGCAACCCGCTGCGCAAGAACCTCGAAGACATCCGTCGGGGAGAATTCGAAGGGCTCGCGGCCAAAATGGCAACGCCGGGGTGGGCGCCCGACTTTGGACCGCCGGTTCCGCACGCGACCGCTGGTGCGTCGGTGATCGGCGCGCGCATGCCGCTCATCGCGTACAACATCAACCTGAACACGGACCGCCTCGACGTCGCGAAGAAGATTGCTTCGGCGATCCGCTACAGCAGCGGCGGGCTGCGATACGTGAAGGCGATGGGAATCAGGATCGATGACCGCAATCTCGCCCAGGTCTCGATGAACCTCACGAACTACGACAAGACGCCCATCTTCCGCGTGTTCGAGATGGTCAAGCGCGAGGCGGCGCGTTACGGCGTGAGCATCCTCGAAAGCGAGATCGTCGGCCTGGTACCCTCCGCGGCGCTCGTTTCGTCGGCCGAATTCTACTTGCAGTTGGAGAGATTCAGCGCAGAACAGATTCTCGAGAACAAGCTTCGGTAGACGTCGGAGCTGACGCTGTCCGACACAGAAGCTAGAATCCAGAAGTAGCAGGCCGCTGAAAAAAGACGGCCTGATGGGAAATGGCAAAGGGGAGATGGCAAAATGTATAGGGTTTTCCCATTCTCCACCTTTCTTCCATTTCCCATTCAGGATGCGTTTTTCAGCATCTCCTTCTAGTTTCTTGCTCCCGAGTGAACGAGATCGCGATCGCTCTGAATTTTAACTTCTAGCTTGTGATTTGAGAGCGCCCGCCAATCAGGCGCTCTCTTCCTCCTCTTCTATTCTGCGCGAGGGTGCAATGCCGAACGCGCGCATCTTCCGGTACAGATTGCTGCGTTCCACGCCGAGCGCTTCGGCTGTTCTCGAGATGTTCCCTTGCTGCGCGGAGAGGGCGCGGAGAATATAGTCGCGCTCGAACCGATCGCGTGCCTCGTGCAACGGCAGCGCCGGGTCTTCGAGCTCGGTCGTGGCAACAGAGCCGCTGCGATCGAGAAATGTGAGATCGGCCGCCGTGATGGTGTCTCCGGGCACCATGATGATCAAGCGCTCAATCACGTTGCGCAGCTCACGAACGTTCCCGGGCCATCGATACCGCTGCAGGCCGGACGCCGCGCCCGCGTCCAGTTTCTTCGGCCGCCGGCCGTACTCGCGGGCGAGCGTCGCCATGAAATGCTCCGCGAGCAGCGGGATGTCCTCGGGACGATCGCGCAATGGGGGCACGAAAATCGGGATGACGTTGAGGCGGAAGTAGAGATCCTCCCGAAAACGCGCGGCGCGAATCTCGGCGGTGAGGTCCTTGTTCGTCGCCGCGAGGACGCGTACGTCCACATGCACGCCGCTCGCGCCGCCAACCGGCTCGACGACTTGTTCCTGCAACGCCCGCAGCACCTTGGCCTGCGTCTTCAGGCTCATGTCGGCGATCTCGTCGAGGAACAGCGTCCCGCCGTCCGCGAGCTCGAACTTGCCGCGGCGGTCAGCCATCGCGCCTGTGAACGCGCCCTTGAGATGCCCGAAGAGTTCGCTCTCGATCAGCTCTTCGGGAATCGCCGCGCAATTCACTTCGACGAACGCACCAGCACGCCGGCGACTCAACTCGTGAATGCTTCGAGCGACGAGCTCCTTGCCGGTGCCGTTCTCGCCGTAAATCAGCACGCGGCCGTTCGTCGGGGCCGCGATCGCAACCTGCTCGCGCAGCTGCGTCATGACGTAGCTCTCGCCGATCATGGTGAGATGACGGTCGACTCGCGCGCGCAGCGCGCGATTCTCCGCCTCGAGCCGGCTTTGGCGGACCGCGTTGCCGACGACGAGCACCGTTTTCTCGAGCGACAGCGGTTTTTCCACGAAATCGAACGCGCCAAGCTTGATGGCACGAACCGCCGACTCGATGTTGCCATGGCCGGAGATCATCACGACTGGCGTGTCGACGCGCCGCTCACGCAGCCGCGAGAGGGTCGCGAGCCCGTCCATCCCAGGCAGCCAGATGTCCAGCACGATGACGTCGTAGCGCCCACGCGTCGCGCGATCGAGACAGCTCTCGCCACTGTCGACTGCCTCGACGACGTATCCCTCGTCGCGCAGCACGCCACTCAGCGCCGACCGCACGCCGGCTTCGTCATCGACGATGAGAATGGTGGGCTTCATGAATCTGACGCTCAAGGCTCTTTTGGCAGGCCTAAAGCCGAAAGCCCCAAGCCAAGAGCCGGTCTTTACACCGGCAACTCGATCGTAAAGATCGTTCCGCTCGGGGTGTTGTCCGCGACGTCGATGCTGCCGCCGTGTTCGGCGATGATCCGCCGGACAATCGCGAGGCCGAGGCCGCTGCCGCGGCGCTTGGTCGAGTAGTACGGCATGAACAGCTTCTCGCGGTCCGCGGCCGGTATTCCTGGGCCGTTGTCCGCGACGACGACGCTCGCGACGCCGTTGACCGGATCGTGGCGCGTCTCGATCACAATTTCCGGCGTGTGCCCGTTGGACGAGGCCGCGGGATTGCCGCCGAGGGCCTCGACGGCGTTGTCCACGAGGTTGATCACCACCCGGCGGAACTGTTCGATGTCCACCCGAACGGGCGGGAGCGCATCCGCAAACCGCTGTTCGATACGGATCCCGTTGAAGAGGCCCTTATAGAGGAGAAGCGTGTCGGCGAGAACCGCATTGAGATCCGACGGCACCGCGCGTGGCGCGGGCATCCGCGCGAACTGTGCGAACTCGTCCACTAGCTCCTTCAGCGACTCGACTTCACCGACGATCGTCGACGTGCACTCCTCGACGAGGGCGCGCGCGGTCGGCGGAGCGGTTGTGAAATGCCTGCGCATGCGCTCGGCGCAGAGTTGAATCGGCGTCAGCGGATTCTTGATCTCGTGAGCCAGACGACGGGCAACGTCGCGCCAGGCGGCGACTCGCTGCGTTCTGATGAGCGGCGTCACGTCATCGAACACCAGCACTGCACCCTCGAAGGTGCCGTCGTCGCGCTGGAGCGGCGTGGCTGCCGCGGCGAGATGCAGCTCGCGGCCGTCTCTCGCGAGCGCGAACTCCTGCGCCGCAGGCGCCTTTCCACCGCCGCGCGCATGCCGCAACAGCGGCTCCAGCGGACGCAGATCGTCTCGTTGGACTACCTCGTCGGCTTGCGCGCCAATGACCGATCGGTCCACACCGAGCAGACGCAGCGCAGCGCCATTGATCGTTTCGATGCGGCTGTCGGCGCCGAGCGACACGACTCCAGTGGCAATACGCTCGAGAACGGTCTCGATGTAGCGGCGGCGATCGTCCAGCTGCTGGTTCTTACGCTCGAGATCGAGGCGCGACCGTTCCAGCTTCTGCTGGCTTGCAGCCAGACCGCTCGCCATCGAGTTGAACGCCTCCACGAGCGACCCGAACTCGTCACGCGTTTCCGCCTCGATCCGGTGATCGAGATGCCCGGCACCGATCTCGCGCGCACCCGCGGCCAGTCGCTGCACGGGACGCGTGATCCGCTTCGCGACATACAACCCCATCCAGGTCGCGCTCACGAGAATCATCAGCGTCATCATCAGAAACAACGACAGGTAAATCCCCTGAAGCGGACGTTTGAGCACGCGCAACTGGTTGTAGTCTTCGTACGCGGAGGTAATCCGCCGCGAGTGCGCGGCCAGGCCTCCGGACAGATGGTCGCTCGCGATGACGACACCAACCGGCTGGTTCGTTTGAGCCTCCCGGATGATGGCGCCAGCTCGAACCAGCTCGCCGCCGCCTTCGAGCGGCTCGAGCGGCTGCGGATCCGTGCCGCCGGTGATGATGCGCGACGCGAGCAGGTCCGCTGACGCACGCGTGTGTCCGCGCGGCAGCGAGGCGGACTCGACGGCTACGAGCGGGGTGACGCGCTGGCGCCCGCCGGTCACTTCCACGCGGTACACTTCGACGAGCGCCATCTTTGCCGCCGCGACCTCTGGCGCGACCGCCCGTCGCACGGATTCCTCGTCTCCGGCAATCACGCTGGTCGCGGGAATAGCGCCCGCAAGTCGCGCCGCGTGTCCTTCCATCAGGGTCTCGCGCTCACGATAGTAGTCGTGGGCAATCTGCGTCGCCAGCCGCAAGACGTCGTCCACTGGCGCCCGCAGCCATCGTTCGGTGCTGCTTCGAATCAATTCGCCTCCGACGATCAGCACCAGCACGGACGGGACGATGGTCAGGCCCAGCATGGCGAGCACGAGCTTTCCCCGGAACTTGGAAAACGGAAGACCGCGTCTCCTCTCGACGACGACCTTGACGATGTTACGCGCCAGCACGAAGCCGAGCGCAATGACCATCGTGAGATCCGCAACGGAGACCGCGTAGAGAACGACTTCGCTGACAAAATCCGGATTGAGCTCGGTCGATCGGTCGGCCAGCGTGACCATCGCGACGAGCGCGCCGAGCAGCAGGATGATGCCAAGGAGGACGAGCCGGGGATTGTCGCGGAAGGCCCGCCCCGAGCGAAGTCGAGAGCCCCCTCCTGAGCTCACTCGAGGCGCGTGCTCCGAGCTGAGTCGGGGCGCCTGCGGACGCGCGGCTTCGCGGGCAAGGCTCACTGGATGAACGTGAACTTCGCGAGCCCTGCGATGCCGCGCTCCCACGGCCAGACGAACGACGCGTTTCGTGGGGTCGTGTGCGCCCGGATGCGCAGGATGTACTCGCCGTTCCGCTCCAGCGGGGCGCTGTCGAACAGCGGCAGTTTGTCGAACGACGTCAGCCACTCACGAGCGGCCTCTTCGCGGTCGACCGTATCGGCCCGCTCGATCCGACCGTCTTCCTTGCGCGTGACGTAATAACGATGCGTCAGATTGTCGTAGCGGACCGTGGCCAAGACGGTGGCGGTAGCGATCGTGCGATCGAGCCAGAGGCTCGAGCGCCGCCTCAGCTCGATCTCGTAGACGAACGTGATGGGCAGGCCGCTGTGAATCGCGGCGCGAAGATCTTCACCGAACGAGTCGGTGAACCTGAATGAGACCAGCAGGCGACCATCGCGCGCCAGAGGCGTAACCGTTACGCCCGGCCCTGCCAGGAGCGCTGCGGGCAGCAAGAGCGCCGCAAGCATTGCCCCCACGCATACCCGAACCCGATTCATATCAATCCTTCGCATTGAGGAGATCCTTCAACTCGGACATGAACTCCCCGATGTCGCGAAAGTGCCGATACACGGACGCGAATCTGACGTAGGCCACCTTGTCCAGCCGACGGAGCTCGTTCATCACGAACGCCCCGACCTCTGCCGTGCTCATCTCGCGCTCGGGCTTGTCCTGCAGCGCCGACTCGACTCGGTCGGCGATCGCTTCCAAGGACGCGACGCTGACAGGGCGTTTCTCGCATGCTTTGAGCAAACCCGCAAGCAGTTTCTGGCGCTCGAAGCGCTCGCGGCTGCCGTCCTTCTTGATCACCATATACGGAATCTCATCGATTCGTTCATAGCTGGTGAACCTGCGCGCGCAGCCCAGGCATTCACGACGCCGCCGGATGACCTCCCCTTCTTTGCTCTCGCGGGAATCCACCACCTTGTCACCAAGGTGGCCGCAGTAGGGACACTTCACCGCACGCCCCGTTTGATCGGTTGCGCAATTCGGCTCAGCGGATCCCGTTGGCCGGGCTCCGGCGCGTTGCCGGCATCGGCGGACGACGCAATCTGACGGGCACTCGCGAGCGTCAGTCCCTCGCCGAGCATGAAAACGACACCCAGGATGGTGACGGGCACGAAGGAGATGGCGTGCAGCACAATCGCGCCGCCGACGGCGCGATCCGTCGGCGCGGCAAAGAACGTCTGCACGGCAATCTGATAGGCGGCATGAAAGCCGCCAATCGCGCCCGGCGTTGGGACTGCGACGCCGACGACGAGGATGGTCATGATCAGGAACGAAGCCGGATACGGGAACGTAATATGAAATGCCCGCGACGTCAGCCAGATACCGGCGGCAATCGAGAGCCACAAGGGAAACGAGAGCACCAGCGAGGTCAACAGCCTCCCCGGTTGACGCATGACCGCCAGTCCCTGGGCGAACGTTTCCACGAATTTGGCGACGGCACGGGCGAGCGCCGCAGGAAGCACTCGCTCGATCCGGAGTGCCAGCCGCCCGAGCCGCTCCGGATGTCCGGCCAGTACGAACATCAAGCCGCAGCCGACCAGCGCCGCCGCTGCCGCAATCGCGCCTCCGAACTTGACGCGGGCGAGCTTCGACGGGTCACCTGAGACAACGCCGGGGCCGACCGTGAATACGAACATCGCGAATAAAAGCAGGACGACCACGGTGTCGAGGAGCCGTTCGAGAATGATCGTCGCAAACGCTGCGGTTGCGGGGAGACGCTCGCGCCGCGCGAGCAGGTACGGGCGGATCACCTCACCCGCGCGCGCGGGCAGCAGGAAATTCGCGGCAAAACCGATGACGGTCGCGCGAAACGCCGGTCCGAAGCGCGTGGGACCGATCGGCGCCAGCAGGGATTGCCACCGAAACGCCCGCAGCACATAGGTAAGGAGCGTGACGCCAATCGCGAGCACGAGCGGCAGCGGCTCCGCTCGGCGCGTTTCGGCCCAGACGCCTCGCATGTCTGCGTTTCGAAGGAAGTAGGCGAGCAATCCGAGTGTGAGCAGGAAGACGAGAATGGTGCGAGCTCGCGACCGCATGTATCAGAATGAGTCGGAGATTAGAATTTGGATGTTCGGCAAGGAATGACTCGTACGGGCAATTCGCGAACCGCCCCCGCATTCTTCTGCGGAACTGTACATCAGGACTACCGCCAAGTCTATGGGCAAACGTGAGTTACTGCTCATCGTCGGCTTCGTTGTTGCCGGCGTGATCGTGTATCAGGCCACGGCGCCGCCACCCTCGCCGGGTGAGCAGGGCTTTTCGTTGTCGCGAATCGTGGAGACCATGCGGCGGCACGTACGAGGGAATCGTGCGACCGCAGAAGTGACCACGCCAGCCACTCACGCCGTAGCCCCTGGCACGACGGAGCTCCGCGTCTCGCTCGCGGCGGAATCGCTCACGATTACCGGCGAGGACCGGACGGACATCGCGTCAGAGCTGCGCGTGCGATCGAACGCGTACGACGACGAGGAAGCGCAGCGGCTCGCCAAAGAAACGCTGCTGAGAGTCAGCGAGGCCGGAAGCAACGTCTCCGTCGACCTCAAGTACCCGGTACCGGGCCGGCAGCGTGCGAACCTGGTGCTGAAGGTACCATCGCGGCTTCGCGTGCAGGTAGCCAGATACGGAGGCCGGTTGAACATCACCGGCGCCTCGGCGGTCGAGTTGACCGACACGCGCGGCGAAGTCACCGTGCGGGATGTCAGCGGTCGCGCGTCGATCACACATCGGGGCGGGGACTTGAACATTGCGGAAGTCGGTCCCGTAAAGCTGAATTTCCGCAACTGCGATGTCCGGCTTACGAAAGTGCGCGGCGACCTCGCCGTGCAGTCGCAAGGTGGAGAGGTTCGCGCATCAGACCTCGCCGGCAGCCTCGACCTCGACGTCAACGGAACGGACGTCATTCTCGAGCAGCTCGAGAATGTCAAAGGTCCGATTCGGCTCAATGCCGTGGGCGGGTCGGTAACGTTGCGTGGCGTTCGGACCGACGCACGCGTCGACGGTCGAAACACGGAAATCGAGGTGACGATGGAGCAGGCGGCGCCGCTGACGATCTACAACGAGGGCGACGAGCCGATCGAGTTCACGCCGCCATCGAACGGTTTTCAGTTCGATCTCCTCGCAACAGGGGGCGGCCGCATCAGTCTCCCCGAGGGTCTGCTCGCGATCAAATCCGATGACGCGGAACAAAGGGCTGCCGGAAACATCCATGGTGGCGGCCCGATGGTCACGCTACGCGCCAATCGCGGCAACATCACCATCCGCTCGCGCGGCAGCACGGAAGAAAAGAAGGAAGAGAAGACGCAAGGTCGAATGCCCTGATCTCCGCGACGCGACACTTTCGGAGTATCACTTCAGCACATTGACTCGACTCGTGGCGAACGGTAAGCTTCCTCCCTCCCGCGAGGCCGCCGTGATCTCCACTGCTCCCCTGATTGAGACATCGCTCGAAGGGCTCACACTCCATCGTCGAGGCAAGGTCCGCGACGTCTACGAAGTCGGCGATGACCTGCTGATCGTCGCGACGGATCGCATTTCGGCGTTCGATTACGTCCTTGCGTCGGGGATTCCCGATAAGGGCAAGGTGCTCACGCAGCTTTCGAGCTTCTGGTTCGAGCGCGTGGACGATCTCGTACCGCACCATCTCATCTCGATCGATCCCGACACGTTTCCGGAGCTGGCGCGCCGCCATGCAGCGATCTTGCGTGGACGTTCCATGCTCGTGCGGCGCACGCAGCCAATTCCCGTCGAGTGCGTTGCGCGCGGGTACTTGTCTGGCTCTGGCTTGAAGGAGTACCGCCAAAGCGGCAGCGTCTGTGGTGTGAAGCTGCCGGCAGGCCTCCGCGAATCCGATCGACTGCCCGAGCCGATCTTCACGCCCGCCACCAAAGCGGAGAGCGGCCACGATATCAACATCAGCGAAGAGGAAGCCGGCCGTCTCGTCGGAGCCGCGCTTGTCTCGCGCCTGAAGGCGCTCACGCTCGAGATCTATCGCCGAGGCGCCTCGCATGCCGAATCCAAGGGCATCATCGTCGCCGACACGAAGTTCGAGTTCGGACTCGTCGGATCCGGGGACCCGCAGCGCGACGTCGTGCTGATCGACGAAGTGCTCACGCCGGACTCGTCACGATTCTGGCCGCGTGCACAGTACGAGCCGGGTCACGGGCAGCCAAGCTTCGACAAGCAATACGTCCGCGACTATCTCGAACGCATCCGCTGGAACAAACAGCCGCCCGTCCCGTCGCTGCCCGAAGACGTGGTGCGCCGCACCCGAGACAAGTACGTCGAGGCCTTCAACCTGCTCTCCGGCCGCGAGCTGCAATAGCCGCCGTGCGCGACCAACTCGAGAAGCTCGTCCAGGAGATGCTCGACAGGGGCGTTCTCTACGACGACGCGCGTCGTGAGTTCGAAAAGCTGTTCATCACGCGCGCGCTGCAGCGATCGAAAGGGAGTGTGGGGAGCGCCGCCGATCTGCTCGGCATCCACCGAAACACCGTCGCCCGCAAGATGATGGAATATCGAATCAAGCGGACGGCGTAACGGGGGCCGGGGACCGGGGTCCGGCCCCGGCCTCCGGCGCGTTAGCAGTCGACTCCATCGACTGCTTGACAACCCACGCGGCGCTTCTTATAGAATTAGCAGTCGGCCAGGCTGAGTGCTAAGCCGCAGGGGAGACTCGGCTTCATTTACGCCAGTTTTACGCTGAACCACCCACTCAACAACCAACATTCGGGAGCAGGACGTCTATGGCAGCAACACAGACTGCAGTGAGGATTCGGCCCCTGCACGATCGTGTCATCGTGCAGCGCCTCGAGGAAGGTGAACAGAAAATCGGGGGCATCATCATCCCCGACACGGCGAAGGAAAAGCCCCAGCAGGGCAAAGTGATCGCCGTCGGCAAGGGGAAGGTCGAGAAGGACGGCAAGGTCACGCCGCTCGACGTCAAGGCGGGCGACACCATCCTCTTCGGCAAGTACTCCGGCCAGGAGATCAAGCTCGACGGTGAGGAGTACTTGATCATGCGCGAAGAGGAGATTCTGGGAGTGATCAACGGGTAAAGGACATCGGAGCGCGGAGCGATCAGCTCCGCGTTTTTGACGGACGAACAGCCGCGGAGCAGACGCTCCGGGCTCCATGACACGGAGATCAAAGGAATATGGCAAAGCAGATTATTTACGGTGAGGAGTCGCGGCAGGCCATCCTCCGCGGCGTCAACAGCCTCGCCAACGCGGTCAAGGTCACCCTCGGCCCCAAGGGACGCAACGTGGTCCTCGACAAGAAGTTCGGATCGCCGACGATCACGAAGGACGGCGTGACCGTCGCGAAGGAAATCGACCTCAAGGACCCGCTCGAGAACATGGGGGCGCAGATGGTGCGCGAGGTCGCGAGCAAGACCTCGGACATCGCGGGTGACGGCACAACCACGGCGACAGTGCTCGCGCAGGCCATCTTCCGCGAAGGCGCCAAGAACGTCGTCGCCGGCGCGAACCCGATGGAGCTCAAGCGCGGGATCGAAAAGGCCGTCGACGTGATCGTCGAAGAGCTGAAGAAGCAGTCCAAGCCGGTCAGCGGCCTGGCCATCGCGCAGGTCGGCACCATCTCGGCCAACAGCGACGAAACGATCGGCAAGATCATCGCGGAATCGATGGAGAAAGTCGGCAAGGACGGCGTCATCACGGTCGAGGAAGCCAAGAGCATGGAGACCTCGCTGGAGGTCGTCGAGGGTATGCAGTTCGACCGCGGTTACCTGTCGGCCTACTTCGTCACGGATCCCGAGCGGATGGAAGTCGTGCTCGAGAATCCGGTCATCCTCATCCACGAAAAGAAAATCAGCTCGATGAAGGACCTACTGCCGCTGCTCGAGCAGGTGGCGCGGGCGAGCCGGCCGCTCCTCATCATCGCGGAGGACGTCGACGGGGAAGCGCTCGCGACGCTCGTCGTCAACAAGCTGCGTGGCACGCTGCAGGCCGCCGCTGTCAAGGCCCCGGGCTTCGGCGACCGCCGCAAGGCGATGCTCGAGGACATCGCGGTCCTCACCGGCGGTCGCGCCATCACCGAGGACCTCGGTATCAAGCTGGAGAACATCAAGCTCGAGGACCTTGGCAAGGCGAAGAAGGTCACGATCGACAAGGACAACACGACGATTGTCGAAGGCGCCGGCGCGCAGAGCGCGATCGAAGGCCGAGTGAAGCAGATCCGCACGCAGGTCGAAGAGACGACCTCCGACTACGATCGCGAGAAGCTGCAAGAGCGGCTCGCGAAGCTGGTTGGCGGGGTCGCGGTCATCAAGGTCGGTGCAGCCACCGAGACCGAGATGAAGGAGAAGAAGGCGCGGGTTGAAGATGCAATGCATGCAACAAAAGCGGCGGTCGAGGAAGGCATCGTCGCCGGCGGCGGCGTTGCCCTCATCCGCGCGAGCAGGGGACTCGACCACCTGAAGCTCGAAGGCGATCAGAGGGTCGGAGTGGAGATCATCAGAAAGGCCCTCGAGGAGCCGCTGCGCTGGATCGCAAGCAACGCGGGTCAGGAAGGCTCGATCGTCGTCCAGAAGGTGAAGGACGCGAAGGGCGAGGAAGGCTACAACGCGGCGACCGACAAGTACGAGAACCTGGTCACGTCTGGCGTCATCGACCCGGTGAAGGTCGTGCGCACGGCACTCCAGAACGCGTCGTCCATCGCATCACTCCTGCTGACGACCGAAGCGTTGGTCTCCGAAATCCCCGAGGAGAAGAAGGAAGCACCGGGACCTCCGGGCGGCGGAATGGGCGGAATGTACTGAGCTGAACGCTTCGCGTTCAGCGCGTCAAGGGAAAAGGGAAAAAGGGAAAAACGAAATCGGCAAAACGGAAAGGCCGGCGGGGATTCTACCCAGCCGGCCTCTTTTTTTGTTGAACCCGACGCCGAATCCGAGCTGCGAATCGCGACTGCGAAGTTTACCGGAGCGTGAAGGTCATTTCGATTTCGACCAGCACGGGAACTGGCTGGCCGAAGCGAGTGCCCGGCGCGAAGCGCCACTTCCTTACTGTCTTGATCGCTTCCTGATCGAGGCCGAACGTGGGATCGAGCGAGCGCGTGATATGGACGTTGCCGACGGATCCGTCCACGTTCACGATCGCTTCCATCAGGACGACGCCCTGAATCTTGGCGCGCATCGCCTCGCTCGTGTATCCGGGCTTGACTTCCTGGATGAGTCTCGGCGAGATGACACCGTTGCCCGGTCGATAGAATCCTCCGCCGGTGCCACCACCCTCGCCGGGACCGAGACCAGATCCCTTCCCCGGACCGATCCCCGTGCCGTCGCCTGTTCCCGCGCCACCGCCATTGCCCGGTCCCTGTGACGTCGGAAGCGCCGGCAGGTTTGCCAGGCTGCCGGGCAATTCCTGTACACCAACCTCCATCCGCTGTGCAGGAATGTTCATGAGCGGCTTGAGCTCTTCCTTCGGCTGTTCGGGTTGCGGCGTGGGAGGCTTCACGACCGGAACGGTGATCTTCTCCTTGCCCGGAAGCTCCGCTTTGCGCGGTGGTTCAGGAGTCTTGTTACCGCCGCCGCCGCCGCCCCCACCCGGCCCTTCCTGCGCGACCCACACGATGTCTTTGGGCATTTCGAACGACGCAGGAGGCGCAGGAGGCGCACCCGGTAAGCTCATCATGAAAACCGCGATGAGGAGTCCGACGACGTGACTCAGGAACGAAAAGCTCAAGGCATTCCCGACGCGCAGCTTCCCGTGCTCACCTTCGGGGACGTCTCCGACGAGGAAGCGCGCGTTCGGGCTGGCGCCTTGGAAACCTGAAGACATTGAGGATTGCAAGTAGTTAGGAGCTAAGGCCATTGTCGCCGAGCCCGCGGCATTCCGCAAGTTGCAACACAGGGTGCAATACCGGTGCCTCAGCGGAAAGCGTGCGTGATACGTGAAGTCGAGAACCGCGTCTCATTCTTTGGACGACAGAACGTCCAATTTCGTCGAGAATCCGGCCGACAGACACGTCTTTTGGGCGGAACGTTACACTCGCCCGCTCCAGGCGCCGATGGCGGCGTTCCCGCCACCGTAGGCGTGCAGCGTCGCGAGCGCGTCGGCCGCCCGCCGATCGCTCGTGATACCGACGAGGAGGCCGCCACGGCTCACGAGGGTCTCGAAGATCTCTCCGTCGTGCGCCTGGAAGCCGGCGCGCCGGAACGTATCAGATATCCCCACAGTGACGAGACCGTTGTCGCTCCCCTGAAGAATCACAACGAGGGGGCCGCCAGCGACGGTCGGCCCGAGCTTCTTGACGTCAAGCCGGTCCGGCGGATGGCCCAACGTCGCGCGCGCCAGGGCTTCTCCTTCGGGGGTGGACTTCACGATGACGCTCAGCGACTCGACCTCGAACTCGTGGCGCAGAAGTGCATCGATCCCGCGGTGGGCCCACGCAAGATCTTGAAATACGCCAACTGTGTGCGTCGGCATGGAGCCTGGAGCTACGACGCCTCCTCCCAATTCGCGATCTCGATTTGCATCGCCCCGCTGGCGGCAAGCGCATCTCTGACTGGCGTGACATCGTCTGGAGCGGCATGGACCGCAATGAGCACCGCGCCCCGTTTGATCTCCGCTTCGATTGCTTCTGCCCTTGGCTCAGGGACCGAGGCTTCCGTGAGGACGCCTGACAGACTGCCCGCAAGATGTCCCGCTGCTTCACCGAGGCCGGCGGCGAGCGGCCCGGCCGTCACGATCGGCCCGATGCCCGGCATCACGATAGCGACGGCCGCGAGCACGAACGCGCTGAGTTCCCCCAGCCGCGCCGCCGGACGTGAATCCTCGATGTCTGCGCCGGGCGTGGCATCCATTTGCTCAGCCAGCGCCCCTTCCTCGTCGTGACTCCTGGCCACAACTGAGATGTGATCGCGATTGACGCCGAGCGCGTGAAGCGCCCGCGCGCCTGCGGCGGCGGTGGCAGCGTTGCGAAACAAGGCGAGAACGAGAGGATGCGACATTGCTTCGTATCTTACGATCACCGGTTGCTGCAGGGGTTCGGGAATCGGGGTGCTGCCCGCCGTCCTTCTTCAGCGCCGGGCAGAAAGGCCGAAGGCCGTTGCGCGAAGGATGACACAATCTCTGAAGGTGAGCACCTTCGACGTTGCCGTGATCGGGGCGGGCCCGGCCGGTGCCTGGGCGAGCTATCGGCTCTCGCGAGGTGGCGCGCGCGTCGCGTTGATCGACGGCAGTCATCCGCGCGAGAAGCCCTGCGGCGGCGGCATCACCGGGCGCACGCTCGAGGTTGTTCGACGCGGGATTCCGTTCGCGCGGCTGCCGGCCGTCCGAATCAAAGACGCGACGTTCAGTCATGACAGTCAGGAATCGCGCACCGTCCTGCCCGCAGACATCGGTGGTCTGCCCGCCCTCTGCGTGGCATCGCGCCGCGAGTTCGACGGCATGCTGCTCACCGCCGCCCGCGAGGCTGGCGCCGAGCTGATCGCATCACGCGCCGTGTCGATCGATCGCGACGACTGCGGGTGGGCTGTCCAGACGCGCGCTGGACGGCTCAACGCCGCTTGGCTGCTGGGCGCGGACGGCGCGAACAGCCTGGTCCGCCGGCGTGTCGGGCAGCCATTCCAGCGGTCGGATCTCTCGATCGCGACCGGGTTCTTCGTGCGCCAATGCATGTCGACCGACATCGCCATTGCGTTCGAAAACTCGCCCGCGGGCTACATCTGGTCGTTCCCGAGACCGGATCATCTGGCGATGGGGATCTGCGCGCAGGCTGATGAATGCACGTCGCAGATGCTTCAGGCTCGGGTCTCCGCCTGGATCACGCGGCACATCGGCAGGCCGACGGACGTCGAGCGCTACGGTTGGCCGATACCTTCACTGCGCGCATGTTCGGTTTCCCGCGAGCGACCGGCCGGCGATCGCTGGATGCTCGTAGGCGATGCTGCGGGGCTCGTCGATCCGATCACGCGCGAGGGCATTTACTTCGCCGTCCGATCAGGCGATCTTGCGGCGGAGAGCCTGTTGAACGCGACCAATCCAGCCGCCAATTACAGTGTCGCAATCCGGCGCGAGATTCACCCGGAGCTGATTCGCGCCGCTCAAGTCAAGTCGCACTTCTATCAGCCCCACTTCATGGGGCTGCTGATCAAAGCCTTGCAACGGAGTCATCGCATTCGCGATGTGATGTCCGACCTGATCGCGGGCCGCCAGGCGTACCGAGGCCTGCGCCGGCGCTTGCTCGCGACGTTCGAGCTCGGTTTGATGGTGGAGTTGGTGCGGCAGAGAACAGGGACGGGTATCACAGGAGAAGAGCGAAGAAGCGAACAACCGTAATTCTTCTCCCCTTATCGACGGGCCATGTACCCGTCGCGCGCCCGCACCCGTACCCGCGGCCGATTGACGGTGACCCGAATCGACCGCCACTCGCCCGATCCTGCGCCGATCGGCTGGCGCGGAGAGTAGCCCAGCAGATACTGATGCCGCAACTCGCGAGCGATGGCTTTCAACGAATCGCCGAGGTCGTTCGGATTCCGTAGATGCATCGAGCGTCCGCCGGTCAGTGACGCGAGCTCGGCGAAGACCGCCGGCCGCGAAGATCCGAGCGCGACTGGAAAGACGATGACGTCCGAACGTCGTGCGCGATCCACCGCAGCATCGGCGGTCGCGCTGCTGTATCGGTCATTGCCGTCAGAGAGCAGGATCAGCGCGCGCCGGCCCTTTCCCGGCTGCGTGAGATCAATGGCGCGAATCACAGCGTCGTACAGCCCTGTCGTGCCGAACGCGTCGAGTCGGGCGAGCGCGTCGAACTGCGCACGCCGGTCGGTTGACAAGGGCGCGATCGTTTCCACCTCGGAACCGATCGCCAGAATCGCCGATTCATCCTGCGGCCGGAGCTCGCCAAGGAACGCCCGAGCCGCCGACTTCGCTATCGCAAACCGCTCACCCGCCATGCTGAAGCTGCGGTCCAGCCCGACGACCGCTGTGAGGTGGAAATCGCCTTCGGCAAACGTCGAGACGGTCTGAGGCTCGTTGTTCTCTCGAACCTCGAAATCCTCCTTTGTCAGGCCAGTGACAATATCGCCACGCTCATCGGTAACGCTCGCGTAAACCTCGACGAGATTCACGCCCGACACGAATTGCGCGGGCGGCAGCGGCACCAATCCAACAACCACCAGCATGGGCAGAACGATGGTGATACAATTGCGGCGTACCCCGCGCGACACACAAGGAGCCGCCATGGGTCTCGGGATCCCCGAACTTATCGTCATTCTGTTGATCATCCTGCTGATTTTCGGAGCAAGCCGCCTGCCGGAGATCGGCCGTGGCATCGGCAAGGGCATCAAGAACTTCAAGGACGCCACGCGTGAAGGCGTGCGAGAGAGTGTCCGCGAAGGTGTTCGGAAAGAAGAGTGACGCCCTCGCCGATCTAGAGAATCACTCGGCCGTCTCCCGCCCGTCGTGTGACGCGCTCGCGATCGAGGTACTCGAGCAAGGGAATCGCGTATTTCCTCGTGATCGCGTAACGTTCCTTGAACGCTGCTACATCGACCCGCATCGTCCCCTTCGTCTTCAGCTCGCGAACCTCACGCTTCAGAGCCTCCAACGAGGCTGTGTGAAAGAGGATCGTATCGACCTTCGCAAGCACGTTCCGACGCAAGAGGAGTCGCACGACGCGTTCAGCGATCTCCCCCTTCACGCCCGCCGCGGCAGCGGCCGTGAGGAGATCCGGCGGTGCGAGTCCGGCATCACGGTAAACGCGCTCGAGCGAATCGAGTGCGCGAGTCTCATCGGGCGAGAGCGAGATCTGATGCCCGGCCAGAGCAAGACGCTCGCGCGCGACGATGCGCCCGGCACCGACGAGCTCGTGCAGGACGTGTTCGAATACGGCGGACGCCGCGCGCCCGAAGATTCGCTCTCGTGCTTCTTCACGGGGCAGGCCGTCTGACAACGGCTGCTCGCGATGATGCGCCTCCAGCGCAGCGATCAGCGCTGCCGAGACCGCCCCCACTGCATCCGGTGCAATCAATGCGTCGCCAATCAGCAGCGCTCGTCGGGCGTCAACGATCCGCTGAATCGTCGCGTCTACGGATGGTGGTCCAAAGCCCGCGCGAAAGATGAGGGCCTGACGCGGCAGACCGGCGATGCCGCGCTCTTCGATGAAGCTGACGACCGCTGCGTCGCTGTCGGCGTGATCGAAATCGATTCTGCGAAAACGCGTGCGACCCGTTTCGCTGCGAATTGCGCCACGAACGGGCTGCGGATCGAGAACGACTCCGCCGCCGATTGTCACAGTCGGCGAATACGCACGCACGATGAAACGATCGCCGCGCGTGAGCACAGCCGGGGATTCGAGTCTCACACGCGCGTATACTGATCCGCCGGGCGTGACCTCCAGCGCCGTCCCCCCGCCGTGACGCGGACCGGAGAGCGCAACGCGACCGAGGACCTCCGTTGTTCCCTGGTGAAGGCGAACTCTGCTCCCGTGACGCAGCGGCCGGGCGTCGGACAACAGTTGGAGCGCGACGTCGATGCGCCGGGTCGGCTCGAGCGAGCCCGGTGTTGCGAGCGTGTCGCCTCGCCCAAGGTTCGTCAGGTCCGCTCCGCCGATATTGACGGCCACACGCCGCCCTGCAGCCGCCGACAACGACTCGCGACCGTGGACTTGCAGGCCCCGCACCTTGACGGCCAGTCCCCGTGGCAGCGCGACTAGCTCCTGATCCTGATGGATCTCGCCGGTGATCAGCGTGCCGGTCACGACGGTTCCGAAGCCTTTGATGCTGAAGACGCGATCGACTGGGAGCCTGACAGCGCCTTCCCGCGAACGCGCCGGCACGACTTCCGCCATCTTCACGAGGACGGACTTCAGTGTCTCGAGTCCTTGGCCCGTCGTTGCCGATGTGGCGATGATTGGCGCGTCTGCGAGGAACGAGCGTGCCGTCAGCTCCCGAACCTCGAGCGCCGCGAGGTCCTGCATCTCCTGATCCGCGAGGTCGGTCTTCGTCAGCACGATCACGCCCGCGGGAATCTCGAGCAAGCGGCAGATTTGAAAATGCTCGCGCGTCTGAGGCATGACCGATTCGTCCGCCGCGACGACAAGCATGACGAGATCGATTCCTCCGGCGCCGGCCAGCATGTTCTTCACGAAGCGTTCGTGGCCGGGCACATCGACGAACGCCAGGTTCACATCACCGCACTGAAGATGTGCGAACCCCAGGTCAATCGTGATGCCTCGCGCTTGTTCTTCTTTCAGCCGGTCGGGATCCGTGCCGGTCAGCGCGCGCACGAGCGCACTCTTCCCGTGGTCGATGTGGCCGGCTGTTCCGATGACGATCGAACGCATCTGCGTCAGCGAGGTTCCTGGTTCGCAGGTTCCGGGTTCCAGGTATGGTTCAGTTTCGTGGCCAGTTTAAGAAACCGAATGGGAACCTGGAACCTTCCTGGAACCAGGAACCGGGAACCTGTGAACCTGTCAGTTCTTGCGTCGCGCCGCACGCTCGCGCTTGCCGGTGCGCTGCTTGCGCCGGCGCTCGTGTTTCGGTACGGCCTTGCTCCGCCGCGGCCCGCGGTTCCGCTCCGAGATGCGGACGGCATCGAGGATCTCGACGAGCCCGAGATCGACCTGTCGCTTCTCCATGTCGACCTTGATCACCTGCACGGTCACGCGATCGCCGAGGCGGTACACCCTTTCCGTATTCTCCCCGCGCAGGATGTGCGCCTTCTCGATGAACCGGTAATAGTCGTCGGCCATCGTCGAGATGTGGACGAGCCCCTCGACGAAGTGGTCAATCAGCTCGATGAACAAACCGAACGCGCTAACGCCGGTGATGTAGCCGTCGAATTCGTCGCCAACCTTGTCCGCCATGAAGCGGACCTTCTTCCATTGGACGAGCTCGCGCTCCGCGTCGTCAGCGCGGCGCTCGCGATCTGACGTGTGTCGCGCGACTTCCGGGAGCTCGTCGGTCAGCTCCTCGCGGCGCTCCTCGCTCATCTGGCCGTGCCGCGCCTCACGCAGCGTCCTGTGGACAACGAGGTCCGGATACCGCCGGATTGGAGACGTGAAATGCGTGTAGTGCGAAGCGGCCAGACCGAAGTGGCCCAGGTTCGATGCGTCGTAGCGCGCTTTCTGCATCGTCCGCAGCATCAGGAAGGCGATGGGTTTCTCTTCGGGCGTTCCGCGCATGCGCTCGACGAGCTTCTGGAAATGCCGCGGCCTGACGGCGTCCGCCGAAGCCGTCAGGCTGTACCCAAGCGTCGTCACGAATTGCTCGAACTCCTCCACCTTCATCGGATCCGGATCCTCGTGGACTCGATAGAGCGTCGGGACCTCGCTGTCGGAGAGGTGCTGCGCAACCGTCTCGTTCGCGAGCAGCATGAACTCCTCGATGATCCGATGCGCCACGTTTCGCTCGGCGGCAACGATCTCCTCCACCATGCCCTCGTCATCGAGGACGATTTCCGGTTCCTTGAGATCGAAGTCAATTGATCCGCGGCGATGGCGATGGCGATTCAGAATCTCGAACAGCTCACGCATCGTCTCGAACAGCGGAACGAGATCCTTGAATCGCGCGGTGACAACCGGATCTTTTTCGGTCAGAATCGCGTTCACGTCGGTGTACGTCATGCGCGCGTTGCTGTTGATGACGCCATCGTGCAGCTCGTAGCGCACGACCGTGCCGCGCCGGTCGACCTCCATCAGGCACGATTGCACGAGACGATCCACGCGGGGGTTCAGGCTGCAGAGCCCCGTCGCGAGTTCCGCCGGAAACATGTGCACGGCACGCTCGGGAAAGTACACGGATGTGCTGCGCTCATACGCTTCACTATCGAGGGCGCTCCCTTCGGGCACGTAATGGGCGACGTCCGCGATGTGTACACCGAGCCAGTAGTTCCCGTTCTCCAGGCGCTCGAGCGTAATCGCATCGTCGAAGTCACGCGCGTGCTCGCCGTCAATGGTGACCGTCATCCAGGGCCGGAAGCCGGTTCGCCCGCGAATGTCGCGTTCGCTGACTTCTCCCCCGAGTCGACGAGCCTCCTCGACGGCTTCTGGACTGTGCTCGTCGGGTATGTTGTATTTGCGGATGATGATTTCAGTGTCGACCCCGGGCGCATCGATCTCGCCGAGCACTTCGACGATGCGACCGAGCGGGCCACGTGTGGCCGTCGGCCATCGCGTGATCTCCACCGTGACCATTTCGCCGGGCTTCGCCGTCCCTTGTTCGTCCGCCGGGATGTCGACGTCCATGATGATCCGTCTGTCGAACGGCACGACGAAGCCGAGGCCGGACGCGTCGAGGTCGAAGCGACCGACGATCGTCTGCGAACCGCGCTCGAGGATGCGCAGGATGCGTCCCTCGGCGCCTTTCTCTGAAACGCGCTCGATTCGGGCGACGACGCGATCTCCGTGCATCGCCTGATTCAGGTTGCTGCCGGCAATGTAGATGTCTCCTTTGACGTCCTCGAGCGGACGATCCGGTACGACGAACCCGAACCCGCGGGGATGCGTCGTAATCCGGCCGACGGCGAGGTTCATGCGGTCGGGGAGCCCGAAGCGATTGCCGCGCGTCTGGACGAGGTCGCCGGTGCCTGCCAGTTCTTTCAGCAGCCGCTTGAATGTGGCCCGCTCGTCGCGCCCGATTTTGAGCCGCTGAAGCATTTCCCGCGGGGTCGCGGGATGGTCGACCTTCTCACGAATGAGCTTCAGCACCTGCTCGTGGTTCACCATATTCTCCAATTCTAGTAACACCGGGGGGTCGACCGGGGTCATTCGCCCGCGGTCAGACCAGGGTCAAACTAGGGTCAGACTAGGGTCAGACTACGGTCAGACTGGGGTCAGACTACGGTCAGACTGGGGTCAGACCCCAGTTTGACCCCGGTCTGACCTCCCGAAGACCCCCCGAATTGCCAACCGCCCCCGTCGTGACGAAGTCTACTGACTGTGTGGTCGCCGTCGCAGCGATGAGCGCAGGCTCCAGCGGATCGTGGGAGCTCCCAGATGTGGATCTGGTCCGTCTCGCCCAGGCTGGGGACAGCGAGGCATTCGGGATTCTCGTGACTCGCCATCAACGGGCCGTATTCCGGGCAGCCCTGGCGGGCGTCGGCTCGTCGACGGAGGCGGATGACGTGGCTCAGGAAGCGTTCGTGGCTGCCTACAGAAAGCTCGGCGACTTCCGCGGGCAGGCGGCATTCAAGACCTGGATGCTCGCGATCGCATGGCGAAAGGCGATGGACCGCCGCAAGAGCGTGAGCCGCTGGCTGCGCTCGGTTGTCGTGCCATCAGAGTCCGCCGAAGAGACCGACGACCTCGTCGAACGGGTCCGCTCGCCAAAGCGCACGCAGGAAGAGGAGATTTCCGGGGCGCAGCTGCAGCGAACGATCCGCGATCTGATCCGGACGCTGCCACAAAAGCTTCGAGACCCGCTGTTGCTTGCGGGTTCCGGCGAATACACGTACGACCAGATCGCCACGATGCTCGAGATACCGTTGGGTACCGTGAAATGGCGCGTCTCGGAAGCGCGGCGCATTTTGAAGCAGAAGCTGGCCGCGCTGGGTTATCAACGATGAAGACGAACGGCAATTCAGATTCACGAGGCGGGACGAGTCCCCTGATTGCGAACAAGGCGATCGATGACGCGATCGATCACGCAGTCCGGCTGATGACGAGCCGCGAGCCCGCACCCGGTCTCGACGGACGTGTGCTGGCGCGACTGGAGCAGCCGACGCGGGGCTCGGTGATCACCGTTCCACGTCTCGTAGCGGCGAGCCTCGTTGCCGCCGCGTTGATTGCAGTGGTGATGACCAGCTCGAGAGTCCCTGTGACGACGGGACCGAGCATCACGACCAACGTACCCACTGTACCCCCGGCTCCGCGTTCACCTGAAAGCACCCCACGCGTGCGCGAAGTGGCTTCGGGCGAATCCGTGCGACAGTCGACGCGAACGGCGCCGCGCAGGCAGCGGACTGTCAACGCCGCATCGCTCGAGCCCACGCCGGAGACGACGGTCACCGTGCCGGCGCTCGAGGTGATCGAGCCTATCCAGGTAACCGCCGTACGACC
>JBKPCD010000184.1:0-21675 GCA_046727175.1 Acidobacteriota bacterium | reverse complement strand
GGGCTGGCGGCGCTGCGCGTGCTGCCGCTTGCGCCGCCGCGCTTCGCGCTTCCCTACGCGGCGCACGTCCGCTGCGTGGACGAGGCGGCGGCCAAGCACGGCCTGCGCGCGGGCTATGGCGAGTATTGGACCGCGCGGTCGGTCGAGTGGACGTCGCGGCGCGGCGTGAAGATGGCGCAGCTCGAGCTGTGGCTCGAGGATCTGCCGCCTCAGCTGTGGGTGAACAACCCCGCCCGCTTCCTGGGCGGTCCGCCCGCGGACTTCGCGATCGCTTTCCGCGACCTGGGCCCGATCCTCGAGCGGCGGTTCGGCCCGCCGCGGGCCGCCGAGCGCTGCGGCCCGTTCGACGTGTGGGTCTACGACCGCCCCGACGACGTCGCGTTCCGCAACCACACGCGGGTCGCTGTGTTGCGCGTGGCCGGCCGGCCGCTGCCGCCCCACCCGCCGTCGGAGGGGGACGTCGTCCACGTCGAGACGACGGGCGAGGCGGAGATCGAGCTGGACGGCGGCGTGCGCATGCGCGTGCCGGCGGGGCCGTCGCCACGCATCGTCAAGCTGCCGCGTCGTCAGCTGATCCGGGCCGTGATTGGCGGTGAGGCGTTCGTGTACGACGATTCGCGAGCGCCATGACGGCCGGCACGAGCACCCACGCCGCCAGCAGACAGCCGATCTCCCCCAGGTTCGCGACCTTGCCCAGCGAGCGGAGCGCGCCACTGTCCGCGACGAGCAGCGAGCTGTAGCCGATGATCGTGGTCAACGAGCACAGCGCGACCGCGCCGCCGGTCTCGGCGAGCGCGAAGCGGTAGCGGTCGCGCGGCTCACCGCGCAAGCGGTTGAGGATGTTCACGCCGTAGTCGATACCGATCCCCAGTCACCGCGTGCACGACAAGCCCAATCGCGAGCCCGGCCCAGGCGATGTGCGCGCGCGTCACAACGACGCCACCGTCCGGGCGATGCCGTCTCGCAGATCCACGCGCGCGACCACGCCGAGCTGCTCGCGCATGCGATCGACGCGGCAGACGAACCCGGGCGAGTAGAGCTCGACGTATCGACGGCTGTTGATCGTCGCCGGCTTGCCCGTCGCTGCCCCGGCCCAGTCGCCGACTCTCGCGGCCACGCGAACGAGGGCGCGTGGCAGCCGCAGTATTCGTGCGGAAGGGTTGATGGCGGCGCGGATCGTTTCGAGGAGGTCGGACGGCGTGACCGGCTGCTGATGGCCGACGAACACGATCTCGCCGCTGCCGCCGCGCTCGATTGCGGCAAGGATCGCTGCAACCGCATCGTCGATGAAGATGAACGTGTAGGCAGCGGTCGGCGAGCCGACGAGCGGCAAGAGTCCGTGTCGCGCGTAGGCGAAGAGCGGCCGCATCGCGTGGTCTCGCGGTCCGTACACGACACCAGGCCGCAGAATGATCCAGTCGAGCCCGGTCGGGGCAGACTCGGAGGCTACTGCGCGCTCGCCTTCGAGCTTGCTGCGTCCGTAGGTCGTGATCGGCGCAGGCGGATCGCTCTCGGAGCGAGGCGCGGACGCGGGCGCCGGTCCGGCAGCGGCCAGACTCGAGATGTGCACCAGCCGTTTGCCGGCGTCATGAGCAGCACGCGCGACGATCCGCGTCGCGAGGACGTTCGCGGTGTAAAAATCCTCTTCGCGGACCGCAGAGAGGACGCCGGCGAGATGGATGACGACATCGACGCCGCGGAAGGTCGCGGTCAAGGTGTCGAGGTCGTAGGGCCGACGGACAGCAACGGCGACGTCACCACGTGCGCCCAGCGCCGCGGCCACGCTCGACCCGATGAATCCACTGGCGCCCGTGATTGCGACGCGTCGGCTCACGCAATCGCTTTCTGATACAGACGGTACGTCTTGTAGCGCTTTGCCCCTGCCATCTCCGCCGGTTGGTTGATGTCGCGGTTGTCCTCGAGCACCCAGGAGAACTCGACACGTTTGTAAGGTCCTCGCGTCACCTGGGCGTTGAGTTCCGCGAGGAGCAGGTGATAGACACCGATCGAGCGGAAGGCCGGGTCGATGCCGAGCAGCAGCAACCGCGCCTGATCGATGTACCACGATCGCGCGAGCAGCCTCACCAGGCCGAACGGAAACAGACGGCCGCCGGTTCCCTTGAGCGCCTGGTTGACGTCGGGCAGCGCCACAGCGCACGCCACCATCTGTCCGTCCGCTTCGCCGACGACCGCGCAGCGCGGATCGAAGATCGGCTTCATCTCCTTGGCGGTGTACTGGAATTCTTCACGCGTCGGGGCCACGAATCCCCAGTTGCGTTCCCAGGCGGTGATGTACAGGTCGCGTAGGTGATCTGCCTCGCGGGCGAACTCCGCCATCCGAATCGGCCGAAACGTGAGCCGCAGCTTGTCACGGTGGCGCTGCGCGACGCGCGCGATCGCGACCGGCAGCGGCTGTGAGAGATCCCACAGCCACGCGTATAGATCCTTGACCTTCCGGTACCCCGCTGCCTCGATGAACGCCCCGTAGGCTGGCGGATTGTGCGGCATCAGCAGCATCGGATCGGTGTCGAAGCCGTCGATCAGCAGACCGCAACTGTCGTTGAGCGACGGGTTGATCGGTCCGCGCACCTGCGAGCGCCCGCGTCCGGCGGCCCAGCGTTCGACCGCGATGAGCAGCGCGGCGGCGGTCTCGGCGTCGGCGGCCTCGAAGAATCCGAACATCGCTGTGTTGTCGCGGTGCGTCTCGTTGTGCAGGTGGTCGTCGATCGCCGCGATCCGGCCGGCCACACGACCATCGCGCCACGCGAGGAACAACTGCAGGTCGGCGTGTGCGAAGAACGGGTTCTTGGCAGGGTTCAAGCGATCGTACTCGCCGAGGCGAAGCGGCGGGACCCAGTGCGGATCACCGCGATGTCGATCGTACGGGTCGTTGACGAAGCGGCGGCGATCGGCGCGGCTCTGAACGGGACGGACTTCCACGTCCGTTACCTCAGACGGGTTTCCACACGCATCCGGCCGTCAGTGGCCTGTAGAAAGAACGGCTCCCATTGCCGTCGAATCCGGTCCACTTTGTCCACCTGGCCGGCATCGGCCGTTCGGCCGGCGCTCACGAGATACACGAACGCCTGTCGATGCAGCTTTGGTGAGTCGGCGACGCTGGGTGATCGCGCGCCCATGACTGCAATCACGTCCTGAATCAACACGTCTCGACGCGTGCCGTTGAACGTCACGCCGACGCGCGGCGCGGATTCGTTATCGCGGTTCGGCACGACGTTCGTTGGATTCTCCACGTAAAAGAACGGCGGCACCTGCGACGAGGCGACGAGTCCCATCGCATACTGGTCGAGCAGGCAGTATCGCTGCACCGCGGCAACGGTGCGAAACGATCCGCCGCCGAGGTCCTCGATGTCGTTCCCCTCCATGACGGAAGCATCAGAATCGAAGAAGAAGCTCCAGTGCGCGAGACCGCGTCCGAGGAGCGCCTCCGATTGTCGTCCGGTGTGATCGCGGAATTCGAGGAAGGCGAGCCAGCGGTGGCCGGACTCCTGACCGAGCACGCTCAGCGTATTGTTCTCACCGAGGAACTTCAACGTGGGGTCGTCGGGATATTTGCCGAGCCAGTCCATGACGGTAAAGCTTCGAAGGCGCCCCGCGCTGCCGAAATCGCCCGATGCGTCGTAGATGTCGATCCCGATGCCGCGAATCTCGTTCGCCACCGTCGTCTCGTACGCGAACGCGTCCCGCACGATCGCGGCGTCCGTCCAGATCACGAGCTGGTCGTAGTTGTCCGGGTGACTCTGATAGAACTTCTTGACCAGCGCCACGGTGTCGAGCTCGCCTTGTTCGGCAAAGCGTTCGCCCACGGCAGCGCTCCCGCCACCGGTCGGGCCCGTGTCGCTCAGGTTCACCGGACGGAACTCACCGGTATGTCCTGGCGACAGCCCGACGACGGCATCGCCGAGCGTCGAGCCTGAGTCGGCATATTTCATTTCGATGGTGCCGTCCGGCAGCAGCGTGGTCTGCGCGGTCAGCGTTCGCGTCGAGTCGAAGCCTAGGACCGTGCAAAACGTGACGGTATACTGGTCGGCCGCAGCGTTGACGTACACACGGCCCCCGGCGCTCGGATCGAGATCGGCAAGGAAAAGAGAAACACGCGGCGGTCCGGTCAGCAGGCGCGCGACGTTGCGCTCGGTGCTGGCCTTGTCCCCTTCCTCGAACGTGACGTTGCCGTCGGAGTTCACGAACGCGACCGTCTGCGAGCGTCCGTAGAACGAGAAGCCGAACGGCACGTCGACTTCAGTGGTGGCGTCGTCGTCGAGTGTCAGCTGACGTCCAAGAGCTGTGCGGAACGTCGCGTCGATTCGGCGGACGTCGTAACCGCCGGATGAGTTGCGCGTGAACCTGAGACCGCTGCCGCGCAGGTCGAACTGGTTCGGCGGGAGGATGAGGTCGCCCTCGTCCTGAACGATGGCGATGTCGCCGATATCCGCGGCAGCGCGGCCAGTGGTGATCTGCTGTGTCGGCGGCTGACGGTCGGCGTACTGTCGGTGCGTCCAGAGCGCGTCCAGGACGCGCCAGCGAGAGCTGCCGTCGATGCCGCGTTCTTTCGTGGAAGGGGTCGTGACCTGCCCGGTGAGTGGCGCCTCCTCTTCGGGCTCGACGGACGAACTACTGCAGGGATTGGATCCGGACGGCGGGTTGTTCGACGGCGGCTGATTGCCGCCGTTGTTCGACCCGCCGCATGCACTCAGGAGTCCGCCGATCAGCAGCGCTGCCAGCAACCCAGGGTAACGGACGCGCATGCTCGTCTCGGCGGTCGGTGCTACTTGACGTCTTTCAATTGTTCGAGGATCTTCTTCGCGTCCGCCATCTGGGGGGCGTCGGCCGGCGCCATCGACACATACTTCTCGAGATCCGCCTTCGCTTCCGCCATCTTCTTCGCCGCGATGTACGCCCGCCCGCGATAGTAGTAGGTCTCGACCTGATTCGGGAACTGCGTCGCGATCTTGGTCAGCAGGGCAATCGCATCGTCTGTTTTATTTTCATTGATCTGGCTGATTGCGACGTTGATCAACGGAAGCGGATTCTTGACCTGCGTCAGGTCGACCGACATCATGATCTGCTGCCCCTCGGCCTTGTCCCCCTTCTCGATCAGCAGATCTCCCAGAAGCATCTTCATGTCCGCGTTGTTTGGCTCCTTCTCGACCGCGACGCGGAGATGTTCGACGGCCTTGTCGTAGTTCTTCTCACCCGCATACGCCTGCGCGATGTAGGCGTGGAGCTGATACACGGACGGATACTTTATCAGCAGGTCCTCGAAGATCTTTCGCGCGTCCGCGAACTTCTCCTGCTGCATGAGCGCGTTGCCCTTTTGCGCCTGTTCCTGGATTTCGGCGTTTGGATCGACCGTCGGGGCGCCTTTTGCGAGGGTGACGTTGATGGGCGCGGTGCGACCGGACTCGTCGACGTCGACCGGGCCTTTCTGAGACTCGTAACCTTCCTTCGAGAACTCGAGCGTCCATTGACCGGCCCCTAGACCGATGATGGTCCACTCGCCTTTCTTGTTCGTCTTCGCCTGGAGTGGCTGCGGCTGGCCGCTCATGACGGCCTTCACCTGCACATCCTGTAGCGGTTGGCCCTGCTGGTCGACAACCTTCCCGTACAGCCGTCCATCGCCGCGCACCTGTGCGGCAGCGGTTCCGGCAACGAGTGTGGCGACCGAAAAGATGAGCACGAACACGTTCTGGCGGAATCTCATCATCATGTTCCCCATGTGACGGCTCTCCTCCCGAGTCACAGCGGAAAGAGCTTCAAGTCTACTGGATCTCGGCAGCGCCGGTTTGTGACTCTGTCGAGCTAGCGCTGCGTCCCCCAGGCCGACCGTGGGATGCAAGTACAGTGACGTCTACTGTCGCACGAGAAGCGGCAGACGCGGGAATGCAAATGTGCCCGCGACATCATCCACGACGGTGATCTGGCAGGTGTAGTACCCAGGCTGCAGCGCCGACGCTGGAACGGAGAATTGGAACACGGCGGCCTTTCGATCGGGCGCCTCGAGTCGAGTGACCTCGACGAGCGGCGTCTGGTAGGTGCGCACCTTGCCCCGGAAGAACGAGATGCTCGTGAGCAGGCGCGGGCTGCCAGACTGCGCCGCCGGATCGTACACCTCGTAGTAGAAGTACAACGGCTGCGTCGTCGAAACGACGTGGGTGAGGCTCGGCACCAGCAGCGTACCGTTGCGCGCGAGCGGGTTGACGCCATTGCGCTCGGGGGCCGGCTGCGTCTGCGTACCAAGCACGATCGAGCTGACCTTCACGGGCGAGCGGCGAAGGTCCGGTACGACGACGTCGCTCTCGAACGAGCCTATTGCGCCGGACTGATTCTCCCGCAGGACGACCTTCAGCTTGAAGCGGCCAGGCGGCAGCGTGAAGCCGGTCTCGTACTGAACGTTCTTCCGCCTGACGTCCTGCGTCTGCTGGACCGCGAGCTTGACCGTGTCGCGAATCTTTCCGACCGGCCGCTCCAGCTCGTCGCGCATCAGACCGATGACGTCGATTGTCGCGCGATCCGTCGTGCTTGCCTGCGTGAACGGAATCTCCGAGCCAGGGACCGCGATGGAAACCGGAACGTAGAAGCGGTCGTTCGACAGACGGAAGAACGATGTCGACAACCAGACGGTGAGGTCGGTGGACGAGAGGTCGGTCATCAGCTGCTCCTGCAGCTGGCGCTCGCGATCGTCCTTGCTCGAATGGGCGAAGTCGCGATTAGCGTAATAGCCGTTGCGATGCTCGACCTTGAGACCTGGGTTGTTCAGCCGTACTTTGATCCGCCGGAACCGGCCATCTCGTGCCGGATTCGTGCTCGAATACCCGAGGAGGTAGTACGCCGACGTATCGGCGATGACTTTCGTGTAGACGCTGCCGAAGTCGTTCGTGTCGAGGAACGCGCGCCCGCCGGTGTCGCTGGCGAGCGTCACGAGGGTTTCCTGGCTCGCGGCCTGACGATCGAACTGCTGCGACACCCCGGCGCCGGTAAACATCGCGGAACCGCTGCGACTCGCCTGGCTGGCGCTCCCGCCAGGAACGATAGCGGTCAGCCCGCGCGTGTCAACGGGATAGATCGACACGTTCGCCTTTACCGCGCGATCGATTGCGGCACGAAGCTGCACCTGATTGTCGTCGCCGGATCGACTCATCCCGCTGCTGAAATACACGATTGACTTCTTCTGCTGAACCGGCGCCAGCGACTCGGACAGCCGCTCGATGGCCTCGAGGCGCCTGTCCGTGTTAAAGATGTTGAACTCGCTGTCGTCCGCGACGAACCCTTCGACCTCGGTCTCTTCTCCTGTGGGCGTGGTGCCTTCTTCGAAGCCCACGGTATCGACCCCGGAAAAACGATCCAGTGCCTTCCCCAGCGCTTCGCGACTCGTGGTGAAATCCTGAACGATTTCCAGTGCGGAGCTGACGGCCGCGATCGCGACGAGGTCCGCTCCGCTCAGCCGCTTGTCAACGTACTCCCTGGCCGATGCGATGGCTCGCTCGAGCTCCTCGGCCTGCATCGAGCTCGAATCGAACAGGAGCACGATCAGGCGGTGATTGCGCAAGTCGATCGGCTCTGCCGGAGGGGCAGCCGGCGCCGCAGCCGCTTCCGCCTTCACCGCGGGAGGCGTCTGGAGGATCGGTGCGGTCGCCGGCGCCGGCTGCTCCGCCGGCAGAGCCTCTGACTTGACTTCCTCGAAGTCGAACGTCGTAATCGTCTGCGGTTTGTCGTCCTCGACGAGCGTGAAGTCGTCCTTCGACAACCCGCGGACGATGTTTCCGCTCTGATCGCGCACGACGACGTTGACGTAGATCAGCTCGACGCCCGTCCGGAACGACGGACGGCGCTGCGCGGTCGGCGTCGCGCCGGCGAACAAGAGCGCGACGAGAAAGAAGGTGCTAACGGTGCTAAAGGCGCTGACGGTGCTAACAGTGCTGGTGCTAAAGGTGCTGAGGGTGCTAATGGTGCTGGTGCTTGTGGTGCCAACAGCGTCGTCGTTGCGCCGGCTGCCGAACCTGCGAACCCGCACCTTTAGCACTGTCAGCACCTTCAGAACCTGATCCTTGTGACGACCTGCACCGACCGCATAGGACGAACTCCAGTCACGTGACCGAAGGTCGGCGAATTGACAACCGTGTCGATCGTCGAGAACTGCACGGCGTTGAACACGTTGGTAGCCTGCAGCCGCACCGTCATACCGTGCGATCGGTTGAAGTTGAAGTTCTTCGAGAGCGCCATGTTCATGTTGTACGAACCGGGACCGGTAATGGTGTTCCTCGCGGCGGTGCCGAAGAACCCCGGGGCCGGCACCGAGAACGCATCCGTGTTGAAGAAGCGCAGTACGGTCGGATGGTCGATGGCGATTGGCTCACCGTTGTAGTCCGCCCGCAGCGTTCCGTTCACGCCGCTGCTGACGTCCACGAAGTTCCCGACGACCCGTGCCGTGAACGGCGCACCCGACTGGATGGTCGTGTTCCCGCTCCAGCTCCATCCGCCGAACAGCTGTGATTTCCAGCTGTCGTTGTCGAGCCAATGGCGACCTTTGCCCCAGGGCAGCTCGAATGTGTAGTCTCCGGTAAAGCTGTGACGGCGCTCGAAGCTGGATCGTCCCCACTCGGCGCCGAGATCCTGATCGTTCTGCGCGACGTTCGCATTGCCGCCGATTCCGCCAATCGACGATGCGTCGTCGTATGCGCGTGAGTACGTGTACGCGCCGCCGAACGCGAATCCGCGCGCCAGCCGCTTGCGCGCGCGCACGCTGAGCGCGTGGAGCGTCGAGCGCCCTCCGGAGGATTCCCAGATGAACGGCTGCACGTTCGGGATGCGCAAGCCGCCGTCGGGATTCCGATTCGGGGCGCGCTCGATGTCGAGGCTCGACCCCCGCGTCCCCGTGTATCCAACGTTCACGGTCAGGTTGTGCGGAAGGTCGCGCTGGACGTCGACGTTCCAGATCTGCGCCATGCCGAGACCGTAGAGGGGATCGATCCCGAACGAGTTCGTCGTCGCCGCGCTGTCGATTCGGGCGAACGGATCGACGAGCAGCAGCGGCGCGGCAACGCCGCCGAGACTGGTCGCGGTGACGGCAAACGGAGGTTGCGCGGCGAGCTGCTGTGCGATCGTCCCGGACACTCCGAGGTTGTAATTGATGCCGTAGCCGGTGCGAACCGTCGTGTGAGTCAGTGGTCTCCACGCGATGCCGACACGAGGTCCGACGTTGTTCCTGTCGGGATATACGAGGCTCCGTGGCAACGGACCGCTGAATGGTCCGGTGGCACCCGACTGGACGGGCACTGCGGCGGTGAAATCGGGCGTGACGTCCAGATTAACGAGACGATTGCCGGCCTCCACGAACGGCGACACGTACTCGTAACGAACACCGAAGTTCAGCGTCAGATTTTCGCGCACCTGCCAGTTGTCCTGAACGAACAGGTTCCACGATCTTCCGCGCAGCTCGATCTTGCCGGGTCCGTACTGGACCGACGCCTGCTGTGCGAGGCCAAGCAGGAAGTCCGCGAAGTCGAGACCCGCGCCCGCGACGGCGCTGCCGTCCAGGAGCGCCGACGTATACAACCCCGTGAAGACGAAGCTCCCGCGCGGGTTACTGTTCGAGAGGCTGTCGAGCCGCAGGTCGCGATAGTCGCCGCCCCATCGGAGCGCGTGCCGCTGCCACATTCGCATCATCGTGTCGCTGATCTGGACGCGCTGATCGACACACTGCGCCGGTGTGCGGTCGCGCAGATCGGAAACGCTCGTGAACGACAGGTTCGGACTACCCCAGTCGAACGGATCCGTCGACACTCCCTGAATGCCGGCGATTCCCACGATGTTCGTGACGAACGAGTAAAGATTCGTGCTGTCCGAGCTGTTCCGGTTGTAGTTGACGTTCAACATGTTGTTGAACCGCCCGCGCGCATACAGGTAACTGACTGGCACGTTCCAACCGGTCGCCTCTGTCGTGCCTCCGATCGTCGGAAAGTTCGACGACTGGATGACAGACGCGTGGTGATAGCTCACGTTGACGTTCAGAACACTGCGCGGCCGCGTCGGTCCGCGCCCGCCAGGACCGCCCCGGCCTCCAAACCCGAGACCGCGTGCGCCGCCTGCACCAAACCCGCCGCGACCGGCCTCCCCTCCGCGCCCACGTTGGGCCAACTCTGCACCGAAAACATGCGTCACTCGAACGTTCACATCGTCACTGGACGATGTCACCGCGGTAAGGTAATGGAAGTTCTGAGTCAAGGCCGGTTGATTGGGTACTGGGATGTACGGAAGTAGCGCGCGCGCCGCCGACGAGATTCGCGACTCGGGAATCTGATTGCCCGCGAACGGCTGACCGGTTGATGGATCGATCACCACCGAGGAGAACGCCGAAAAGTCTCCCAATCGTTCAGCAAGCGTCGGCACGGTCGAATAGGAATCAACCGGATTGTGTGAGTGATTGCCGGCGTAGTTCAGGAAGAAAAATGTCCTGGTCCCTCCGTTGTAGATTCGCGGAACCTTCAACGGACCACCGATGGTTGTTCCGTAGTGCTGCTGGACGTAGTCCGGCTTTTCCGCTGCACGGCCATTCAGGGCGTACGGCTTTGCATCCAATATTGATCCGCCGAAGCTGTAGTTCGCCGTGCCCTGAAAGCGCCCCCCGCCTCGAAGTCCCCCGAAGCCTCCCGGTCCGCCGCCGAACCCGCCAGGACCGCCGCCTCCACCAGGTCCGCCCCCCGGGCCACCACCGAAACCGCCGGGCGCACCGCCACGTCCCCCGCCAAACCCGAACTGGTTAGCGTTCGCGTCTCCAAATCCACCTTGGCCGGCCGCGAGGCGATCGAATCCTTCCGGTCCTCCCTCGCGTCCACCGCGGCCGCCGAACAGCAGCGGTTCGTTGAGCTGTCCCTGATTGCCTGATGTCGCCACGCTTTCCGTTGGCGCATCCGCCGAGAAGCCGGGCGGAAGTTGCAGTCGACCACGCAGCGCGTCTGCACCTTCATCTCCGGATGCGAGTTGCTCGCCCGCGTTTGCATTCGGAACGACATCGAGCTGCTGGAACCCGCGGCCGCCGCCTGCTGCAGCCCTGGGCCCACTGCCGCCACGCTGACCTTGAATCACTGGAGCCTGAGCTGGCTGCGCACTGCGCTGGTCAGGAGTAGCGGGCGCAGCCGGAGTCGATGTTGGGACGGGTACGCGAGATGCGAGCTGCAGTGTCCAGTCGAGCCGCGTCGAGCAACTCTCTCCTGTCAGCGTGATCTGTCGCGAGGCGGATGCAAATGCGGCAAGCTCGACGCTCAGCGTGTAGACACCCTCGCCTGGAAGGCGAAGCTCGTAAGCGCCGTTCGATTCCGTCGCGGTTGCGGCGACTTTCCGGGAATCAGCCGATGTCGCGGTGATCGCGACGCCAGGCAGCGGGATCGTGCCCGATACGACTGTGCCGCTTACCGTGCAGCGCTGCGAGCTTTGGTCAGTCGTGGATCGCGCCTGTTGCGGACCCACCCAGGCCAGCCACAGCATGAGGGCCGCCGCCAACGTGCTGACATTCCGGGTCGGACCGATGGACGCTTCACGGTTCCGCACGTTTCCGATCTGCCTACGATACTCCGGGCCGCTCGTCGCCGTTTACGACGCGCGATACCGGTTGGACTCGTGTGCGGAGGAGAAACTTCCCGAAGCGCTGAATCGAGTAGAGACTGTGGCGGGTCGGTGGACGGTCCTGGCGGTCCAAATCCCTGAGTGGCGCGACCGAGCGCCGCGAGGGGAATCACCATGCCGTACCGCGCACAAGCGCGCGGCGGGGACCCCGCCGAGCGGCTCATGGGATCCCCGCGAGCGACGGCGTGAGGGGTCCGGGGACGCAGTCCCCTGATAAAAACGACTATCGTCCGAAGCGATCGAAGATGTCGATGAGCTCGGTCAAGCGTTTCGTCTTCTCGGGCTCACCCTGCACGATGCCGTCCGGGACGCAGCACTCGACGTGGTGGCGCAGGACGGCAAGGCTGATGCGGTTGAGGGCCGCCTCCGCCGCCGCCAATTGCTGAAGGATGTCGACACAAATGCGCGGCTCCTGCACCATCCGTCGGATACCGCGAATCTGGCCCTCGATCCGATTCAGGCGAGTGACGAGGGTCTGCTGCTGGACTTCATCCATCATGGGGAGCCCCTACCAGGCCGACTGAGAACTGCCGACGTTTCAAACCTCACGCTAGATACGCCCTTGATATCCCGCTCGTTACCGCCGGAGGCTTCGAGTGTCCTGGTGCCGCCCAGTGAGGCAGCCCTGCAGGGGTTAAGTATTGAGAGCGCCAGAAAAAGCCCCCCATCCAGTCGACACGCGCGGGGATGCAAGCGTCGGGCCTCTTCCGTAGCGCGTGCCGGTTCGAGCTTTCCGGCGGAATAAGCCCTGAGGCGGTTCGGTCGATTCGGTGGAACGGATCAAAACGCGTAAGGCACTTCAAATTGTTGAAAGCAGATGGGTGTGACGAGTGGTTGACAGCATGGCCAAAATGAATGAACATTCATTCATGAGCGTCGTCGCGGCCCGTCGTTCACGTCACCTCTCCTCGCGCCCGGACAAGCCCGAGAAGCCCGACAAACGGGACACGATCCTTCGCGCCGCCATCGACACGTTCGCCGCACGTGGCTACTTCACGGCGCAGGTGGCGGATATCGCCAAAGCGGCGGGAATCGCGGCAGGGACGGTCTACCTCTACTTCCGCGGCAAGGACGACCTTCTCGTCTCGATTTTCGAGCGGACGATGAAGGAAGCCATCGCGGAAGGACGGGCGAGCGTTGCCGCACTCGAGGATCCAGTCGAACGATTGCGCGAGATCGCGCGGCTGCACCTCGGTCGTCTGGGCCGCGACCGCAACCTCGCGATCGTCTTTCAGGTCGAGCTCCGCCAGTCGACGAAGTTCATGGAGCGACTCTCGACGACGCACGTCCGCGAGTACCTCGGCATCATCCGCGACGTGATCGCTGACGGTCAGGCACGAGGATCGTTCCGGTCCGAGACCAACGCGACGCTTGCCGCGAAGCTCTTCTTCGGCGCGCTCGACGAGATGGCGACGAACTGGATTCTCAGCCGCCGGAGATACGCACTCGCGAACGAAGCGGACGCCATTGTCGATTTGTTCGTCGCCGGCCTGGGAAAGGACTGAGACCCGCGATGCGTATCCGGACCGCTGCCGTCCTGGGCGCTGGCACGATGGGAGCGCAAATCGCGGCGCACCTCGCCAACGCAGGTTTGCCGGTGTTGCTCCTGGACGTGACCGCGGCGGCAGCCGCAGAAGGACTCGAGCGGGCGAAAACCACTCGACCGGATCCGTTCTTCACGACGGCCGCGCACGCGCTCGTCCAAACGGGAGGCTTCGACACCTCGCTTCCGAGAATCTCGAGCTGCGACTGGATCATCGAAGCGATCGTCGAGCGGCTCGACTTGAAGCAAGCGCTCCTTGCGCGCGTCGACGCCATTCGTCCCGCCGGCGCCATCGTCAGCTCCAATACATCAGGCATTCCCATTGCCGCGATCGCCGAAGGCCGGTCGCCCTCGTTCCGCCAGCACTGGCTCGGCACGCACTTCTTCAATCCGCCGCGTTATCTGCGACTGCTCGAAGTGATTCCTACCGCGGATACCGATGCTGCGGTAACTGACGCCATCACCCGGTTCGCGGACGAGCGTCTCGGGAAGGGCGTGATCGTTGCGAGAGACACGCCGAACTTCGTGGCGAACCGCCTAGGCCTCTTTGGCGTCATGCAGATCCTCCGAGCTGTGTTCAGCGGGCGCTACACAATCGAGGAGGTCGATGCCATCACGGGCCCGGCAATCGGAAGGCCGAAGACGGCGACGTTCCGCACGATGGACATGGCGGGGATTGACGTCTTGATGCACGTCGCCTGCAACCTCACCGAGCGGCTGGAGCCGTCGGAAGCCGCGACGTTCGTCGCACCCCCCCTACTCGCCGAGATGGTCGGACGCGGCTGGATCGGCAGCAAGGCCGGTCAGGGGTTCTATAAAAAGGATGCAAACGGCGAGGTTTTCACTCTCGATCTCTCGACGATGACCTACCGCGAGAGACGGGCGCCACGGCTGGCATCGCTCGAAGCGGCGCGAACGATCGAGGATCCCGCGGATCGAATCCGCACGTTGTTCCTCGGCTCCGACCGCGTCGGCCAATTCTTGCGGGAGACGCTCGCACCAACACTGCTGTACGCGGCGCAGGTTGCGCCGGCGATCGCCAGCTCGATTGACGACGTCGATCGCGCAATGCAGTGGGGATTCGGCTGGGAGCTCGGGCCGTTCGAGACGTGGGACGCGATTGGCGTGAACGCCGTCCTCAACGCGTCCGGCGTCACTCATCCGCCGTCGCTCGCCGTCGAAGCTCTCAATGGCGGTGGCTTCCGTTCGCAGACGGCCAGCAGGGGGCAGGTAACCCTGAGTCGAGTCCCCCCGGCGGGGACGGGATTGCAGGTCCTGCGTGCCGCGAAGGACGCCGGCAAGGTGGTCCGAAGGAATGCTGGCGCAAGCCTCATCGATCTCGAGGATGGCGTGCTCTGCGTCGAGTTCCATTCGAAGATGAACGCGATTGGCGGCGACTCGCTCCAGATGCTCCTCGCGGGGGTCACCGAGGCCAGCGCGAATCATCGCGCGCTCGTCGTCGGGACCGAGGCGGTGAACTTCTCGGCCGGCGCGAACCTGATGTTGCTGCTGCTCGAGGCACAGGAAGGGAACTGGGAAGAGATCGAGCAGATGGTTCGCGCATTTCAGCGGACGACGATGGCTCTGAAGCATGCCGACGTACCTGTCGTCGTCGCGCCGGCCGGCCTGGCCCTCGGCGGCGGTTGTGAGATTGCCCTGCACGGCGATCGAGTCCACGCATCTGCAGAGGCCTACATGGGGCTCGTAGAAGTTGGCGTCGGCCTCATTCCGGCCGGCGGCGGAACGAAAGAGATGCTCGCGCGCGCGATGGACGATTTGCCCCGCGGCGCCGATCCACTGCCCCACATCCAGCGAGTCTTCGAAACGCTCGGATTCGGAAAAGTATCCACGAGCGCTGCCGACGCGCGCCGGCTCGGATACCTCCGCGACGCGGACAGTTGGTCGATGAATCGCGAACGCGTGATCGCGGACGCGAAAGCGCTGGCGTTGCAGCGGACGTCGGAGTACGTGAAGCCGCAGCCGCGGAACGCGATTCCAGTTGGCGGCGAGGGACTGCTTGCCGCGTTGAAGCTTGGCGTTCATCTCGCCTGGCGCGCGGGACGCCTCAGCGATCACGACGCGCTCATCGGTCGCAAGCTCGCGGGCATTCTCGCCGGAGGTCTGCCGCACGCCGGAACCGTCACCGAAGCGCAGTTACTCGATCTCGAGCGGGAAGCGTTTCTGAGCTTGTGCGGTGAACGCAAGACTCTGGAACGCATCGCGCACACGCTGAAGACGGGAAAGACGCTCAGGAACTGACGTGTGCCGGTGGCTCGGTAGTTCGGTAGCTCGGTCGTTCGGTAGCTCGTTGCCGGAGTTCGGGATTCGGGTTTCGGTGTTCGTTCTTACTTCGGACTTCTTACTTCTTGGTTGTGATGTTCGATCAGGGCTCTGGCCCTCCTTTGATCGTGGTGCCCGGCGTGCAGGGGCGGTGGGAATGGATGCGGCCGGCGCTGCGCGAGCTGAAGAGACGTTGCCGGACGATCGCGTACACGCTGTGCGGCGACTACGGATCAGAGATGCGGTTCGACACGTTGCGCGGGTTCGAGACCTACATCGATCAGCTCGACGCGATTTTCGACACGGCCCGGCTGGAGCGGGCGGCGGTATGCGGCGTCTCGTACGGCGGATTCATCGCGCTGCGCTATGCGGCGACGCGCGCCGACCGCGTGAGCGCACTGATCCTCGTATCCGCACCTGCGCCCGGCTGGACGCCCTCGCCGCGGCAGCAGCGTTACCTCGCCCGACCGTGGCTCTCGACGCCGCTGTTCATGATCAGCTCACCGATCTACACATGGCGGGAGATCCGATCGGCGCTGCCGGATTGGCGCGCGCGCGTCGCGTTCTCGGTCGCACAAGGCGCGCGCGTCCTCGCGGCGCCGATGATTCCGTCTCGGGTGGCAAGCCGCGTCCAAGAGCAGCAACGCCTCGAGTTCGGTGTCGACTGCGGGAAAGTCACCGCGCCCACGCTCGTCGTCACCGGCGAGGATCAGCTCGATTATGTCGTGCCGCCTCCGGTCACTCGGCAGTATCTGTCGCTCATCCAAGGATCGCGGTACGAGAAGCTCGATCGCACGGGGCACATCGGCATGCTCACGCACCCGAGGCAGTTCGCGGAGATCGTGACCAGATTCGTTCATGGCCACAGTCACTGATTTGATCGGACCCGCAGGGCCACTCGAGGCGATTCTCGATCTGCCGCCGGGTTTCGACGGCCCGGAAACGGAGGCCGCGATTCGCGCGGCTGCCGTATTCGCGCATCCGCACCCGCAGTTCGGCGGGACGATGCACACGAAGGCGGTGTATCAGGGAGCGAAAGGGTTGACGCGAATTGGGTGCGCCGTCTTGCGGTTCAACTTCCGCGGCGTCGGTCGCAGCGCGGGCACGTTCGACGAGGGGCAGGGGGAGAAGGCGGACTTCGCGGCGGCGCTCGAGTACATGGCGGCCAGGTATCCAGGCGTGAAGCTGTGGGCGGCAGGGTTTTCCTTTGGATCGTGGGTCGCGCTCGAGGTGGGCGCGGCCGACGACCGCGTGTCCGTGCTGATCGGCATCTCGCCGCCAGTCGTGACGTCGGTATCGGGTCAGGACTACCAGTTCCCGAACACCCTCGCCAGCACGAAGCCGAAGTTCTTCGTTCAGGGGGAAGCCGACGAGGTCTGCCCGATCGAAGGCATGTGGCAGTTCTACAGCCAGCTTCCCGAGCCGAAGGAACTCGTCGTCATCGACGCCGCCGATCACTTGTATGACGGCAAGACCCAGGAAGTCGGGGAGGCGCTCGAGGAATTGTTGAGGGATTTCGACGAGCCGGTGGCTCCGCGGTGAACGCTTTGTCCGTGTGCTCGGCCTTCCTCACAGCCGGTGAAATGGATTCTCTATGCCCAATGCAGTGATCGTTTCCGCCGTTCGAACACCAGTAGGCAAAGCTCCGCACGGCACCTTACGTTATACGCGGCCCGACGACATGGCAGCCGTCGTCATCACCGAAGCCATGAAACGGGCGCCGGGGCTCGATCCCGGTGACGTCGAGGACGTGATCTTCGGCTGCGCCATGCCGGAGGCCGAGCAGGGGCTGAACGTCGCGCGCATTGCGAGCCTACGCGCGGGTGTTCCCGTTTCAGCCTCGGCGGTGACGGTCAACCGATTCTGTTCTTCGGGCCTTCAATCGATCGCGTACGCGGCGGAACGGATCATCGGCGGCTTCGCGACGACGATTGTCGCCGGCGGGACCGAGTCCATGAGCCTCGTCCCAATGGGCGGCAACAGGATCGCGCCAAATCCGACGCTCGTCGACAGCTATCCGGACGTGTATCTGAGCACCGGTCTGGTCGCCGAGAATCACGCGCGTGAAGCATCGGTGACGCGCGAAGAACAGGACGCGTTTGCCTTGCGCAGCCACCAGCGCGCGATTGCCGCGATCGACTGCGGCCGCTTTGCCGAGGAGATCGTGCCGCTTGCCATCGCCGGCTCGAACGGTGGCGGATCGACATCGGCGATGTTCAACAAAGATGAGGGACCACGGAGCGATACGTCGATCGAAGCGCTCGCGAAGCTGCGTCCTGCATTTCACGTCAACGGTACGGTGACCGCCGGCAACTCGTCGCAAACGAGCGATGGTGCGGCGGCGGTCGTGGTCATGAGCGCCGATCGAGCGCGCGAGCTTGGTCTCGTGCCCTTGGCCCGCTTCGTCGCGTTCGCGACTGCCGGCGTCGAGCCCGAGCGGTTCGGCATAGGACCGGTGCCAGCCATTCGCAAGGTGCTGAAGCTTGCCAGTCTGACACTCGATCAAATCGACCTCGTCGAGTTGAACGAAGCCTTTGCCGCGCAGGTGATCGCGTGCCTTCGTGAGCTTCCAATCGAAGCCGATCGGCTCAACGTCAATGGCGGCGCGATCGCGTTGGGTCATCCGCTCGGCTGCACTGGCGCCAAGCTGACGACGACACTGCTCTACGAGATGAAGCGGCGCGGATCGCGGTACGGCCTCGTCAGCATGTGTGTGGGGGGAGGAATGGGAGCGGCGGGAATCTTCGAACGAGCAGGGTGAGCCGGAGGCGGAGAGCACGGAGCAACTATGACCACTACAGCAGCGATCACAACGAAAGGCGGAATGTGGCTCCTCGAAGACACACCCGCCGAAACGGTATTTACTCCCGAGAAGCTGACGGACGAGCACAGGCTGATTCGTCGGACCGCGGACGAATTCATGGAGACCGAGGTTCTTCCCGTGCTCGATCGCCTGGAGCAGAAGGACTGGACGCTCGCGCGCGCGCTCATCACGCGCTGCGGCGAGCTCGGGCTCCTGGCGACGGATGTTCCCGAGGCCTACGGCGGCCTCGAGCTCGACAAGGTCTCCGCGATCATCGTCGGCGAAGCGGTCGGCCGCAGCGCGTCGTTCGCGACGACGTTCGGTGCGCAAACGGGGCTCGCGATTACCCCGCTCCTCTGTTTCGGAACCGAGGACCAGAAACGGCGATACCTGCCGCGGCTCATCACCGGCGAGCTCGCAGGCGCGTATGCGCTCAGCGAGTCCGGCTCCGGTTCGGACGCGCTCGGCGCGCGAACACGTGCCGTCCGTCAGCCCGATGGGAGCTATCGGCTCAGCGGCGAGAAGATGTGGATCAGCAACGGCGGCTTTGCCGATCTCTTCATCGTCTTCGCGAAGGTCAACGGCGAACAGTTCACCGCCTTCATCGTCGAGCGTGCGTTCGAGGGCGTGGCACACGGGAAAGAGGAGCACAAGATGGGGCTTCATGGCTCCTCGACGACTCCGCTGATCCTGCAGGATGCCAAAGTGCCGGCGGCAAACGTGCTTGGAGAGATCGGCAAGGGCCACAAAGTCGCGTTCAACGTCCTCAACTACGGCCGCTTCAAGCTGGCCGCGATGTGCAGCGGCGGCGCTCGCGCGGTCGTTGGCGAAGCGGCGGAGTACGCGGCCGACCGCCGACAGTTTGGTCAGCCCATTGCCAGCTTCGGCGCCGTCAAGCACAAGATCGCCGAGATGGCCGTCCGCGAGTTCGCCGTCGAGGCGATGCTCTTCCGGACGGCGGGCCTGATCGATGGCGCGGTTCACAGCAGCCCGGCGCCTGGCGCGACGCTCTCGGCGCTCGAGGAATTCGCGATCGAAGCATCGATCCTGAAGGTCGCGAGCAGCGAGATGATCGACTACGTGGTCGACGAGAACGTGCAGATTCACGGGGGCAATGGCTTCGTTCGTGATTACCCGGCCGAGCGGGAATATCGCGATGCCCGCGTCAACCGGATCTTCGAGGGCACCAACGAGATCAACCGTCTGCTCATTCCCGGGATGCTCGCGCGCCGTGCGATCAAAGGCGAGCTCCCGCTCATTGCCGCCGCCAGGAAGCTTCAGGACGACCTGCTGACGCCGGCATTCGGCGACGCTCCCGGCGATTCACCAATGGACAGAGAGCTGAGCACCGTCCGCGCGATGAAGAAGGTCGCCCTGATGGTCCTGGGAACGGCGATGCAGACCTTCGGCGAGAAGTTGAGCGACCAACAGGAAGTGCTCTCGGCCGCGGCCGACGTCATCATGGACGTCTTCGCGTCCGAAAGCGCGGTCCTTCGTGCACTGGGTGGCGACTCATTGCGTCAGGATGCTGCGCGGATCTTCGTCAACGATGCCGCCGGGCGCGTGGAGATCTCGGCTCGAAACGCGCTGGCTGGAATGGTCGAAGGAGACACGCTGCGAACGCTGCTCGCAGCGCTGCGAAGGGTACTAAAAGTGACCCCTCTTAATACCGTCGCGCTCAGAAGGCGGATCGCTGATGTCGTGATCGAGCGAAAGGCGTATCCGTTTTGATCGCGTTCAGACCCATCCGGCTTTCTCGCTGCTGCAGAAAACACGAGATCAGAAGATGAAGAGAATCATCTCTTCAGCAGGAAGACCCTGAACTTCTGATCTTCTGTTCCCTACGGCGGCGGTATGCGGGGCTTCAGCTGGTCGGCTGAATCCGCCGCACTCGTACGTTCCAGAACGTGCGCAGCCGCTCGATCCCCTCTTCCGCCAGCGAGTAACTCACCGGCACCAGCAGCAGCGTCAGGAACAGACACAGCGTCTGCCCGCCGACGATCGTCACGGCAATGTCCGCGCGCTGCGTCGCGCCGGCGCCGACGCCAAGCGCGGTCGGAATCAACCCGGCAACAATCGCAGCGGTCGTCATGAGAATCGGGCGCAGCCGTGTGAGCGACGCCAGCACGAGCGCCTCGTCCAGCGGCAGGCCCTGACGACGGAGCACGTTCGTGTAATCGACCTGGAGAATCGAGTTCTTCTTTACGATCCCGAGCAGCAGGAGGACGCCCAGCGCGCTCCACAGGTTCAGCACGCGTCCGGTCAGGTAGAGCGTCAGCAGCGCGAACGGCACCGACAGCGGCAGCGCCGTCATGATCACGAGCGGCTGGACGAAGCTCTCGAACTGCATCGCGAGCACGATGTAGATGAAGACGCTCGCAAGCGCCAGCGCCAGCACCATGTTTGTCGTTGTCTCATCGAGCAGCTTCGCCTGGCCGCTGAAGCGAGACGAGTAGCCCGCGGGCAGATCCAGCTTCCGCACTTCAGCGCTCACGTCGCGGATCGCGGCGTCGAGAGGCTGTCCAGTCCTGAGATCCGCGAGGAGCAGGACCGAAAACTGGCGGTTCGTGCGCATGATGGTCGTCGGCCCGAAGCCGCGCTCCAGCGTAGCCACGTTGTCGACGCGCACGGGCTCCGCCCGCGCAGAGGGCACCATCAGACCGCCGATCGCGTTCACGTCCGAGCGCTGATCCTCGCGCACGCGGATCTTGACCGGATATCGCTCGCCGCCTTCGCGGTAGCTCGAGATCTCGTCCTCGCCGCTGACCATCAACCGCAGCGCGCGCGCGAGATCCCCAAGGCGGACGCCGAGGTCCGCCGCCCGCTGTCGATCGACCGCGACCCGCAGCTCGGGATTACTGAGGTTCACGCTGACCTTGACGTCCGTGAGGCCTGGAATCGCCCCTACGCGCGGCAGGAGCTTCAAGGCGTAATCGGCGAGCCGGCGGAGGTCTGGCCCCATCAGGCTGAGCTGAATCGGATAGAAGAGTGTTTCGCCGCCGCCCAGCGGGGTCTTGATGTTGATCGTCGGTTTGTAGCTTGGATACGACGCCATCAAGTGCCTGACCGAATCGGCAACCTGATCCTGGGTCACCCGCCGCTCGTTGACAGGTTTGAGCAGCACGAAAATGTGTGAGTGGTTCACGCGCTCGAAGATCGTCGGCATGACGTGAGCGACGCCCTCGATTGCCAACAGCTTGGGCGTCAGGCCGTTGACGATCTTCTCCATGCCCGCCAGCGATGTCCCTTCCGGCGCATCGATGACGAGTTGGAATTCGCTCTGATCCTCGTTGGGCAGAAACGATCGTCCTACGAGTGAGCTCAGGACGAACGTCGACGCAAACGTGACGAGACTGACGGCGACAATTGCCGCGCGATGTTCCAGCGCCCAGCCGAGGGCACGGGCATAGAA
>JBKPCD010000183.1:0-3890 GCA_046727175.1 Acidobacteriota bacterium | reverse complement strand
GGAGATTCCGGCGACGGTGACGCACCTCGGAGGAATTCAGTACCAGACGGGTCTCATGCGAGAGGCCGTTTCCGTCGAGACTGTCGAGCATCTGCTTGCCGCGCTCACCGCGGTCGGGATCGACAACGTCATCGTCGAGTTGAACCACTCGGAAGTGCCGATCATGGACGGCAGCGCGGCGCCGTTCGTGTATCTCATTCTCAATGAGGCGGGCGTCAGGCGTTTGACGCAGCCGCGGCGATACTTGAAGGTCCTCCGACCGATTTCGCTCGCGCAAGGGGACAAGCGCATTGCGCTCTATCCCTCGGATCACTTCAAGGTCACTTACAGCATCAGCTTCGACCACCCGTTGCTGCGGCACCAGTCGAAAACGATGAGCATTACCGAAGAGAGCTTCGTCGAGGAGATTGCCCCGGCACGCACGTTCGGGTTTTTGAAGGAAGTTGAGATGCTGCGCCAGCGCGGGCTCGCGCTCGGTGGCTCACTCGACAACGCGATCGTGCTTGGAGAGACCGGCGTGCTCAATAACGCCCTGCGATTCGAGGACGAGTTCGTGCGCCACAAGATCCTCGACGTGATCGGCGATCTCACGCTCGTCGGCCATCCCGTGATTGGTCATCTCGTGGCCCACCGCGGCGGCCACGCACTCCATACCGCGTTCGCCGCGAGAATTCTGCAGGAGACCGACGCATGGCGCCTCGTCGAAGCTCCAGCTGAGCCTTCCGTGGTTCCCGTCGCAGCCGCCGCCGCGGCTGCCGGACGTCTGGCAAATTAGAGCGAGCCTCCTCCATGCAAGACGCGAAGAGCCGCGCGCGAGCGCGGCTCTTTTCTTTTCCCCGACAGCGAGATTGATGTTCAATCCTGAGCCTTGAATTCTCGAGTTGACCACTAGCCACTAGATGACGACAAGGGTCTTCATGGTCGTTGGTGACCCGCAGGCTTCGAACCAATCGATCCCCTCGCTGACGAGATCGAATTTCAATTTGTAACGTCCTGGTTTGTCGGGCGCCGTGATGGTCATCGGAATCTGCGCCGTTGCGCCGGGCGATAGCGTCTCCGGCAGCCAGGCGCGCTCGTAGTCACGGTTGAGGAGGCGGCCATCCTGATCGCAGAGTTGCGCGCCAAGCCGTACAAGCCGTCGGCCGTAGCTCGCACGGGCGGGGAACGGCCGAGTCGACAGGTTTCGAACCATCGTTTTGAGCATGATCGAACGGCCCGGGCGACCGAGCGCGGGCAGGCCGGGGAATGGCCCCTTCACTTCAATCTGCGCGCGCGGCGTCGCGCCGGGGATGGCGTTGCCGAGGTTGTTGTCGTCCCAGATCTCGTGCTTGATAACGGCCAGATCCGGCGTGCCCGCGAGGAACCGTCGCGAGAACATGTTCTCGGGATGGTCCGTGAGCTCCCAGCACAGGCGGTCGACGCCGACGTCGGCCGCAATCGTGCGAGCCAGCTGCATCTCGGCATCGCTGTCGTTGTGCCCGAAGAGGATGTAACGCCAGTTGATGAACGGCACGTCGCGCGCCGCGCGTTGCTTCTCGTCGACCGCAGCTCTCAGGTTCGCCAATGCCTTGTCCAGATTTCCCCTCTTTCGATATACGACGTAGCTCGCCTGCGTCGCGCCGTCGATCGAGAAGGTCACCTCGTCGATTCCCGAGTGAACCAGCCGACGGACCTGATCCTCGTTGAACGCGAGGCCGTTCGTGCTCGTGTAGAGATAGATCTGCGGGAAGCGCGACTTGATGTACTCGCACATCTCGATGGCGCGCTTGTGAAGGAACGCCTCGCCGTAATTGAAGAAATCGATGCGGACGAGCGAGGGCCCGGCTTCGTCGACGACGCGCCGAAACAGATCGAAGTCGAGCATCCCCGCCTTGCGCGTGCGCGTGATGCCCGTTTCCGGCGCGCAGCACGCCTGGTCGCACGAGATGTTGCAGGCTGCCGTGCATTCGATGTACAGACGCGATGGCAGTGAAGGAACGTCCAGGCCACGTTGCGGCGGCGGCTGCTCTTTCTTCAGCGGCAGCTTCAGCGCGCAGTCGCCGCAGAACTTCGATCCTCCGGCGTTCAGATCCTGCCGCAACGTTGCGGCGCGACTGCCGGTCCAGATCGCGGAAACCGGGTCCGTCTTCGCATCGCCGAGCACACGCTTGCCGTACGGATCGGCACACCCGCACACCATACGGCCGTCGCACAGCATGACCATCGTCGACCATGGCCAGGAACAGGTGAAGCGCGTCGCGAGGTAGTTCAGGGACACGGCGTCGATGGAGATTTGTCGTGGGCTGTTCGGCTCACGTCTCGAGGCTCCAGGCTGTTCCAAGCCTAAGGTTAATACCCAGAGCCTTGAGCCGAGGCCCAGGCACTTTCATCGTTTCTGCGTGAGCTTTCGCATGTACGCCCCGAGGCGCTCGTTCTCGTAGGAGACGAAGTTGAGGAAGAGGCTCTCCGAGAGGTACTGCCGGCGCTCGTCGCTCGTCATCTGGTCGATGACGTGCTGTATTTCGCGCATCGTATCCTCGAACGTGCGATCCAGCTCGCGCTTGCCGGTGATCTCCCGGTAGAGCGTCTCGAGGACGGTCAGCAGATCGCCGTCGATTGGTAATTGCGCTCCGGTCGTCATCTTGATGGTGCGCATGACGCTAGACTCCGAAGCTTTTGACGGCGCTTGGCTCGTCGGGGTGTACCTCGATGAAGTTCTGCGCGCCGGTCATCGTCAGCATCGTCTCGACGCGCTTCTGGACGCCAGCGAGCTTGAGCGTGCCGCCCGCGGCGCTGGCCTGGCGATAGAGGTCCATGAGGCAGCCGATCGTCGCGCTGTCGACATACCCCACCGATGAGAGGTCGACCACGACCCGTTTCTCGCCCGACGCGATCAGCTGTGTGACAGCGGACGAGAATTCGCTGAGCAGCGGATACATCAGACGCGATTCGCCGATCCGCACGACTGCAACTCCGTTGGCGTGTTCGGTAGTCAGGTTCATTCGGGCACTCCGGATCGCCGTGTTCTCGCGCGCGCGGATGATCCGCGTCTGCGGCGCGCGGCTGGCTGTTTATCCTGCAGGCGCTTGAGCTGACGCGCCAGCTCGATGCGGCCGCGGTTGATGCGCGACTTGACCGTGCCTTCGGGAAGGCCGAGCCGGTCCGCAATTTCCTGGTACGACAATTCTTGTAGATCCCGCAGCACGACGGCGGTTCGCAGCGTCGTGGGCAGCGTCTGCAGCGCCTGGCGCAGCAGCCCGCGAAGATCCTGGTGCTCGGCAGCGTGATAGGGACCGCGTTCGGTCGAGGCGGGCTGGAGCTCGCCGGTATCGACCTCGCGGGCGATCGTCTGCCGTTCCTTCCGCACGCTGCGGTAGTGATCGATGCACAGGTTGCGGCTGATGCTGATGATCCAGGTCTGAAAGTTCGCCCGGCGATCGAACGTGCCCAGCGCCCGGAAGATCTTCAGAAAAATGTCCTGCGTCAGATCTTCCGCTTCGTCGTGCTTGCCGACGAACTTGTACGCGACGTTGAAGACCTTCCGCCAGTGCTGGCGAACGATCGTTTCCCAGGCCTCCTGATTGCCGCTCAGACACTGCTCGATGAGACTGTCGGGCGTTGTGGTCTGCGCGGCCGCGGAGTCAACTGACATGCGACATCAGCATCGAAAAACCAGGGCGGGATCCTGGGAATCATAACAGATGCTGGGAGGGAACTGCCAAGATGCCGTGCCTCGTAGCGTGCCTCGTGCTCTTGCTTCGTGCCTGGTGCCTGGTGCCTGGTGCCTGGTGCCTCGTGCCTCGTACCGTGCCTGGTGCCTGGTGCCTGGTGCGTCGCGCGTCGTCCTTCGTGCCGTGTGCTTCGCTCGTGCACCACGCACCGGGCACGAAGCACACGGCACGGTACGAGGC
>JBKPCD010000182.1:0-15645 GCA_046727175.1 Acidobacteriota bacterium | reverse complement strand
CCGCGTTCAGCGCCGGCAGGTCCCCGACAGACATAGAAGCTAGAAGTTGGAAGCTAGAGTGATTGCGGATCACGAACGCGATCAAGCTTCAGCCCCGAACCGCGAGCTACCGAGCCACCAAGCTACCGGCGTTTGGCCTACACCCTATCAACAATCATCAACACCCACAACAGCGCCAGGTAGATGATCGATCCGAAGAACAGGCGACGCGCGTCGCGAGTCGTGCGCGTCAGCCCGAACCGGATTGCCAGAGCAAGGAACGTCGATGTCAGTGCAAGCGATCCAACGAAATAGTACGGGCCCGTCATCCCGAACAGCGTCGGCGCAAGGCTGAGCGGCAGAAGCGCCGCCGAGTAGATGACAGCCTGTCGCGCGGTACTGCGTCCGTCGGGTTCGAGCACGGGGAGCATCTGGTACCCCGCTCGCGCGTAGTCCTCGCGGAAGATCCACGCGATGGCGAGGAAATGCGGCAGTTGCCACAGAAAGACGATGCCGAAGAGCAGCCATGCTTCCGGTTGGAGCCCGTCTCGCGCGGCGGTCCAGCCAATCACCGGCGGGAGCGCACCAGGAATCGCGCCAACCACGGTTGCGAATGACGTCACCTTCTTCAGCGGCGTGTAGATCACGATGTAGATCGTCAGCGTCGCGAGCGCCACTATTGCGGTCGGCGGGTTCGCGCCGGCTGCGAGGATCAGGAGACCAGTGATCGCGAGCGCTGATGAGAAGAGGATCGCTTCAGGGACCTGCAACCGACCGTCGGGGACAGGGCGCATCCGTGTGCGTCGCATCAGGCCGTCTTCGACCCGCTCGAGCACCTGATTGAATCCCGACGCCCCTCCGGCGACGAAAAATGTGCCGACGACCGTGCTGAGCAGGCGGACGATCTGAGTTGCCGTTCCTCCTGCCATCGCGTACCCGGCCAACGCTGACGCGACGACGAGCAGGTTGAGCCGCGGTTTGGAGAGTGCCACGAAATCGACAGCACGGCCGCGCGCGGGTGACAGCACGACGGCATTGGCGTCAGACTTCATGAGCGTACGCCGAGTGCAGACGCGGACGAGATCAACGGTGAGCGTTCATCCACGGCGCCAAGTCGATCGAGCTTGACCCGATGGGTGCGCAACGTCAGCACGAGCGACGTCGCGAGCACGAGCGCCCCGTTGACGACGTGCGCCGTGTTGACGATGGGTTGCAGCCTCGACCAGACGACGAACGCACCGAGCGTTGCTTGGAGCGCGACGAGCCCGACGAGGAGCAGCGCGGGTCCCAGTAGTTGCGGCTGACGCCGGTGATGCGTCCACACGTAGAACGCGGTCGCACAGATCTGAATCGTCACAACGAGCGCGACGACTCTGTGCATGTAGTGCAGCGCGATCGGCGCCGTCCAGAGCGGCGGCAGCACGCGACCGAATGCGAGCGGGAAGTCCGGGATCGCCAGCCCGGCTCCCGTGTGCCGGATCGTCGCGCCGATGAGAATCTGACAGTAGACGAGAGACGTCGTGAAGATCGTCAGCCGTCGGAGGCGGAGGTCGTCAATCGAGGGCGAATCGGTGAGCCAGCTCCGCGATGTGAACAACGCGATGCTGATCGTCATGCAGAAGAACAGCTGTGCGAGCCCCGCGTGGCCGATCGAGATTGGCGCGGGCAGATAGAAGAGCACGGTCATGCCGCCCAGCACTCCCTGGAGAATCACGGCGCCGAGCGCGCCAACCGCCAGCCGTCTGACCCACCGCCGCGGCTCGCGCAGCCACGTCCACGCGGCGAGAACGATCGTCAGGAATCCAACGGTGCTCGCAATCAGCCGGTGACCGTGCTCGTACAGGATTCCGCCGACCATCTTCTCGAACGGGAACCTGAACATGAACTGGCCGTACGTGTTCGGCCAGTCGGGGACCGCGAGTCCGGAGCCCGTGCTCGTGACCATCCCGCCCGCGGCGATCAACAGCACCGTCGACGCAGCAACGAGCTTCGAATACCGATGCAGCCAGACCATCGAATCCCTAATCCCTAATCCTGAATCCTTAATCCTGAATCCCTGAATCCCTGAATCAGTTCGCCGAAGCAGCGTTGAACGTAAAGCTGATTTCCTTCGCTTCCTTCTCAACGAGGGTGACTTGCGCGGTCTGTGTCCCGAGCTTCTCGTGCCACGCTTCGATCGTATACGAGCCCGCCGGCACGCCCTCGAGCTCGAAGTGTCCGCCATCCGAGGTGACGGCAAAGTATGGATGATCGAGCACGCCAACGTACGCGTTCATCCAATTGTGCACATCGCAGCGGAACGGCACCATCACCTCACGTCTGGTGAACGTTCGCCTGGTCTTCATCCCCGGGACGGGCTGAGGAAAATTGAATTCCTGGTTCGCCTTCGCGACGGCGTGGACGTTGTGCAGCGTCGGATCGCTATTGCTGATCTCGACCGGCTGCCCGACCCGAATGCCGAACACGTGCGGATGATAACGGCAGCCCTTCTGATCGAGCGTCACAGGCTGCGTCGGCACGTCGAAATAATAGTTGCCGAGGCCATCCTTGACGTACACGAACACGTTCTCGAGGCCGTCATCCTTCACTGCGATCGTCTCGAACCTGGCGCCCTCGGGGTTCTGCCGTACGCACTCGGGATCCGCCGTCATCTTGATCGGCCCGTTCGCGGGTGGCTGTCCTTCCAAAACGACGCGTCCCGAAATCCGACCGGCTCTCGATTCATCGACGCGTTGGGCGTTTGGCGGCGGTCCGCTCGATGACGACTGACCGCCACATGCGGAAAGCCATACCGCCGGCGCGAGCGCCGCGAGAGCTGGCCGCAGATCCTTCACACGCATCATGTTTCTTCAATATCATACGGGTTTTCACGAGCTTCCGGCGGCGCGCAGCTTGCGAAGAATGCGATCCTCGATCCAGTGCGAGTCCCACCACTCGACCGGATTCACCATCTGGCCGTTCACGAGCATCGTGAAGTGGAGGTGGTCGCCGGCGGCGAGGCCCGTCATCCCGCTTCGTCCGAGCTGCTGTTCCTTTTCCACCATCTGGCCCGGCTGCACGTCGATCGATGAGAGGTGGCCGTAGAGCGACTGCACGCCCATGCCGTGATCGAGGATGACGCAGTTGCCGTAGATGCCCAGCTCCTCCGCGAACAGCACCTTGCCGCGATTGGCAGCCACGACGGGTTTTCCCGCGAACGACGCCAGGTCGAAGCCGAGGTGCACCTGTTTGTCGACCTCACGACTCTTGTAGAAGTAGGTGCGTTGATCGGCGAATGCCGCTTCGACGGCGCTGTTCGTGAATGGATGAAACACGACACCGCGCCAGAGCATTTCGGCTGCGGACTGTTTCGCGAACGACGCGATCTTCTCGTTGTTCTTGCGGCGTAGCTCGCCGTTGATCGAGAGGAACTTCGTCAGCGTGTCGCCAGTCGGGTTGATCTCCTTGGTGCCTTCGAGAATGGCGGGCACCACGCGGTCGAGAAATGTATCTGGTAGATCGATCTTGCTGCGCTTGAACGGCTTGGGCGTGACCTTGTGATCGAAGTCGGCGCGCGCCGTGTTCCCCGCGGGATCGCGCGCGAAGATGCGCATGGACGTATTCACATCCTGATCGTAGAGAAGGGCGTAGAACGCGACCCGTACCGCCGGATCCGAAATCTTCACGCCCTCGACCGTCGCGCCTGACGCCGGATATCCCGGGTATTCGAGATTGCCGACCACAACACCGGACTCGACGTCTTCCGGCGTCGCGCGGTACACGATCATCTCCGCTCCCCCGAGGTTGATGAAGTGAAACGTCGAGAGCACCGACACCTTCGGACGTTCCAGCCGAACCTGGACGTCGTGTGCCGCCGTCGATTGTACGGTTCGAATTCCGTGCAGCACGGGCCGTGCGGCAGTGACGACGATGCGCGCGGGTCCTGATTGCAGGCCAGGAAGTGTGTCCTTGCCGATCTGTCGCGTCACGCGAACGCGATCGTCACCTTCCTGTTTGATGGACGCGCCGGCGGGATCCGCGAGCGTGGCGAGCGGCATCGGCTTGCCGTTCTGCTCGAGAACGATTTGCAGTTGCGACAGTTTCCCAGCCGGCGCGGTAACCACGACCTCGAGCGGCGCCGTCGCGCCGACGTACTTCTCGGGCTTCACGATGCTGATCGAGGGGCCCGCCATGCGGCCGGCGACGATGTAGGCGCCGCCGGCGACGAGGGCGGCGAGCAGCAGCAGAATCAGGAATGCGCGCAGGAGAAAACGCATGCCGCATGATAATCGAACGCGCGGATTCAGGGACGCCGATGAACACGGATTTCCGCGGATCAGGCATCGAACGAGACGCAGATGCACGCGGATTCCCGCGGATCGGGCGTCACCGAGACGCAGATGCACGCGGATTCCCGCGGATCGGGCGTCACCGAGACGCGGATGCACGCGGATTTTCGCGGATCGGGTATCAACGGGACGCGGACTCCCGCGGATTAGATACTGACGAGACGCGCATGAACCCGGAGTCGCGCGGATTAGCCGATGGGTTTATCGGCGAACGAGCAGCTGATTGGCTGCTCTGTTTGTGGGCCTGATGTTGACCGGATCAGGGAGCCTTGGTATCATCAAGGGTTCCTGTTGGCGCGTGTGCCGGTATCGTCTAGGGGTCAGGACACGTGGTTCTCAGCCACGGGACCGGGGTTCGAATCCCCGTACCGGTACCAAACTTCCTTAAGAAAACCGAGCGGCTTCGGCTCGTGTTCGGCCACTGGCGGGAGCTGGCGAGACCGCTGCTGTGAAACCGCAGCAACTTCGCTTCACGGCTCGACCTCGAACGTAAACGTCAGATTCGCGCCGTTGTGGGGCCCGGGTCGCGCACTCGGTAGGCCGTCTCGAACGTCTTCGCTCCAAAGGCGGTCGCGACGGCCGGCATCCGATCCTTCAGCTTCATCGCCGTGTGCACGTCGCCCGCGCGAATGCTGACCTGCTTCGTTCCCGCCGCTGCGCCGGGCAAATAAGGAACGTGGTCCATCATCGCGCGATTGGGGGTTCACTGGATCGCGCCCTTCGGCTCTGACTTCACGCTCCTTCTCCGTCACTCCTACTCCACCCGCAACGCCTTCAGCGGATCGACCCGTGTCACGCGCCACGCCGGCAGCGCACACGCGACGAGCGCCACGACGCCGAGCAGGCCAGCAACGGTCGCAAAAGTCATCGGATCGCGCGGGCTTATCCCGAACAACAGGCTGGAAAGTACCCGTGACACGAGCCACGCACTCAGCAATCCAGTGGCGAGGCCGGCGGCGGCAGTGATCATCCCCTGCCGGATCAACATGGCGAGCAGCGTTTGCCGCTGCGCACCGAGTGCCATCCGGATGCCGAGCTCGGGCATCCGGCGTGAAACCGACATCGCCAGCATGCCCGCGATGCCGATCGCCGCGAGCAGGAGCGCGAGAACGGCGAAAAGACTGACGAGCAGCGCGTTGAATCGCGGCACCGCGGTCGACCGCTTGACGATCTCACTCATCGTCTGTACGGATGTCACCGGCAAGGCGGAATCGATTGCCCGAATCCGGGCGCGTACGGTATCGGTGAGTGCCGTCGGCTCTACCTCGCCGCGCACCGCGACACGCAGCGATCGCATGATCCCGACGACGTTATCGGCGATCATGCGGTCCGACACCTGCATCCATGGGACGTAGGTTTGCGAAATGGTTTCGGTATTCAGCGCTCCCTGCTTCACGTCGCCGACGACGCCGACGATGCGCATCCATGGACCGTGTTGAGACTCGAGACCCCACGCGATCCGCTGCCCGATCGGGTCCGACGTCCCCCAGAAGCGGCGCGCCATGGTCTCGTTGATGACCGCCACCGGCTCCGACGCGGCGGCATCTTCGGCACCGAGGTAGCGTCCGCGTTTCAGCGGGATCCCGAGCGCCTCGAAGTAGCGCCCCGCGACATACTCCGGGTCGGCGCTGTGCGGCAGTTCACGCGTCGCGGGAGATTCCTGCTCGATGGTAAAGACGCGCAGATCGCGGACGCCCAGCGGCAGGCCGGTGGAGGCGCCGGCCGCCCTGACTCCGGGCACTTGCGAAAGATCGTCGAGCAGACGGGTATAGAAGCCGCGAACGCTCGCCGCATCGCGATAGCCCTGTGCCGGAAGGCTGATCCCGAGCGTCAGCAGGCGCTCGACGCGAAATCCTGTGTCGACCGCCATGAGCTTCGAGAAGCTGCGCAGCAACAAGCCGCCGCCTACGAGCAGTACGACGGCGATCGCGAGCTGCGCCGCCACGAGCGTTCCGAAAATCCGCCGTTCGCGCCTGCCGGTGGACGTGCGGCTGCCGTCCTTCAGGGCAAACCCGCGCGGCCGCGTCAGCTCCAGGGCGGGCAGCATGCCGCAGAGCAACGCTGTCACAACCGCCAGCGCCGCGGTGAACAGAAGAACCCGCGCGTCAAGCCCGATCTCGTGGAGGCGAGGCAGCGTCGAGGGTGCCAGTGCGACGAGCGCTCGCGAGAGCCAGACCGCGAGCAGCAGGCCGAGGACGCTGCCGATCGACGCCAGGAGCGCCGATTCGGCGAGGAGCTGGCGAATCAGGCGCCCGCGGCCTGCCCCGAGGGCGCTGCGCACCGCGATCTCGCGCTCGCGTGCCATGGCGCGCGCCAGCATCAGGCTGGCGATGTCGGCGCACGCGATCAACAGTACGCAGCCGACGGCGGAGAAGACGACCCAGAGCAGCGTTCGCGACCGGCCGATGACTTCGTCGGTCAGCGGCGTCGCGGAGCCGCTGACCGCGGCGGCCAGACCGCTGAGCGCCGCCGGATAGATCTCGCGGGCGTTCGCCTGCACCAGCGCGCGCGTGTCGACATTCGCTTGCGTGACCGTCCCGCCCGGCTTCAGGCGGGCGACGACGCCGTTGGCGTACATGCTGCCGAAGCCGCGCCGGTCGCTCGGCGTAAACGCGATCGGCACGTACACGTCGGCGGGAACGTTGTTGATCAGCAGACCGCGCTGCGGAAAGATGAAGCCGTTCGGCATGACGCCGACGATGGTGAAGGGCTGACGATCGAGGAGAATCGCGCGCCCGATCGCCGCGGGATCGCGTGCGAACTTGCGCGTCCACAACGCGTCGCTGAGCACGGCGACCGGGCGTGCCGACTCGTCGTCTTCGCGCGTGAATGGCCGGCCGAGCGCCGGCCGCACACCGAGCGTCTCGAAGAGTGTTGCGGAGGCTCGCGTCACGATCACCCGTTCCGGTGGTTCGACACCCGACAGCTCGTACTCGCGGTTGCGAAAGGCCGCGATCGATTCGAAGAGGCTTGCACGCGCCTCGAACGCGAGATAATCAGGCGGCGAAAAGCCCCACGGCCCCATCTCCCCGATCGCCTCCTGCAGCAGCACCAAACGGGTCGGATCGCGGTACGGCAGCGCGCGCAGCAGCACGCCGTTGACGACAGTAAAGACGGCAGTGGTGGCGCCGATGGTCACCGCCAGCGTGGCAATGACGACGAGACTGAACAGCGGGGCGCGCTGCACGAGGCGCGCGGCGTATTTGACGTCCTGCCAGATTCGGGTCATCAGGATCTCCTTCGGGGCGGAATGTTGAGAGTGGTGCCAGGCAAGACGGCGGCGATCGTCCACGCGCAGGAGGATCGCAGCGGTGATGGTGTCGGCGATCAGCCGCCCCCACGCGTATGGAACACCCAAGCGGCCGAGCCGGGCGCGCTCGCGATCGAGACACGCGATGCAGGCCGCCTCCAGCGCGTCGCGCTCACGCACCCGGAGATTCCGCGGATATGCGCGAAGAAGGAGCCGAACGAACGCGGACGATGGTCGCGGCATCCGATCAGGCTCTCAGCAGCTTCTTGCGCCTCGCCACGGCGACGAATCCGGCGAGCCGTTCGGCTTCAGCGGCGCAGGCGCGACGCCCCGCCGTGGTGATCCGGAAGAATCGCGGGCGTCCTCCAGCTATCGGCGCGTCATCCGGTGGCTCGATCTCCGTGACCAGGCCGATGTCGGCCAAGCGGCCGAGCGCGCGATAGAGCATCCCCGGCCATAACCGCATGCGGCCACCGGTGCGTTCGAGCACGTCGTTCATGATTGCGAGGCCGTGCAGGTCGCGATCGGCCAGCGCGAGGAGGATCTGGAACCAGTGCGGCTTCAGCGGAGCGGGGGGCTTCGTTTTCGGCATCGGTGTCAGTTTGTAGCTATCGGTATATACCTACGCCTTTGGATGGAGCGCATTTGGAAAAGGTTGAAGGCGGGACTCCGGGATCAGTCTGCCGATGGGTCAGTGAGTCAGGAGCGTGGCGCCCTGCGCCGCGGCTTGTGACGAGAGACCAGGTCGGAAGAGCAACTCCTCGCCTCGTATTGTCTCGACCGACCGTGCTACTGGTCTAAACCAGCAGGCGGCCAGCATCTGTCCCGGTCTCGTCGAGAACAAGAGTTGGACCATACCTCGCAAGATCGGTTGGGAGATACCCCAACCGTCTAGGTCCAAAACCTGTTCCGCGAAGTGAGTAATTGACGGACCCTTCGCCTTCAGGAACTAAAACGCGATGTTCGCCCGCACCAACTGGTGTTCAGGCGCACGGTAGGCCAGAACGCGAAAGTACTCTCTAAACCGTTCAGCAGATCGGGGCTGGCAATTTCGGGCAATCTGGTCGCCAGAGGCGGCTGGAACTGACCACGTGGGATCAGGATCGGGGCAGCAAAGACAAGCCCCGATCGCGTCTGATCACGATCGGGGCAAGGTTCTCAGCCACGGGACCGGGGTTCGAATCCCCGTACCGGTACCATTTCAATCCCTGCTATCCGACGCCCTAGTCTGAAGGGCGCCACTGCGCGCTCTTGGAAGGTGTCGACCTATTTTTTGCCTTTTATGAGCGTTTGCTGCCGGTGGCCGACCAGGCGCTATACTCGCTCAGGATGAGTCATGTCGCCTCTCCTTTCTGAACTCCTGAAACTTCCACCACGCGAACGCGTCGAACTCGCGATGGCGTTGTGGGAAAGTCTCTCGGATGCCGAACGCGATAAGGACCTCGAGTTGACGGTCGAGCAGGCTGCGGAGCTGGATCGGCGCTGGATGGATCACATCCAGCAACCAGAGTCCTCGATCCCCTGGGAGGGAGTTCGTCGAAAGCTGATGGATCGGGAGTGAATCGTCACGTCAGCTTTCGTCCCGAGGCTGAAGCGGAAGCACTTGAGACTCGAGACTGGTATGAAGGCCGGCGGCCTGGTCTCGGCAGCGAGCTTCGCGCCGCGTTGGACGAAGCCATCGAACGGATCGCTGACAACCCGATGCAGTTTCGGCTGGCTCGAATGCCTCCTCCTGGCTTCCGAAGCTCGTTCTTCCCCCGGTGCACATGCGGACGCGCACGTCGATCGGCTCCATCCTGGTCCCGTCCGGCTTCGCGTAACTCGCCCACGCTCTTCAGAACGTTCGCCGGCGCGATCGTGATCGCGACGTCGCGCATCCTGACCTATATCGTGATGTGACTCGCGCGGGCGGTCCTGCGTTGGCGAGATTTGGCACGGCCGCTGTTCCACCTCAGGGCTGGCGTCCCTATCGCGGTCGCCTGCACCGCGGTAGCCTGGACGGAGCTGGCGACGCTCCGGGGTGAGCGCCGCAGGGTTGCTGCCGTGGTGGCTGGCGCGTGGTGAGCAGCGGCAGTAGCGCGGATATGCGCCCGCGTTCTCGAATGGCTTGCCTCGGCTCCGCAGCGTTTCGGGTACCAAGCGGCGGGTAATCCGTAGCGGTAACCGATACAGCACTCGGGACTTACACGGTCACCACTTCGCGCGATCACGTGTCACCTCCGCGTCATTGAAATAGCCGGGCCTCGACCTCATCTTCGCACGCGCCCCGCGAGGAGGTGCGCATCGATGGCGAGGCCACATCAACTCTCGTTCCTGCCGCTCCTCGTCACATCCATTGTCGTTGGGCCGCTGGCTCATGCGGCCGCTCGCGAGAGCTCTCCCTGCCAAGCGACAGACCCGTTGCGACCAGAAGCTGCTCCTATCGTCCAAGGCTACGGCGACGCGCGGGAGATGGAATCAGCAGGAACAGGTCGAGAGGGAGCCGTTGGCGCGGGCGTCCAGCCCACCAGCTGGAGCTGGCCTTGTCGGCTCCTTGTCGCAGAAGATCTTCGTGAGTTCGCGAAGCTTGCGTGGGATCACTCGGTCACCTTCCGGAAACAGTGCCGGAAGCTCGAGGCAGCACGAGCTGTCGTAATCGTGCAATCGTCACAGCAGACGTCCCAAGCAGAAGCGCGTATCGGTATTTCCTGTGAAGGCGTAATGGTGGCCCGAGTACGCGTAAGGCGCAGTGCTAATGCCGTGGAGCTCATTGCACACGAACTCGAACACGTCCTAGAGCGCCTCGAAGGGGTCAACTTTCTCCTCGGCGCACAGCTCCGCGGTTCAGGCATCTCACTCTCGGGCGGTACATTCGAGACGACGCGGGCAATCGATGCCGGTCGCCGCGTCGCGCGCGAGGTACGCGTGGAAACGCGATCGCACGTGTACGGGAGATGATGAGTCGCTGTTGGACGTTCGCGAAGGCTCTTCAGCCGTCAGCCCTATGAACGTGCCGTAGCGCGTGGCCTTGGCGCAGCGGGCCGGCGTCTTTTGCCGGCCGCGAGCATCACGTTCTTCGCGATTAACCGGACAGGGATCACGCCTGCCAAGCGTAAGCGGTGGATCGAAGAGAGTCTCGGCCATCGAGAATTGGTGATGCTACACTGCGCGCTGCATCCGCTCGGTTTCGAGTTCCATGAGCGAAACCCGCGCACCCTCGCAGTCCCAAATCACGTTTGGCGTCTTCGAACTCGACCTGCGCTCTGGCGGGTTGCGCAAGTCCGGCGCGCGTCTCAACCTTCAACACCAGCCCTTGCAACTTCTGTCGGTGCTGCTCGAGCGCCCCGGCGAGCTCGTTTCTCGCGAAGAGCTCCGCAAGCGCCGCGGCGGGGTTATCGGTTCATCGCTCCCGTCAGCGGCCCGCTGAGGCCGGAACCTCCTGCAGGACACTTGGCTCGCACTTGGAAGACGTGGCTTTCTGTCGGGATCACCGTGGGCGCCGGTCTCCTCGCGCTTGGTCTGTGGCCGTTCCTCGAAGCGGCGAGGCACGCAAGGGCAATCACCTCGGCCGCATCGGCGCACCTGTCGCCAGGGCCGGTCGTGCGCCTGACGACCGGGACGGATCTCAACACCGAGCCGTCGGTCTCTGCGGATGGCGAGTGGGTCGCGTACGCGTCGGATCGCAGCGGCGAGGGACAGCTCGATGTCTGGATGCAGCGGTTGAGTGGTGGTGAGCCCGTCCAGCTCACCAGACACCCGGCGGACGATCGTGAACCGACATTTTCGGCTGACGGGAGCCGAATCGCTTTTCGTTCCGAGCGTGACGGCGGCGGCATCTACGTCATGCCCGCTCACAGCGGCGGCGAGGCCAGTCTGCTCGTTCCCGGCGGAGCCCATGGCGCGCGCTTTTCACCCGACGGGCGATGGCTCGCTTACTCGGTCGGACCCGGTCGATTCAGCATGGACAAGGCATTGCCGCTGCTGGGCCAGACATACCTGATCTCTTCCAGTGGAGGGACGCCGAAGCGGCTGCTGTCCGACTTTTTGTCCGCGACGTGGCCGGTGTGGTCACCAGATAGTCGTCACCTGCTTCTCACCGCGAAGCGGCACCTGACGGACGACTCCGAATGGTGGGTGGTACCGACTGACGGCGGGACACCCGTGAGGGTCAGCGGGCTCGACGTGAACCGAGGAATCAACACTGGCGGTGGGCTCTGGTTTCCTGTGCGCCCGTGGACCTGGATCGAGGGGAACCGCATCGTGTACTCCGGGACATTCGGCGGAGACAGCTGGGATCTCTGGGAAGTTGGAGTTGCCGAAGGGACGTGGAAGGCTTCGGACGAACCGCGGCGGCTCACGACAGGAGCCAACCTGCAGGGGCACGCATCTATCGCCCGATCCGAACTGGTTTTCTCCAGTGTGACCCTCACCGTCAACGTGTGGAGCGTGCCGCTCCGGGCCGACACCGGCAGTGTCATGGGTGCTCCGTCGCGGATCACAGCGACGTCGGCGCTGCAGTGGTCGCCCTCGGTTTCAAAGGACGGCCGGCGCCTGGTGTTCTGGGCCGACAAGGTGGGTTCGGGCGGAATCTGGATGAGAGACGATCCCGATCGAGAGGTCCTGCTCGTTCCCACACGGGCAGCCGTGGGGCCGGTGATCAGCTCGGACGGCTCGCGCGTCGCCTACGGAATCAACGAGAAGGGCTGGATGATCTATGGCGTGGCGGCGTCCGGGGGTCCGCCTGAGAGGCTTTGTGGCGACTGTGCCGACGGCTTCGCCGGCGTCCAGGACTGGTCGAAAGACAAGACCCGACTGTTGTACCTGACAGGGACTCCCACGGCGGTGTTCGCGCTCGATCTTCGAACAGGTACGAAGAAACTCGTCGTTCGAAGCTCGGGCAACAACCTGTATCAGGCTAGATTCTCGCCCGACAACCGTTGGGTAACGTTCCTGGAGCCTCTCTCCGCAGCCGGACGGACGCGGCTGTGGATTGCACCGTTCAAAGACGGGTCGACACCGGCGAGTGAATGGATTGCCTTGACCGCTGGAGAACACTGGGACGATAAGCCGCGCTGGTCCCCGGACGCTACTCTGATGTACTTCGTGTCGCTGCGCGATGGTTTCTGGTGTATCTGGGCGCAGCGCTTTCAGCCCGATACCAAACAGCCCATCGGACCTCCCTTCGCGGTGCAGCACTTTCACAGCGCGAGGCTGTCGATGAACAATACGGGATTCGCAGGCCTCGAGATGTCCGTGGCACGCGACAAGATCGTCATCAATCTGGGCGAGCTGAGCGGGAACATCTGGGCCACTCGTCTTCACTAGCACGCTTCGCCACGCCCTCGGGTGCCGGGCCGTCGGAGTTTCGGGATCGATGCATCGCTTAGCCAGACGACCGACAAGGATTACCGGGCAGGCCGGCCGAGGCCCGACGCTTCGGGGACTCAACCTCGCGGCCGAGGCCACACTCTATCGCGGTGTCAAGCGGCAATTCCCGAAAACGGCAGCGTCCAATCTTTCGCATTTCCCCGTACCGGTACCATATGCGGCCACGCCTCGCAGAGCTGTTGCGCGGTCAACGCCGCGGTCGGATGCGCCGTGACGTTCATGTGGACGATGCAGCGTCGGTCGTGAGACAGCACGACGAACACAAACAAGACGCGAAACGTGGCCGTGGGACCGCGAAGAAATCGATCGAGGCGAGGTGTGAGACGTGGTTGGTGAGGAAGGTGCGCCACGACTGGGACAGGGACCACCTTGACGCCCGAGATACTTCGCCACCGTCGCCTGCGACACTTCGATGCCGAGCTTCTGGAGCTCGCCGTGGATGCGTGGAGCGCCCCACAGTGGGTTCGCCCTCCGCATCTGGCGAATCAACGCACGGAGGTCAGAGGTGTATCAGTCTCTGGCCCAAACCGCAGCGTCCACAACACGTACCGAATATTCAGTAGGGACAGCCCGCGTCGCGAAGAGAAACCTTGACCTTTACTGGTCCGATGACGTACAACCTCGTCCGTCTCTCCCAACATCTCTAATTGAGGAAGGCTCATGGCGCCAAGGATCCGCACGGCGGTCACTCTCTGCTGCGCGTTAGCCGGGTTGTCGATGGTGGGCTGCCAAGAGGCACCGCAACCGAGTACCGCGACGACCGCTCAGCCGCCTCCTGCGGCTGCTCCAGCTCCGGCTGTGACGAAGAAGCCGCCAACCGATCTGGAGCAGCTCGCGCAGCGCCTCGTCACTCAGACTGCCGGCATAAGGGAAGGGGAACTCGTTTTCATTTCCGGTGGCGGGCAGGATCAGGAGCTCCTGGAGAACATCGCCGTGGAAGTACGCAAGTTGGGCGCGTTTCCGCTGGTGGCGCTAAACAGCGACCGGATCACCAAGCGCTTCTTCTTCGATGTCCCCGACAAGTTCGACACGCAAACCGACGCGCTTGGAACGATGCTGGCGGACAAGTTCAACGCGATCATCACTGTCGATTCCAACCTCGATGAGGCAGTCCTTGCCGGCGCGGATCCGAAGCGCCAGGCTGCGCGTGCAAAGGCGAATCAGGCGATCGGTGACGCCATGCTCAAACGCAAGGTGAGACAGATCGAGGTTGGCAACGGACTGTATCCAACCGGCTGGCGCGCCAAGCGCTTCGGGATGACAGACGACGAGTTGACGAAGATGTTCTGGGAAGGCGTCAACATCGATTATGCGAGCCTCGCGGCAAGAGCCGTGCAGGTCAAGAGCGCGCTCGCGGGCGGCAGCGAGATTCAGATCAAGGACGGGAGCGGCACTGATTTGAAGGTACAAGTCAAGGCCCGACCCGTCTATGCGAGCGATGGGATCATTTCGCCCGAGGAAGCCAAGGCTGGCGGCGCAGCAGTCAGCGTCTTTCTGCCAGCTGGCGAGGTCTACGTCACGCCGGTCGCCGGCACCGCCGAAGGTAAGGTTGTGCGGCCGAGGGAGTACTTTCAAGGACAGGAAATACAGAACCTCACGCTCACATTTGCCGCTGGCAAGCTGACAGCCCTGACCGGATCGGGGCCGGGCTTCGAACCCTTGAAGGCGCTGTACGATGCGGCCCCTGAAGACAAGAAGCTTTTTGCCGTCGTCGACATGGGCATCAACCCGAACGTCAAGCTTCCCGCGACCAGCACTGTTGCCACGTGGGTACCGGCGGGGACGATTACCGTCGGTGTTGGCAACAACCTGTGGGCGGGCGGGAGTAACAAGACCCCCTTTGCGTATTACGTCTCACTTCCCGGCACTACCGTGACGTTGGACGGCAAGACAATCATCGCGAACGGGAAACTCGAGATCTGAGGTCCCGCCTTCGAGTGTAGACGGGGGCACCGCCTGCTGCGATAGACCTGGCCCATTCCGCCCTCGCCGAGCTTGTCGAGAACCCGTGCGGCTCTGTCGCGCGACACACATAGGGGCTTCAAACGCGCTCGCCGAATCGGTGATTGCTCTGTTCAAGACGGAGGTCATTCGTCGCACAGGGCCGTGGCGCCACCTCGACGCCCTCGAATTCGCGACGCTCGACTGCTTCGATTGGTTCAACACGCGGCGCTTGCTCGAGCCGATTGGCTACATGCCGCCGGCCGAGTACGAGGCGCGCTACCATGACGAGGCCGAAGTGGCCTGATTCACATAATCGCCCTCCGAGGATCCCGGTACGATTCAGATCACGACGTGCTGCGCGCCGGGCGCCAGGGTCGACGCCAATGTGCGCGAGTGGGGAGTCGAGAGACGCCACGGCGCCGAAGAATATCGCGCCCTTCAATCGGACACCGCTCAGGACCTCTGAAAGCGCGTCCATCTTCCTCCGGACGCCCAGCAAAGTTTTGTGGCTCCTCCGCAAAGCATTCTCGCCTCGCCGGACTGGCGGTCAAGAACTTCAACCGCGCGGGCATGGCCAGCCGGTGAGAGGTCCCGCAGAATCGCTCCTGTTATTTCGAGGTTCTCCTGACAATGACTTTCCTTCGCACAAGCGCTCCCTCCAGGAAGGCCCCGGCCATGAGCGCAAGAGACATCGTCAAGGCCCTCGAGCGTGAGGCTCACCTCGTCGTTCCAGTCCTCTTTGCCACCCTGTTTGTGGCACTGCCGGCCTCTGCGCAG
>JBKPCD010000181.1:0-10879 GCA_046727175.1 Acidobacteriota bacterium | reverse complement strand
ACCGCGCCATCGCGGCGGGGCCTGAAGGCCCCGCCCACAGGAACAAGGTTGTTCGCATTTGAAGGCATGAGGGACACTGGGAGAGGGAGTTCTTCTTTGCGAATTCGGGTACAGCACGGCTGCGTGGCGGTTGCGCTCGGTCTCGCGCTGGCGGCGTGCTCGGGTCAGGGCGCCGGCGAAGGAGTCGCGAACGGTGGGCGTGGCGGACGCGGAGGCGGCGGCCGTGGCGGCGGAGGTGGACCACCTGTCCCGGTCGTTACCGCTCGCGCGGAGCAGAGGTCCGTACCCGTGACGCTGCCTGCCGTCGGCACGGCCGAACCGATCTCGTCGGTCCAGGTGCGGGCGCAGGTCACGGGACAGATTGCCGAAATCCATTTCTCCGAGGGACAGACCGTCCGCAAGGGGCAGCCGCTCTTCACGCTGGACTCGCGGCCGTTCGAGGTCGCTCTTCAACAGGCCCAGGCAGTGCTCGCGCGTGATACCGCCCAAGCGCAGAACGCGGAGTCGCAGCAGAAGCGGTATGAGGATCTCTTCAATCGCGGACTGATTCCGCGCGACCAATACGAGACGCAACGCGCCGGTGCCGCATCGCTGCAGGCAACGCTCGAGGCCGACCGTGCAGCCGTCGAGAACGCGAAGCTGAATCTGCAATACACGCGAATCACATCGCCGATCGCCGGCCGCACCGGCGCGTTCAACGTGCATGTCGGCGACCTCGTGCGCGCGAACGACACACAGCCGATGGTCGTCATCAACCAGCTTTCGCCGATCTACGTCACGTTCGCCGTATCCGGTCGGTACCTCGGCGAGGTGCGTCGGTATCAGGCGCAGAAGCCGCTGCAGGTCCAGGCTCGGGAGACAGGACCGTCGAATCCGGACGGAGGAGGCACCTCGGCACAACCTCCCTCGGATCGCGCAGAGCCGGCCACCGATCAAGGTGAAACTGGTACTGTGACGTTCATCGACAACGGCGTCGATCCTACGACCGGCACGATCAAATTGAAGGCGACTTTCGCGAATACGCACGGCATGCTCTGGCCCGGCCAGTTCGTCCAGGTCAGCCTTCAACTCACGATGCTGGCGAATGCGGTTGTGGTGCCCACCGGTGCCGTGCAGGATTCTCAGGACGGCCAGTTCGTGTACGTCGTCACGCCCGATCGCACGGCAGTGGTCCGCCGCGTGCAAGTGGAACGACAGCACGAGGACCAGTCCGTCATCGCGAAAGGCGTCTCGGTCGGCGAGGAAGTCGTCACGGATGGTCAATTAAGACTGACGCCCGGCGCACATGTGACGACCGCGGCCCGTGGTGAAGGCGGTCGTGGCGGCGCGGGGCGCGAAGGCGGCGGCAGGCGAGGAGACAACAGTTCGGGTGAGGGCGACTCGTCAGGCGGCCGCAGCGCACCAGGTGGTCGCAGCGGCAACGAAAAAGGAAGCCAGCAATGAACTTCGCTGAACCATTCATACGCCGCCCTGTAGCCACGACGCTGCTGGTGGTCTCGATTCTCATCTTCGGTGTGATGGGCTATCGGGTGCTGCCGGTCAGCGACCTTCCGACCGTGGACTTTCCGACGATTCAGGTGAACGCAAGCCTGCCGGGCGCCAGTCCCGAAACGATGGCGTCGTCGGTGGCGACACCGCTCGAGAAGCAGTTCTCGACCATTGCCGGCGTGACCTCGATCAGCTCCAGCAACAACCAAGGGTTCACCAACATCACGCTGCAGTTCGATCTCAGTCGCGACATCGACGCCGCCGCGCAGGACGTGCAGGCGATGATCGCGCGCGCATCGCGCCAGCTGCCGCCTGGCATGCCTTCGCCTCCGGGATTCCAGAAAGCCAATCCGGCCGACTTCCCGGTACTCTTCCTGACGCTCAGCTCGTCGACGATGCCGCTGTCGGAAGTGGACCGATACGCGGAAGGCATGCTCGCGCAGCGGCTGTCGATGGTCACGGGCGTCGCGCAGGTGAACGTGTTCGGTGCGCAGAAGTACGCCGTCCGCGTCGATCTGGACCCGACGGAGCTCGCATCGCGAAAGATCGGCATCGACCAGGTCGCGCAGGCGGTCGCCTCGGCGAACTCGAATCGGCCGACCGGAATCCTCTACGGCCCTGAGCGGAACTTCGTGGTCGATGTCAGCGGGCAGCTCACGAGCGCCGAAGCGTTCCGCCCGGTCGCCATCGCATACCGAAACGGAAGCCCGGTGCGGCTGGACGAGGTCGCGCACGTTTACGATGGCGTCGAGAACGACAAGTCCGCCAGCTGGTACAACGGCACGCGCACGATCTATCTCGCGATTCAACGACAGCCGGGCACGAACACCGTCGAAGTGGTCGACCGCGTCAAGGCGCTCCTGCCGCAGCTGCAGGCGCAGCTTCCAGCCGCCGTTCAGATCGCCGTCCGAAGCGATCGATCGGTTCCGATTCGTGAGTCGGTCGAGGACGTGAAGTTCACGCTACAGCTGACCGTCATGCTGGTCGTGCTCGTCATCTTCCTCTTTCTGCGCAATCTGTCGGCAACGATCATCCCCAGCCTTGCGCTGCCGTTCTCAATCGTCGGCACCTTCGCCGTCATGTGGGCCTTCGGCTACAGCCTGGACAACCTGTCGCTCATGGCGCTGACGTTGTCCGTCGGGTTCGTCGTCGACGACGCGATCGTCATGCTGGAGAACATCGTCCGGCACATGGAGATGGGGAAGACGCGCCTGCAGGCGGCGCTCGACGGATCGAAGGAGATTGCGTTCACGATCGTGTCGATGACCGTGTCGCTGGCTGCGGTCTTCATCCCGGTCCTGTTCATGGGCGGCATCGTCGGGCGCCTGATGCACGAGTTCGCCGTCACGATCGCGGCGGCGATCCTCGTGTCTGGTCTGGTGTCGTTGACGCTCACGCCGATGCTGTGCAGCCGCTTCCTGAAGCCTCTCCACAGCATGCGGCACGGGCGTCTCTACAACCTGATCGAAGGCATCTTCGAGGGCTCGCTGCACGCGTATGGATGGTCGCTCCGGCAGACGATCCGGTTCAAGGGCGCGACCATGATGGTATCGGCGCTGCTGCTCGTGGGCACGGTCTACCTGTTCACGATCGTTCCGATGGGATTCATTCCCAGCGTCGACACCGGGCAGTTGAGCGGACAGATCGAAGTACCGCAGGGAATCGGGTTCGACGCACTGGTCGCGCACGCCAGAGAAACAATGAAGGTCCTCGCCGACGATCCGAACGTCGCCAGCTACACGGCGAATGTCGGTTTCGGTGGCGGGGGGGGCGGGGGCGGCGGCGGCGGACGCCTCAACGTGGATTTGAAGCCGCGCAAGGACCGCCAGTTGACCGCCGATCAGGTGATCGACGAGCTGCGCCCGAAGTTTGCCCGGATTCCCGGAATTCGCGTCTTCCTGACCAATCCGCCGTCGATTCGCATCGGCGGCATGATGACGCGAAGTCAGTATCAGTACACGCTGCAGAGCCCCGACACCGAGGAACTGTATCGCGTGGCGCCGCAGTTCGAGGCGGCGCTGCACAACGTTCCGGGAATCCTCGACGTGACGTCGGATCTCCAGATCAAGAACCCCCAGATCTCAGTGGATCTCGATCGGAATCAGATCGCCGCCCTTGGCTTGACCGTCGATCAGGTCGAATCAGCGTTCAACTCGGCGTACGGGTCGCGGCAGGTGTCGCAGATCTTCGCGCCCGAAGACCAGTACCAGGTCATCATGCAGGTCGCGCCGAAGTACCAGCGCGATCCGGCCGCCCTGTCGATGTTGTACATCCAGACGCCTGAACCGAACAGCAACCTGATTCCGCTCTCAACGCTCGTTCGCACCCGTCAAACCGTCGGACCGATGTCCGTCAATCACACGGGGCAGCTGCCTTCGGTGACGCTTTCGTTCAACCTCGCGCCAGGGGTCGCGCTCGGCGATGCGGTCGCGCGCGTCCAGCAGACAGCATTGCAGACGCTCCCGGGAACGATCTCGGGCAGCTTCCAGGGAACCGCGCAGGCATTCCAGGACTCGATGCGAGGTCTCGGCTGGGTCCTTGCGCTCGCAATCTTCGTGATTTACGTCGTGCTGGGCATCCTGTACGAAAGCTTCATCCACCCGCTGACCATTCTTTCAGGCCTGCCTTCCGCAGGTTTCGGTGCGTTGCTCACGCTGCTGTTGTTCCATCAAGACCTGAACATCTATGCATTCGTCGGCGTCATCATGCTCGTCGGCCTCGTCAAGAAGAACGGCATCATGATGGTCGACTTCGCCGTCGAGGCCCGACGCGACAAGCGAGCGTCGGCTGAAGAGGCGATCTACGAAGCGTGCATGGTCCGCTTCCGGCCGATCATGATGACCACGATGGCCGCCCTGATGGGAACGATCCCGATCGCGCTGGGGTGGGGCGCCGGTGCAGAAGCTCGCCGGCCGCTCGGTCTCGCGGTCGTCGGTGGATTGCTCGTGTCGCAGACGTTGACCCTCTATGTCACGCCCGTTTTCTATGTGTACATGGAAAAGCTGCAGGAGCTGTTCGCGCGCCGACGCGCAACGGCGGTCCAGACCGCAACTGTTCCGGTCACCGGCGAGCCAACGGATGGTGTGGTCAGCGGCCCTTCGGCCGTCAGGAGCCGCTGACCGTCGACTGAGTGCCGACTGTCGACTGCGTTACTTCTTCTGAGGTTCACCCTCGCTGATTTCGATGCGGCGCCCGCGCCTGACCTGCTCAGGCGGCGCGGGGACGGTGATCTCGAGAACTCCGTCCTTGAAGTGCGCCTTCGCCTGATCCGTCATCGCTCCCTCGGGTAGGGGGATGAACCGGGTGAAGGTGCCGTAGCTTCGCTCCGAACGATAGAAGCCCTCCCGTTCCTCTTTCTCTTCTCGCCGGCGCTCCCCCTGGATCGTGATCCCATCCTCTGTGACCTCGATTTTCACGTTGTCCCGTTTCATGCCCGGCAGATCGGCGCGGACCACAATCTCGTTGCCACGCTGAAACACCTCGACATCGGGATCCCAGACATCCCACTGCCCCTGGCTGCCACGCCACCACGGAGACGTCGAGCTTCTCCTGCCGAATCGGGGCGACAGACCGAACGAGCCGAAGCCGAAATCATCGAAGATTCGATCGATTTCGTCTGCGAACCGCTGCATGACGCCGAACGCGGAGGGCTGCGAACGCGTCATGCGCTCATCAGACCGGCGCGGTGCGACAGCCGTGTCTTTCTCAGCCATGAGATTCGCTCCTTGAAAGTGGACTCAGGCGAATTCGTGCAAGCCGCACGCCACGAGGGCATAAATTCCTTTGATGCACACGAACAGTCGGTACCCGGTACAATGGTTGTCTTACCCGTTTCCTTGCAGAGGCACAGACGATGTCCACTACCGCTCCGACTGCCCCGGCTCCGACGACAGAGACATCCGCTCCCGTTCTGCCGAGCACACAGGTCACACTGAGCGCCGCATTTGCTGGCGTACGGCGCATTCCCGAGCCCATCAACGATCGCAATCGGTCGTACGCCCCGGGCTCGCCCGAACGGGCTGAGCTCAAGGCGCGACTCGAAGCGATGGCGTCGGAAAAAACCGATATCCCGCTCATTATCGGAGGCAAGGAGATTCGAACCGGGCGCACCGCACGCGCGGTCATGCCGCACGATCATCACCACGTACTCGCGGAGTACCACATGGCGGGCCCGGAGCACGTCCAGCAAGCGATCGCGGCAGCTGCGGAGGCGCGTCGTGAGTGGGCGGCCTGGCCATGGGAAGATCGAGCGGCCGTGCTCCTCCGAGCGGCTGAACTGCTTGCGACTACGTGGCGCGCCACGTTGAACGCCGCAACCATGCTCGGCCAGTCGAAGACGGCATTCCAGGCCGAGATCGACTCAGCATCGGAGATGATCGACTTCTGGCGCTTCAACACCCATTTCGCGCAGGAGTTGTACAGCGAGCAGCCTCTCAGCAGCCCTGGCGTGTGGAACCAGATGGAATATCGGGCGCTCGAGGGTTTCGTATACGCCATCTCGCCATTCAACTTCACGGCAATTGGCGGCAACCTCACGACCGCACCGGCGCTGATGGGCAACACCGTCATCTGGAAGCCCGCGTCGAGCGCGATGCTCAGCGGCTACTACACCTTCAAATTGCTCCAGGACGCGGGACTGCCGCCGGGCGTGATCAATTTCGTCCCTGGTGACGCTGTCGAAATCACGAACACACTGTTGGATTCACCTGAGCTCGCGGGCATTCACTTCACAGGCAGCACGAGCGTATTCAACAGCATGTGGAAGAGGGTCGGGGAGAACATCGGCCGGTACCGAGCGTACCCGCGGCTCGTCGGGGAGACCGGCGGCAAGGACTTCATCGTTGCGCACGCCTCGGCCGATCCTCAGGAGATTGCCGTCGCGATTGCGCGGGGCGGCTTCGAGTACCAGGGACAGAAGTGCTCGGCTGCGAGCCGCGTCTACATTCCGCAGTCCATCTGGAGTGAAGTGCGCGACCGGACCATCGCGATCATGAAAGAGATCAAGGTGGGCGACGTCCGCGATTTCCGCAATTTCATGGGCGCGGTCATCGATCAGAAGGCGTTCGCGAAAATCAGCGAATATCTCGGCGACGCGAAAAGGAACGCCAGGATTCTGCAGGGCGGCGTAGCCAAAGGAGACGTTGGATACTTCATCGAGCCGACGCTCATCGAAACCAGCGATCCAGGATACCGACTGCTTTGCGAGGAGATCTTCGGGCCCGTTGTCACGGCTCATGTGTACCCTGATGCGAAGTGGGAGGAGACGCTCGCAATCGTGGACCGAACGTCACCGTACGCGCTGACGGGCTCCGTGTTTGCGCGGGATCGCGCCGCGGTCCGGCAGGCAACGAGGGCACTGCGCAACGCGGCAGGCAACTTCTACATTAACGACAAGCCAACCGGCGCGGTCGTGGGTCAGCAGCCGTTCGGCGGAGCACGCGGATCCGGCACGAACGATAAAGCCGGATCGAAGCTGAACCTCGTGCGGTGGGTGAGTGCCCGAACGATCAAGGAAACGCTCGCGCCGCCTCGCGACTACAAGTATCCCTTCATGGAAGAAAAGTAGGGTTGAAGCTCGTCAGGCTCGCCATCGGCAACGTCAGCAGCATCGTCGGCGCCACCGACACCAACATCGCATCGGTGCTTTTCATGGCGCAGGCGGCTGCGGCCGAAGGCGTGTGGCTGATTGCGTTTCCCGAGCAGGTCACCGGCGGTTATCCGGCGGAAGACCTGGTGCAGTGGAAGTCGTTCGTCGACGCACAGCGCGCGGCGCTGGACCGGCTGGCCGACGCCACGCGCTCGCTTCCGACGATCATCGTCGCCGGCGCCATCGTTCGTGTCGGTGGCCAGCTGTTCAACGTGGCGGCCGTCATTCACGACGGCGTCATCCTCGGTTTCGTCCCGAAAGAGAAGCTCCCGACCTACAACGTGTTCTACGAAGCGCGAACGCTGGCGCGAGGTACACCATATCTGTCCCTCGACGCTGACGGCGTGCCGCTCGGGGACTACATCTTCGAGTTTGCCGACAGGACCGTCGCAGTCGAGGTCTGCGAAGACGGCTGGTCGCCCGACGGTCCCATGCGTCGACGGTGTTACTCGGGCGCAGAGCTGGTCGTCAATCTCTCCGCATCGCCATATCGGGTTGGTGTCGTGTCCACGCGTCGCGAGATGCTTGCAACGCGCTCCGCCGACAACCAGGCGCTGCTGCTGTATGCGAACGCGGTCGGCGGACAGGACGGGCTCGTGTTCGACGGCGGCGGTTACGTTTTTCAGAACGGTCGATTGCTGCTCGACGCGCCGCGATTCCGTCAGGGATATTCCACGTGCGTGGTCGATCTCGATCGCACGCGCCGGCTGCGTACGGAGAACACGACGTGGCGATCGGATACTGAAGCGTTCCGACGAAGCAGTGCGCCGGTCCCCATCGTCCGCAGCACCGCAGAAACAGCGAGCTCGTCGGGACTGCGATACCCGGCGCCGGAGGGCGACAGTTTTTTCCTGCCGCCAGCCGAAATACCGGCGCATTCGCCACGCGACGAAGCGCTGGATGATTTGTACGAGGCCCTTGCGCTGGGATTGAAGGACTACTACGAGAAATCCGGAGCCTTCCGTCGCTTCGGGATCGCGCTGTCGGGTGGACGCGATTCGCTGCTCGCGCTGCTGATCACGTGGCGGGCCGCGCAGCTCAGGGCCGAGTGTGGTGGCCCTCCTCCAGCTGACGCAATCTCGGTCTTCTACATGCCGAGCCGGTTCTCGATGTCCGAAACGTTTGCGGTAACGTCGACGATTTGCCAGGAGCTCGGGCTGCCGCTCACGACACTGTCGATCGACGAGGCGTTCACTCGTGAGCTCGAGGCCGTTCGCGCCATGCTGGGCGGCGAACCCAGCGCGTTGACCATTCAAAATATTCAAGCGCGGCTCAGGGCGCAGCGCATGTGGAACTGGGCGAACTCCAGCAGCGGGCTGTTCGTCCAGACGAGCGACATGAGCGAAAAGGCGGTTGGATACACCACCATTGGCGGCGATCTCGAGGGTGCGCTGTCCGTGATCGCGAATGTCCCGAAGACCGTCGTCATCGCGATGCTGGAACGGCTGCACGCGCGATTCGGGTGGAAGGGGGTCGCCATGTGCCTCGAGACGACCCCCGGCCCCGAACTCGCGGAAAAGCAAACGGCTGAAGCCGAACTGATGCCGTTCCCGATCCTCGACGCGTGTCTTCACCTGTACGCGGGGGAGAAGCTGTCACCCGAGGACGTGTCCACAATTCTGCCGACGCTCTTTTCCAACGTCCCTCCGGATCAACTGCAGGCGTACGCTCGACGGTTCGCGAAGCTGTTCACCCAGTCGATCTACAAATGGGTCCAGTCGCCGCTTGCGCTTCACGCGGGATCGCTGGACCTCGATCGCGAGCGCGCGCTGCAACTGCCAGTCGTGCAGCGAACGGAATGGTGGCAGCGCGATCGCGAAAGTACGAAGTAAGGCTTTCGGCTTACGGCTCTCGGGTTTGGGCCTGACGAGAAAAGCATCGCGCACCGGGTGCCCTGAGCCTAAAGCCGGTTTGACCCTCACTTCTTACTTTCTGCGCGCGACCTTCTTGCTTTCGTCAGGAAGTCCTGGATGGCCATTGCGGTTCGAACGATCGCACGGCCGGTTCCCTCACCGATTCCACGCTGGATCAGCATCCCGATGACGCGCCCGTCGGCGACGTAGACAGGGCAGCCGCTGACGCCAGGCCAGGCGCTTTGATCGACGATCAGCTCGTCACGCGCAGCGTACATCGCCACGTGACCGCGCGCGGTCATCGGCTGGATCGCGTTCAACGGGAAGCCGGTGAACGCGACAGCGGTGCCGTCGGGGTACACGGTCGCGTCGAACGTAACGGTGTCGATTGTTCGACCGAGATCCGCCGACGGGCTCGAGCGCGTCGCGCAGAGCGCGAGATCGAGCGTGGTATCGAGAAAGCATTTATTGCCGTCGAATCCGTACCACCGGGCCGTGAAGTCGCCCGACCCCATCGGCCACTCCGTTGCGGGGAGATAGACCACTGGAGAGGCGCAGCCTAAAGGCCCCGCCGTTAGGGACTCCCGAATCACGTCGCTCACCACGTGAGCCGCTGTGAGGAATTCCCCGTCAGGTGTGAGGAAGAAAGCCGTCCCCGCAATCCGGCCGGGGCGCCGCGCCCCGCCTTCAACGGTCTCCACGCACGCAATCGGCGCCACGGCTCGCTTCATCGAGGCAATCGTTTTGAGGAAGGGATCCGCGTCGGGCGTCTGGGCCAGCGCCAACGCCCTCACGACAGCGCACACGCCCGCCATGAGCCACTTCGCCATCCGATACTCCTTGTGCGGTCGAATACGATATCGACGATGGGAACGGAGCGCATACCATCCCGGCGGATCATCGCGTGGATCGACGAGCAGCCGCCGCGATCCATCCGCCGACTCTTGTTCGCGTGTGTCGCCCTCTTCGTGTGGAGTCTTGATACACACGGCAATTACGCGGGAAGCGGCGACGAACCCCACTACGGCATGATCGCCCACTCGCTCGTCTTCGATCGCGATCTCGATCTGTCGAACGACTACGCGGATCCTGCGAATCTGGTCGGCGCCGGCACGCTTACGCCGGAATCGCATGCAGTTCCCGGCGTCGGCGGCCGACTCCGACCCGTACACGATATCGGCCTTCCATTGCTCTCAACGCCTGTTTTTGCCGTCGCGTACTGGATCGCCGAACGATCGCCATCTTGGCTTCCAGCGGACCTGATGCGACGAACGCGGCTGAATCCGCCGCTGGTCCTGCGACATCTGATCAGCCTCGGCATGATTATGGTCGCGGGCGGGATTGCCCTGGTGTTGTTTGACGTCCTCCTCTCGATCGCGCGTTCAAAAGTCCAGGCATTCCTGTGGGCGCTCGTGTTCGCTCTTTCGCCGCCGTTGGTATCACATTCCTACCTGTTTTTCACCGAGATCCCGAGCGCGTTGATTGTTCTCGTCTGCTTTCGACAGCTGACGGGTGGCGAGATCTCGACTCCTCGGGCGGCCCTCCTCGGCACGCTCGTGGGCGTGTTGATTCTTCTTCACATTCGAAACATCGGGCTGGTCGGTGGATTCGTACTGTGGTTCTTCTGGCGGCTCAGACTGAAACCCGATCACCTCTCGGTGGCGCTCACGTTCGTGGCGCCGCTCGCAACGCTCGCGACGATTCGGACCGCGATCAACTTCCATTTCTGGGGAACGCTGGTGTCGGGTCCGCTCATTTATTACAACGCACCGACCGAGGCGACAACCACGCTTGCCGAGATGGGCGCTCGCGCGCTCGGACTGCTCGTCGATCAGGAGCACGGGCTGCTCGCCTACGCCCCTGTGTACGTGCTCACACTTCCTGGTTTGAT
>JBKPCD010000180.1:0-5405 GCA_046727175.1 Acidobacteriota bacterium | reverse complement strand
TCGCCTGACGCCGTTGGGCCGGCGTGTGGCCAAATCTGAAGCCGCCAGGCTCACGCGTCTGCTCGCGGATGCGAGGGCGAGCGGCCTCGTGCCGCGGAGACGATAGCGATGCCCGTCACACGTGCTGAACGGCGGGCGCGTGCGTTGTTCGGAGCCGTGCTGCATCTTTACCCAGCCTCGTATCGTGACGAGTACGGGAGGGAGATGACGCTCGTCCTGGTAGACCGGCTCCGCGGCGAACACAATGCTGTCGCGCGAGTCGTCGTGTTCCTGGGCGCTATCGCGTCGGTCCTCGCGGACGCCCCCAAACAGCACGCGTTCGTCCTGGCGCAGGATCTTCGACTCTCCCTTCGTCTGATCCGGCGCGAGAGATGGTTCGCGGCCGTAGCGATTGGTACCGTCGCGATCGGAATTGCCCTGTCGACTGCCGTCTTCAGCGTCGGGAAATCCCTGTTGGTCGATGCGCTGCCCTATCGCGAGGCCGAGCGCGCAACCATGGTCTGGGTGACCAATCCGCGCCAGGGTTTCGACCGGGACTTCACGTCGTACCCGCGACTGCTCGCCTGGCGCGAGCGCAGCGAGCTGATTGACGCGTTTGCCGGCTACACGCTCAGGCAGGCGGTGGTGACCGGCACCGGTGATCCCGAGCAACTGCGCGTCGTCAGAGCCACGCCGGAGTTCTTTCACGTCGTTCGCACCGAGCCGGTCGTGGGGCGAGTTTTCGCCAGGACCGAGGAAGACGCCGCAGTCGTGGTGCTCAGCCACGGGCTCTGGCAACGGAAATTCGGCGGGCAGAGGAGCGCAGTGGGACAGGCTCTCCGGCTGGATTCGGTCCCGCACACCATCATCGGAGTGCTGCCCCAGTCGTTCCAGTACCCCGAACGCGACCTGGACGCCTGGGTTCCACTGCAACCGAGCGCAGACGACCGGCGCAGCGGGGCCTTCTGGCTGAGGACCGTCGCGCGACTGAAGCCCGGTGTGTCACTCGCGCAGGCGCAACAGGAAATGAGCGCCATCGCGGCTCGTCTGGGCGCTGAGCGTCCCGCGGATCGCGAACTTGGCGTGGCCCTCGTCGGCCTGCGCGACGAAATCGCGGGTCCATTCAAACCCGCCCTGGTCATGCTCGCCGCTGCGGTCATGGGCGTCCTAGCGATCGCCTGTGTGAACGTCGCTGGCATGCTGACCGCGCGTGGGGCGGCCCGGCAACGGGAAGTTGCCATTCGGACCGCGCTCGGCGCGTCCCGGCGCCGCGTCGTCCGGCAACTGCTGACGGAGGCCGTCATCCTGTTCGTCCTCGGGGGCGCCCTTGGCGTCGCGCTCGGGTCGGTGCTCCTGCGTCTGCTCGTGCGGGTCGCGCCGCCGACGCTGTCGTGGCTTCGTGACGTTTCACTGGATGGACCGATGCTCGCGGTCGCGCTCGGGATGGCTGCCGTCACAGGTGTCCTCTTTGGTGTCCTTCCAAGTTGGAAGGGTGCTGGAGCCGACATTGCTGAAATCGTGGCCAGCGGGGTCAAGGGTGCGAGCCGGGGTGGGCTGTCGCAACGTTTCAGGTGGGCGCTCGTCGTCTCCCAGATTGCTATCGCCACGATTGTTGTTTCGGCGGCCAGTCTGTCGCTCAGGAGCCTCGTCCAAGCGCAGCGTGTCGACCTCGGGTTCGAGCCAGGCCATGTGCTGACTGCAGGAGTGCAGCTTCCGCGGACCAAATACACGGAAGCTGCGGTTCGCCAGCAGTTCTTTGATCGCTTGCTCGAACGCGTGCGCGCATTACCTGGTGTCAGTGGTGCTGCGGCGGGGAGTTCGGTCCTATTGGGTCGGTTGCCGAACTCTTCCAGCTTCACGATTGAGGGTCGACCGGAGTCGATTCAGCAACCCCTGACATTCGACATCATCACACCGGACTTCTTCCGGGTCCTTCAGGTTCCATTGCTCCGAGGACGCTTGTTCTCGGATCACGATCGCGCTGACGGACCGCGCGTCGCCATCATCAACGAGACCACAGCGAAAACGCACTGGTCCAACGAGGACCCGCTTGGCAAGCGTTTCAAATTCGGAGATCCGGGCGACGATGCTCCGTGGTTGACGGTGGTAGGGATCGTGGCGGATACGCGACGGGCCGGTGTCGATCACCCTGTTTTCACGGAGTCATATCAGCCGTACACCCAAGACCCGCGGTCGATGACCGTCCTCATTCGCACCGCGGGAGACCCGACTGCGATTGCGCCGGCACTTCGTGCGGTCGTTCGTGAGTTGGATCCGGATCAGCCTCTCGCACGGCTAGCGCCGCTGGACGAATTGATCGACAACCAGACAGCCGCCCGCCGGTTCAGTACGTGGCTGCTCGGCGTCTTCGGCATGGCCGCCATAGCCCTCACGGCAATCGGTCTGTACAGCTTGCTCGCTTATCTCGTTGCTCTTCGCCGACATGAAATGGCGGTGCGCCTCGCGATCGGGGGAAGTCCCCATCATGTGCTGAGGCTCATCGTGCGCCACGTTTCACTCGTCGTTGGATTAGGGATCACCCTCGGCCTGGCCGGAGCGCTCACGACCGCGCGGTCGATGCGAAATCTGCTCTTCGGGATAGAACCGTGGGATCCGCTGTCACAGACAGCGACGATCGCCGTGCTGGGCCTCCTCGCAGTCGCGGCGGCGTGGATTCCGACACGCCGGGCCATGCGGGTTGATCCGGCGATCGTGCTCCGGACCGAGTAGGTCAATCAGCGATTTCAACGGGTTGGAGCTGGCGAGCCTAACTTTTGCGAGCTGGAACCGCATTGGTGAATGGCTCAGACGGCTGTACGACCTTCGACGTGTGGCGTGAATGGGCGAAGTTACGGGATGAGCAGCCCGCCGGACGTGACGTGGCATTCGCAGGAGCAGTAGTGGAGGCGAAGCTTACTCGTGCCGCAGCAGCGCCATCGGATCGATGCGCGACGCGAGCCGGGCAGGCCTGAGTGGCGCCCATTGCCACTACGGACAGCAGGACCGCAACCGAGGAGAGCGTCCAAGGATCGCGCGCATCGACACCGTGGTGCAGGGTCGGCCGTTGTCGGAAGCCGGGCATGCGGGTGAAGTCGCCATCAACGAATCGCTCGCCAGGGCGTTGTTCGGCAACGCCGATCCAATCGGCCGTCAACTCGCCATGAACCCCAAGGAGCCGATGTTGACCATACCGACGGCGTCGAAGAAGCCCGGTCCGGCGAACGCAAACGTCCACTTGGTGCCGGCCGCAGCCTCGCCGCGATCGGTCCGCAGCCGCTCGCTCCCATCCACCCAGTCCGCGCGGTAGTCGAGGAGCGCCGATCCGAAGACGCCGGCCGCCTGCGCACCCGGGATCGTCGCGATCCGCTGCCGCAGATCCTCCATCAGCGCGGAAGCAGCTTCCGGCGGACGGCCAGGACGTTCGGCTTCGATCGGAATCAGGAGCACATCGCGCTCGTATCCCAGGTCCTGCGTGCGCAAGTTAATGACCGTCCGAAGGAGCAGGCCGGCGCCGAACATCGCCGCATGCACGGCCACAGCCCGAACGCTGCGGCGGCGATGACGCAGGCGCTGGCAAACGCTAGTACGCGCGCATTCAACCCGATCGCGAAATCGAGCGGTTCCAGCGCCGAGACGAGCCTCATCGCCATCGACGTCGCCTAGCTGACGAACAGCTCGCGCCCACGGTTCGATTCCCATTACCGTTCCAACATTTCTAGAACCGTAAGTTGTTGGCTGCATGGGAGCGGAGGCTGGTGAGCCAAACGTTTGCCAGTTGGAACCAGATTGGTGATTGGTTGAGGCGGGTTGACGGACTGCGGCAGGCAGCGTAACAAAAGCCGTGACGCTTCTCTTGACTCTTCACGGCTTCTGACTGTACTGTTCATCTCAGTAACTGACAGGAAGAGATGAGCAAACCCACCGACCTCGTTCAGGGGACGCTTGACCTTTTGATCCTTCGAGTCATTGGCCTCGAGCCAATGCACGGTTGGGCCATTGCTCAGCGCATCCGCCAGATGTCGAAAGATGAATTGCGCGTTGGGCAAAGCGCGCTGTACCCGGCGCTCCACAAGCTCGAGCAACAGGGCTGGATCGAGGCAGAGTGGGCCCCGAGCGAGAACAATCGCCGCGCCAAGTACTACAGGCTCACTGCGGCCGGCCGCAAGGCCTTGAAGGCCGAAACGGCACAGTGGGAGCGCTTGTCTACAGCAATCTCGCTGGTTGTGAAACCGGCGTGACGAGATGAGGGCGCATGCGCTGGACCACCAAGCTTCGTCTGCGTGTCTTGTCTCTGTTCCGAAGCGGCCAAGTCGAACGGGAGCTCGACTAAGAGCTCCGATACCATCTGGAGCGCCTCGTTGATGACCACGTTGCTGCGGGTCTGTCTCCGTCGGAGGCTCGATACGAAGCCCTTCGCGAGATGGGCGGGATTGATCAGCGGAAAGAAGAGTGTCGAGACGCGCGGGGTCTCGCGCTTGTCGACAGCCTTCGTCAAGATGTGGCGTACGCGCTTCGCGCGCTTCGAAAGAGTCCGGGGTTCAGCACCGTCGCGATCCTCTCGCTAGCCATAGGCATTGGCGCAAACACTACGATCTTCACCTTCGTGAACGCGGTCCTGCTTAGACCGCTACCGTATCCTGACTCCGACCGGCTGGTCGTTCTCCACGAGCACAAGCTCGATTCCGGCGAGCCGTTGAACGTTCATCCCGCGAACTTCGTGGAATGGCGCGCTAGGGCTCGTTCGTTCGAGGCGATCGCGCTCGTGCAGACTCCGCCCCTGAATGTGATGGGGAGTAACGGCGCGGAACAGATCGGCCGAATTCTGACGACCTCGGAGCTCTTCCAAGTGTTCAAGGTTAGTCCCGTGCTGGGACGTGGGTTCACAGACGAGGAGACGCGACCGGGGAATGATCAGGTTGTTATCCTCGGCTACGGCTTTTGGCAGCGCTGGTTTGAAGGCAATCCGGGCGTCCTCGGACGGGAATTGGCGTTGCCGGATGGTGGGTCGCTCACGGTCGTCGGCGTCGCGCCCCCGCAGTTTGGAATCGGGTTAACAGAGCCCGACGCCTTCACGCCGTTGACAATCGATCCTGCGAATCCGGGTTCGAGAGGGTCACGCGCTTTTCAGTGCTACGGCCGTCTGACCTCCGGCGTCAGTCTCGATGCTGCGAAGGCGGAAATGACAACGATCGCGTCTGCGCTCAGACAACAGAACCCCCGCCTCAATGAAGGGATGGGGGTGTTCGTCTCCGGGCTACACGAGTCTCTCGTCAGAGAAGCCCGCCCCGGGCTACGGCTGCTGATGGTGGTGGTGGCGATCGTGCTCGCAATCGCCTGCATGAATCTCGCTGGGCTCTTGATGGCCAGGGGTATCGGTCGTCGCGGCGAGTTTGCCGTGCGTACGGCGCTCGGTGCCGGTCGCGGAC
>JBKPCD010000179.1:0-6287 GCA_046727175.1 Acidobacteriota bacterium | reverse complement strand
GGTCTGACCGGTCACGAGCGTGACTGCAAACACCATCGGCAAGGCGGCGAGCGGCAGGATTCTGTGTGCACACATGGGCACTAGCTTATGCCGGACCGCGAGCGGGAGCTTCGGCTTTCTTCTGAGCGGTCCGGAAACACGGACGCCGAAAACACGGCACGATGAGGTTCCCAACGTTCTCATGTTGCCGGTAAACTAGCGCGAATGAGCAGGAGGGAATCATGAAGCGCTCCTCGCGTCGCGAGTTCCTCAAGGCAGCTGCCGTCGGCAGCATGGCAACGTCGTTTACCACGGTTCTCCGCGCCCAGACTCGTCCGCCGCACGAGGTTCCGCCGAACGAGCGGATTCAAATCGCGCTCATCGGCGCCGGCGGTCAGGGCATGTCCGACACGCGCACTGCGCTTCGAGTGCCGGGAATCGAGCTCACGGCGGTCGCCGATATCTACGACGGGCGGCTCACGCGCTCGAAGGAGCTCTGGGGCGCACAGATCTTCACCACCCGCGACTACCGCGAGGTGCTGGCGCGGCCGGAGGTCGACGCGGTCATCATCGCAACGCCGGACCACTGGCACTCGCGCATCGCGATCGACGCGATGAAAGCCGGCAAGGACGTCTACGTCGAGAAGCCGATGGTACAGCGGATTGACGAAGGGCTGTCGGTCGTCGATGCGGCCGGCCAGACGAACCGGATCCTGGAAGTCGGCAGCCAGCGCGTCAGCTCGATCATCTACGCGAAGGCGCGAGAGCTCTTTCGCGCCGGCGCCATCGGCGAGCTGAACCTCGTCGAAGCGTGGATCAACCGGAACTCGGCGCTCGGCGCATGGCAGTACTCCATTCCGCCCGATGCCTCGCCGCAGACGATCGACTGGGACCACTTCATCGGTCACGCACCGAAGCGTCCGTTCGAGCCGATTCGCTTGTTCCGGTGGCGGAATTATCGCGACTACGGCACCGGAATCCCCGGCGATCTCTTCGTCCATTTGTTCTCCGGCATCCACTACGTGCTCGACTCGAAGGGTCCCACGCGGGTGATGGCCACCGGCGGTCTGCGCTTCTGGAACGACGGCCGCGATGTACCCGATGTGATGCTGGGCCTCTACGACTATCCAAAGACCTCGGGTCATGCCGCGTTCACGTTGTCGCTGAAAGTCAACTTCGCGGAAGGCGCGGGCGACAATCAGGCGTTCCGGTTCGTCGGACCCGACGGCGTCATCACCATTGGCGGGGGCGCGGTTACGCTGTCGCGGCGGCCACGGCCGAAGGAGCCCGGCTACTCGATCGACACGTTCCCCGAAGCGCTCCAGCAGGCGTTCCTTCAGGAGTATCACGCCAAGTATCCCGAGCAGCAGGAGCTCCGGCCGGGCGCCGAGGAGGTCTTTGCGGCGCCGCCGGGATACAACGACGGGTACGATCACTTCGTCACGTTCTTCGACGCCGTGCGCTCGCGCAAACCCGTGACCGAAGACGCGTCGTTCGGCTTCCGCGCAGCGGCTCCCGCGTTGCTGACCAACGACAGCTACTTCGAGGGACGTCCAATCGCGTGGGATGCAGAGACGATGAAGCGTACGGCGACTACCGAAAGCGCGCGCCGGGGGTAATCCGATTGCGGATTGCTGATTGCTGGTTATCGTTCGATCTCGCGCACGGAATCAGCTGACGGCCGTCGCGCCGGCCGTGGTTTTCGTCTGGATTCGGGAGACGACGCTGTGGGGCGTGAAGGCCGCTAGGAGGATCACGAGTGGAGCCGCCGTCCCAGCGCATTCATCGCGGCGATGCACCGTGGCTGCACGTCGTCTCGCGCGTGCTCTTCTGGGTGGGCGCTGACACCTCTGCGCAGTTTCCGAGCGCCGGGCCCAACGCGGGCACTATGCAACCCGTAGCGACGCGGCCGACCCGTTACGACTGCCTGAATGCCCGTGGTGTCCGACCGGTCCAGCGCCGGAATGATCGGTTGAACGCTGCGGGCTCGGAGTACTGAAGGAAGAACGCGACGTCGCCGATGCTCAAACTGCGATCCTGCAGCAAGGCGCATGCGAATTCCCGGCGCACGTCGTCGAGGATGTTGCGAAACGATGCGCCTTCGTCAGCGAGGTGGCGGCTCAGCGTCCGCCGGCTGACCGCGAGCGCTCGGGCCACCGTCTCCGGCGTCAACGTCGTCTCGCCGAGATGCTCCACCATCAGGTGCCGCACGCGTCCGCTGAGCGGTCCCGAGTCGTGCCGGTCGCGCTCGGCCAATGCCTTGTCCAGCCGACGACGGATAATCGATGACAGGGCTTCATCGGCCGCCTGCATGGGGCGCGCCGCATCCACTGCGCTCAAAATCATCGAGTTCGAGCCCGCGCCAAACCGTACGGGGCTGCGAAAAAACCGACGGTGTTCCGACTGGTCCTCCGGTGCGGCATGCGCGAAGGACACCTGCAGTGGCGTAATGTCCTCTCCGCTGCTCTCACGAGCGAATTTCAGTGCCGCCGCCAGCGCAAACTCCGCGCGCCCAGGATGCAGCGCCGTGCTCCCGGTATCGCGGATCAGGAGCAGCAGACCCTCACCATGGGTCTCCATTCGCGCGGCGACGCGATCGCTGAGCACACGGCCATAGCGAGCCAGACGCTCGAGTCCCGCCGCCAGCGATGCGCTCGACCGGAAGGCGTACTCGACGAGGTCTAGCGCTCCGCGCGGGAGCGACTCGGCCACATGCACGCCAATGGCTGCATCGCCGGTGAAAGTCGTCGCCAGGCGCCAAGCGGTCTCAACCGACGCCTCGGGCACGCGGAGATCGGGATCCGTCAGATCTGCCAAGCCTGGCAATCGTCGGATCGACGTGCCGTCGAACCCCTGCTTCTCGACCCATGCGATGAGGTGCGGCAAGACCCATCCCTGAACGGACGGTCCGCGCGATGTCGTACGAACCTTGTTTGCGGCCTTGCCGGCTACCACAACCGAGGTATTAAGCGAAGCCTGGCCGGAATTGTCAACAAAGTGGCCCGCCCGGTCATGTGATAGCCGAACGATTTCGGTTCAAATGACTGTACGCCTCCATCAAGAACCAGGGAGAACGCGCGCCGCGCTGCGCGCTCTGCGCCGCGGAATACACGACGATTCATCGCGGCGGCGCTTGAACGGTCTAAGCGACGGGTTGTCGCCTGGCGGCACACTGAGTCCAAGGATCATGCTGGAGCCGGGGGTCCCCGGCTCGCGTACTCTGCGTGCCTGAGGGAAGACGGTACCACTCGTGCTATCGCGTTGTGATGCTCTGATGCCCTCAGTGCACGCCGTCGGATGTCGGGCGGCGGAGAAACCGGGGAGCTTTCTGGAGTTACACGATGCGTCCTATCGGGATCTTCCGGCGTGAGCCTGTGAAGCGGCCGACAGGATCGTAATGGTGTTCACGCTTTTGAACCGAACGCGAGCCGCAGGACGCGGTCGCCCTTCACTCAGGGCGGCGCCGCGATCCGGAGTGACGGTGCCATGTCAGACAACGGGAATTCGGACTACTACGAAGCACTTCAAGTCAGCCCGAACGCCGACGCCGAGACGATCCAGCGCGTCTACCGGCTCCTCGCGCGACGGTTTCACCCTGATAACGTCGACACCGGCAACGACAGTCGCTTCCGGCTCGTTCACGAGGCCTACACGATACTCAGCGATCCCGAATCACGCGCCAAGTACGACGTCCTCCACCAGCAGCAGCGGCAGGATCGATGGCGGATCGTCGCCTCGACAGCGCAGGCCGAGAACGACCTCGAGCTCGAGCGCATTGTCCGGCTGACGGTGCTCGAGATGCTCTACATGAGGCGACGAACGGAACCGCGGAATCCCGGGATCTTCTCGCTGGATCTCGAAGAGCTCACGGGACGTCCGCGTGAGCACCTCGAGTTCACCGTGTGGTATTTGCTCCAGAAGAAGTTCGTGCACCGCGACGACAGCTCACGACTCGTGATCACGGCCGACGGAGTCGAGTACTTCGAGGAGAACTACCGGACGAATCTGCACCGCCGGCGTCTCCACGCCGCCGGAGAGTCCGCTCACCCGGCCGCCTAGCCCGCACCCTTCACCGTAGGGTTCGTCACCGCGCGCGAGGACCTGCCCGCGGGTACATCTGCACACGGTTTCAGACAGAGCCCAACGCCGAAAGTCGTGAGGCGAAGCCCGATTGCCGGGCGAATCGCACCCGTCAAACGCCCGTGGCGCGGATCGATTCAAGTCCATGCCCCTTGGTACTAGTCTCGCGTACGCGGAGGGCGACTGCGAAGAGAAGTCCGATGAGGCTCAGCACGAAGAAGAACCACAGCATGGGCCGATAGCCATTCGGATTTGCCGCGCTCGCGCCCGCCGCGTCGTTCAGCGCGCCGGCGCCGAGGTTCGCCAGCATCATCCCGATATTCTGGAGCATCGTCATCAGACCATACGCCGTGCCGAGCCGGCTCGCGCTCACGAGGTACGGCACGGCAGGCCACAGCACTGCCGGCACGAGTGAGAACGCGGTGCCGATCATCACCGTGGAAGTCCAGAGGCTCGCGTGTGTGTACGCCAGGATGGGGAAGACCGCGCAGAGCAGGAGCGATCCGACCGCCATGAATGCGGCGCGTCGACCGAGTCGATCCGCCATGAGACCGAATGTCGGCGTCGCGAAGATTGCGGCGAGGAAAACGTAGGCGTTGATCGCACCCGCTGCCTGCAGCGACAGTCCGTGCGCGTGTTGGAAGTACTTGATCGCGAACGTGCTGCGGAAGGGAAAGATCACCGAGTAGAACGCCACGCACAGACCAACGATGTACCAGTAGGAACGATTGAAACGCCAGAGATCGCTCCAGACGAACCGGTCCGACGGGGAGGGCTGATGCAGGTCGAATCTCCGCGCGGCGCGTCGCTCGAGGAGGTAATACAGGAGCGCTGCGCCCACCGAGCTCAGCGCGAACCCCGCCGCGAGCCACAGAGGCGGTTGCCAGCCGCGATCGTACAGCGGCTTGAACCACGTGGTCGACATGTCTGCTGCGTAGGATCCGGCGCGCGCGATGCTCAGATTGACCCCGAACGCGAACCCCAGCTGTCGCCCCACGAACCACTGTCCGATCGCCACGGTGATCGCGACGATCATCGATTCGGCGCCCAGACCGAAGATCAGACGTCCCGCCGCCATCACCGGAAACATCGGTGACATCGCCGTGACGACCGCGCCGCTCGCGCAGATGATCGTGAAGATCAGCGTCGACAGTCTCGTCCCGTACCGATCGACGATGACGCCGCCCACCAGCACCATGATGATGTTGGGGAAGCTGTAGATCGCATTCAGGGTGCCGATTTGCGTGTCGCTGAAGCCGAGGAGCCGCTGCAGCGAATCGGCGACTGGTCCGATCGAGTCGTAGGCGTAGTAGTTCCCGAACATCGCGACGCTGATGGCCGCGAGCACGGCCCATCGCCAGGTTGCCGGCGGTGGCCGCGTGGCGGTCGTGGTCGGCGCGATATGGGTTGTCACCAGTGTTGTCGATTATAGAGCGGATGCGCGATTGATCAGCCGCGTCTACGGCTCGCGCCCGCGCTTTGTGATTGTGCGGGCGGCTGCTATGATCGACTGTTCGCGTGTGTCCCCATCGTCCAGAGGCCTAGGACGCGGCCCTTTCAAGGCCGAAACACGGGTTCGAATCCCGTTGGGGACGTGAACCCTACCCGCGCCTGTAACCCCGGAACAATCGAGACGAGCAGACGATCGAACGCGATCGGGATCTGTAGTTCGTACATCGGACGCCCGTCCATGCTGGCGATCGGCGTGAACACGATCCGCTCGCGGAGGACAAGCTGCAGCAGTCCGCGCGCCTCGGTGATGTTGCCGTTGATTAGCGCCTGCCAATCGTCCAGATACCGCCGCAGGGTACGTCGGAGCGCCCGCAGATCACATACCGGATCGGGCGACTTGGCAGCCTTCAGCGCCGCCAGTTCGCGTTCGAGCATCCGTCGTTCGGTGTCCGCCCGCTGCAGCGCCTCGAGCACCGCCGGTACCGCGCCGCCCCTCGCCGCGGTGTCGGTTAAGTTCGCGAGCGTCTTCTCGACGTCCCGCAGTCGCTTGGATAACTCAGACTTGCGTCCCAATGGGGCAGGGGACCACAGCATCGCGATCGCCCTGTCGAGTGCGGTTTCAATGATCGTCGGCTGGAGCACCTCGGTTGCGAGTAACTCCCGGATAGCGGCATCGACCTGCTCGAGCCGCGCGAGCCGAGCATTCCCACAGACCGTCACCCCGCGGCCGGCGTACTGACCGCACCCGTACCGAAACAGGCGCCCGGTCGTGGACG
>JBKPCD010000178.1:0-7610 GCA_046727175.1 Acidobacteriota bacterium | reverse complement strand
CGCCTGGATCGCTCGATCCGTCGTGTCTCCTTCCTCGCCGCAGTTCCACGAGTGGTTGTCGTCGGACCCGTCCCGGTTGTTCTCGCCGTTCTGCTCGTTGTGCTTTCCGTTGTACGAGACGAGGTCGTTCAGCGTGAACCCGTCATGGCAGGTGATGAAATTGATGCTGTTGTACGCGGAGCGTCCGTCCTCGCCGTAGAGATCGGCGGATCCAGTCAGCCGCCAGCCGACGTCGGCCAGCATGCGGGCGTCTCCCTTGCCGAACGATCGCATCGTGTCGCGGAACTTGCCGTTCCATTCGGACCAGTCGACCGGGAAGTTGCCGACCTGATACCTACCGATGTCCCACGGTTCGGCGACCATGATTACGCGGTTCAGAATCGGATCCTGCGAGACCGCATCGAAGAACGGCGACGAGGCCGTGAAGGAGCCTTGCCGGCCGGCGCGTCCGAGAACCGACGTCAGGTCGAAGCGGAAGCCGTCGACGTGCATGACTTCGGCCCAGCTCTTTCGTCGATTCCGCAACCTTCGTCGCGACATCGATGATGAGCGATCGGCACGTCTGCACATCGTTCGGTGAACGCGATGCGACGGCATCGACCGCTTCCTTTATCGTGCCGAGTAGCGCCGTCTGATCTGACCGACGACATCGGGTCCCATGAACTGCGTGAGAGATCCGAGGAGAGTCAAGGCTGACCTCCTGACGATCGCGGTGGGACTCGAACACGTTGAAAGAACGAGCTGATGGACCAGCTCAGCAGGAGACCTGAACCGTCCCGTCGCGATGGAACCTCGGATGCTACACCCGATGTACATCAGGCGTGTGACGGTGGCGCTTGAGCGAAGCGACTGAGTCTTGAAGAAAGACGCTCGTCTCCTTTCACATCGAGAACACCAAGTGAGCTAGAGTTACGTTGCTCCGGCAGACGCCGGAGCGTCGATTTCGGCGCAGCCGCAGACCGGAGCGCGGTGACGCCACTGATTCGAGTGAAGGGGGAGACGAAGCCATGTGTATGCGTACGCTGTTGGCTGTCTTCGCCGTAGCGTCCAGTCTGATCACTGTAACCGCACATGCACAGGAGGCTCGCGGCGCGATTCAAGGACGCGCGGTCGACGCGAGCGGCGCCGCGGTTCCGGGTGCGAGCGTCGAAGTCCTCAACATCGCAACGGGCGTGGTCACGCCGAGTACGACGAACGCGGAAGGCAGCTACCGGGTGCCGTTCCTCATCCCGGGCACGTATCGCGTGACGGTCACCCTGCAAGGCTTCAGCAAGTTCGTCAGCGACAAGATCGAGGTCCACGTCGCGGACCTGCTCACGGTCGATGCGACGCTGACGGTCGGCGGGGTCACCGACGAAGTCACCGTGTCGGCGGCAGCTGCGACCGTCGATCGCACGACGGCGGAGCTCGGCCAGATCGTCGACGCGCGTCGGATCGCCGAGCTGCCGATTCGTGAAGGAAGCCCGGTGGAACTGGTGATTCTGGCGCCGGGCGTGACGGTGACGACCGACCTTCGCTCGCGCAAAGCCGCTTTCAATAACGGGCTCTCACAGTTTTCGAGCGACGGCGCGGGCGAGAAGAGAAACGACTTCACGATCGACGGTGTGTCGAACATGGCCAACGATCGCGTGGCCTACAGCCCGCCGTCGGCTTCCGTCGAAGAGTTCAAGATTCATACGACGACGTACGATGCGGCGATTGGCAACTCCATGGGCGCCGTTGTCAACCTGGTGACGAAGAGCGGCACCAACGCCCTCCGGGGTCAGGCGTACGAGTGGTATCGAGGAGCCGCGCTCGATGCCCCCAACTACTTCGACAAGCGGGCCGGTCGACCGAAGCGCGATTACGAAGACAACCGGTTCGGCGGCGCCGTCGGCGGTCCTATCCGATCGAACCGGACGTTCTACTTCGTCAATGTCGAAGCCAATCCATTCAAAGTCCCGTCGCCGAACATCGTGACGGTCCCCACGGCAAAGATGCGAGATGGCGACTTTTCCGACCTGCTCGCGCTCGGCCCGCAGTATCAGCTTTACAACCCGTTCACGATCCGTCCGCATCCCACCCAGGCAGGACGGTTCACGCGCGATCCGTTCCCCGGCAACATCATCCCGCCCGGGTTGATCGATCCGGCGGCGATGAAAATCATGGAGTACTTCCCGCTGCCGAATCAGGCGGGCACGGCCGACGGTCAGCAGAACTTCCAGAATCCGACCGCGGTAGCCTTCGAGACGTACTACACGGTCACGGGACGAGTCGATCACAACATCTCGTCGAAGCAGCGGATCTATGGTCGTTTCAGCTGGGACTTCTGGGAAGAAGAGAAAGATGACCGGTTCGACAACATCGCGACGGGCATCTTCCTGAATCGCAAGAACCGCGTTCTCGGCCTGGATGATGCCTACACACTCCGGAGCAACCTGATGATGAACGTTCGCGGCGGATTCACGCGGCAGTTGTTTCCCGAGCGCCGCCGCAGCCAGGGGTTCGATCTCTCCACGCTGGGCTTCTCGCCGCAGCTCGTGTCGCTCGTCCCCAGCGAGATCGCGGCATTCCCGTTCATCAACTACGACAACCTCCAGGACTTCGGGGTGTCGGAGTCCGGCGACGGCTGGTTCACGACCGACGTCTACTCGGCGACCGGGGGCCTGGTGTGGCTTGTTCGGTCGCACAACCTGAAGTTCGGAACGGAGTACCGCTACTACATCGAGGACGGAAGTCGCTTCTCGACGGCCGCCTCGCCGCAGATCAATTTCAGCAACACCTGGACGCGAGGACCGTTAGACAACTCATCTGCGGCGCCATACGGGCAGGACTTCGCCTCGTTTCTGCTCGGCCTCCCGACAGGCGGAACGATGAGCCGCCCCGCGGCTTATAGAGAAACGAGCAGTGTGCTTTCGTTCTATGCACACGATGACTGGCGCGTGAAGAACAACCTGACGCTGAACCTCGGCGTTCGATGGGAGATCGAGGGACCGCTCGCCGAATCGGACGGACGCTTCGTGAGCGGATTCGATACCCAGACACCGCCGCCGATCGCGGCGACAGCGGAAGCGAACTACGCGCGCAGTCCGATCCCCGAAGTGCCGGTCGGACAGTTCAAGGTCCGCGGCGGCCTTCTGTATCCCGATACCGGCGGTCCACACGAGGCATTCGATCGAAACCTGGCGAACATCATGCCGCGCGCCGGATTTGCGTGGCTCGTCACACCCAAAACGTCGGTGCGTGGCGGCTACGGCCTCTTCTACGACATGCTCGGCACGAACCGCATCACGGTGAACCAGACCGGGTTCTCGCGCGACACGACGTTGAATCCATCGCTCGACAATGGCCAGACGTTCATCGCCACTCTGGCGAATCCGTTTCCGGGCGGACTGCTCGAGCCGGTCGGCTCGGGCCTTGGCTTGATGACGAACGTCGGCCAGGGGATCAGCTTTCCATACGTGGGCACTGTCAGGAATCCGCGCACCCATCGGTGGTCGCTCGGTCTCCAGCGCGAGCTGCCTTGGCATGTCCTGATCGAAGCCACTTATGTCGGCGCGCACGGTCAGAACCTGCCGGCGGTGCGCCAGCTGGATGCCGTCCCTGAGCAGTACTTCTCGACCTCGCCCGTCCGCGACGATGCCACGAATAGCCGGCTGACGCAACAGGTGCCGAACCCGTTCGCGGGCCTGCTGCCCGGCACCGGGCTCAATGGCGCGAACGTCGGACGCAGTCAGCTCCTGCGGCCCTATCCGCAGTTCACGTCTATTCAGGCGACCGAGACGATCGGCACGTCCGATTACAACGCCCTGCAAGCACGCGTCGAGCGCCGGATGGCGAATGGCTTCACCGTGCAGGTCGCATACAGCTGGTCGCGCGCGATGATCGAAGCGGCGATCCCGACGATCAACTTGACGGGGTTCCTCAACGACTTCGATGAAAAGCCGGAGCGGGTCATCAGCCCGTTCGATCGCACGCACACCTTCGTGACGAGCGGTCTGGTGGAGCTGCCGTTCGGCCACAACCGCCGCTTCGGCAACGACTGGGAAGGCGTGACGAACACGCTGCTCGGCGGCTGGCAGGTCGGGTACATCTTCAAGGCGCAGAGCGGCGCGCCGCTCGGGTTCGGCAACTTCCTCTTCGCCGAAGGGATGGGCGTCGACAACATCATGGCTGACAATCCGACGGTGGATCAATGGTTCAACGTCAACGCGTTCAATCGCGTCCCGGCGCAACAGCTCGTTTCGAACGTTCGTACGCAGCCGTCTCGCTTCGATGACGTGCGGGGACCGGGATACGCCGTGCTCGACCTGTCCTTCCTCAAGAACGTCAGCCTCGGCGGGAACCGGCAACTGCAGTTCCGGATCGAGGCATACAACGCCCTGAATCGGACGAATCTGCAGAACCCGAATACGACGGTGACGAACTCTGCGCTCGGAACGATCACGGCGCAGAACGGTTTTCCGCGACAGATTCAGCTCGCGGTGAAGGTGAGCTTCTGAACGGCCCAAAGCCTGACATGCGCATGACGTGCGTCCGAGCGGCAATCGCGATCGCGCTGACGACGCTCGTTTCGACGGCGCGCACGCTCGATGGAGAGCAGACGCAAATCAGCGACGCCAGCCGCACGATCCGCATCGGCCTCATCGGCCTCGATACCTCTCATGCCGGCGCGTTCACGCAGTTGCTGAACGATCGCGCACGACCGGATCACGTGCGCGGCGCGCGGGTTGTCGCCGCATTCAAGGGTGGCAGCCCGGACATCGACGCGAGTACCTCGCGGGTCGAGAAGTTCACGGCTGAACTTCGAGACACATGGAAGATTGAACTGGTCGATTCCATCGATGAGCTCGTGCGCCGCGTGGACGCGGTCATACTTACGAGTGTCGATGGCCGTGTTCACCTCGCACAGGCGCGGCCGGTGCTCGCCGCGCACAAGCCGCTCTTCGTCGACAAGCCGTTCACCACGAGCGTCCGCGACGCGATCGAGTTCGCGCGGCTCGCACGAGAGCATCAGACGCCGGTGTTCAGCTCGTCCTCGCTTCGATTCAGCGATGACGTTCAAGCCATCAAACGAGACCCACGGGTTGCAGAAGTGCTCGGAGCAATCGCGTGGGGGCCCGCCACGCTGGAGCCACACCATCCCGATCTGTTCTGGTACGGCATACACGCGGTCGAGATCCTTTACACGTTCATGGGAATCGGTTGCGAGACGGTCACGCGCACGCACACAGCCGGCGCCGACGTCGTCGTCGGGCAGTGGAAGAACGGACGCATCGGTGTGGTCCGAGGCATCCGCGAGGGAGCGCAGACGTACGGACAGATCGTCTTCGGCCCCAAGGCTGTCGTGTCCGAACCGTCACCCGGCGCAACCGACGCGAGCGCGAAACGATCCAGTTACTACGGGCTGGTTTCTGCAATCGTCGAGTTCTTCCAGACAGGCCGGTCTCCAGTGCCAGTGGACGAGACCGTCGAGATCATGGCATTCATGGAGGCTGCGGACTTGAGCAAGTCACGGAACGGTGCGCCCGTTTCGATCGCAGAACTCCTGCCATCGCACTGACTGAATGACGTCGATCGTTCTTCCACTCCTGATACTTCTCTGGGCCGCCGCATCGGCCCACCAGGCTGCCGCACCCTCACAGGAGACGGCGGAGGACAGGAAAGGGCGAGAGACATTCCTCCGAGTCTGCGCGACCTGCCACACGGCCGAATGGGCCACGGCTGAAGGACGCTCCCGCGCGCAATGGGAAGCGACGATGATCTCGATGCAGACCGCCAGAGGGGCGGTAATCACGCCGGGAGACTTCACGACGATCCTCGACTACCTCAGCACGCATTACGGACGGCAGTCGATCGTGCAGTCGGCTCAGGCCGCCGCGGGTCAGGCGCCGGCGTTTCGAGGACCGCGCGCGCACGTCGGCGCCGCGGATCGCCATCGTGTAGACGATGCCGCGGCCGCGCGAGGACAGAAGACGTATGCGGCCGAGTGCGTCACGTGCCACGGACCGAGTGCGCGAGGCACCGAGAAAGGCACGAACCTGATTCGATCGCGGCTGGTGCTTCGGGATCGCTACGGCAGCTCCATCGGACCGTTCTTGAAGCGCGGACATCCGATGCAGTCTGGAGCGCCGGGCGCCAGCCTGAGTGACGCGACGATCACGGACCTCTCCCACTTCATTTGGCAGCGTATCAACGACACCCTCCAGGGTTCGGCCGCGTACGAGCCAAGAAACGTCCTCAGCGGAGATGCCAGGGCGGGCCAGGATTACTTCAATGGCGAAGGCCAGTGCAGCACGTGTCACTCGCCGACCGGAGATCTCGCGGGATACGGGAAGAAATACAACCCGGTCGACATCCAGCAGCGGTTCGTTTTCCCATCGACGAGCACGCGGCGCGGCGCGAACGCCTCGACGGGGAGAACGACGGTCACCCTCACGGTGACCTGGCCCGACGGCCGCTCGGTCGAAGGAACTCTCGTCAGTCTCGACGATTTCGAGGTCGCGCTGCGCGATGCCGGGGGCGAGTACCGCTCCTTTGCGCGCGCGCCTGCCATGAAAATCGTCAAGCACGATCCCTATGCGGCGCACGTCGAGCTACTCGAGCGGCTGACCGACAAGGCCATGCACGACGTCGTCGCGTACCTCGAAACACTCAAATGAGCGTTCTCCGCCGTGCTCGATTCCTTTCGTCACTGCGTTTGCCGTCGCGATTCAGAGTGTTCGCTGGCGCTGTCGTCGCGGCGGCGTCGGTCACGCTGATCGCACAGGGCCGACTCGATCCGGGCACGCTGCTCAAGGCAGGCACCGACAGCTGGCCGACGTTCAACGGTGACTACTCCGGTCGCCGCTTCAGCACGCTCTCGAAGATCGACACCGCGAACGTTCACCATCTGAGCCTGGCGTGGATGTTCCGGCTGTCGACTGCAGGGCCGCCGCTCGGCACGATCAAGAGCACGCCACTGCAGGTCAACGGCATCCTGTACTTCACCGTCCCTGACCACGTGTGGGCCGTGGACGCGCGCTCAGGACGCGAGTTGTGGCACTACCGATGGCAGACCACTGGCGGCAACCACCTGAGTAATCGCGGCGTGGCGATCTACGAGAACTGGCTCTTCTTCGAGACGCCGGACTGCTATCTCGTGTCGCTGAATCTGAGGGACGGTCAGGAGCGTTGGCGACAACAAATCTGCGACATGGACAACTTCTACTACGCGTCGGTCGCACCGGTCGTGGTGAAGGGTCACCTGATCGTCGGCGTGAGCGGCGATGACTTCGATATCCCTGGTTACCTCCAGGCGGTTCATCCTGAATCGGGCGAACGCCAGTGGCGCTGGTACAGCGTGCCGCAGAAACAGGGCGATCCGGGATCGGAGACGTGGCCTACCGAGGAGGCCATGCGGCACGGCGGAGGCATGACGTGGACACCGATCACGTACGATCCCGAGCTCAATTACATCTACGTCACGACCGGCAACGCTCAACCCGTCATGGCGCACAGGAACCGCGCCGGCGCCAATCTCTTCACCGGATCCATCGTCGCGCTGAATGCCGACACGGGCACGATGGTGTGGTACCACCAGTCCTCCCCGCACGACACGCACGACTGGGATTCCACCGAAACGGCCGTGC